>NZ_JAAORL010000001.1:355510-711020 GCF_017696015.1 Prochlorococcus marinus CUG1415 | reverse complement strand
ATTAATTGAAAAAGAGACATTAGATGGTGAAGAATTTGTGAGTATTCTTTCCAAATTCACCACTATTCCTGAGAAGGAAAGAACACCTCAATTATTAAGTTAAACCTTAACTGGTTTCTTATCTAGTACTAGATCTATTAATCCGTACTCAACGGCTTCATTTGGAGACATATAAAAATCCCTATCAGTATCTTCTTTGATAGTTTCATAATCCTTACCAGTTCTCTCTGATAATTCATTATTCAGACGTTCTTTTAAGAACAAAATTTCATCTGCCTGAATTCTTATGTCACTAGCTTGCCCTCTGGCGCCTCCAAGTGGTTGATGAATCATTATTCTTGAATGTCTAAGGCTACTTCTTTTGCCTTTAGTACCTGCCGCCAACAAAAAAGCGCCCATACTCGCTGCTAAACCAACACAAACCGTATGTATATCGGGCTTGACATGTTGCATTGTATCAAAAATGCCTAAACCATCATAGACAGATCCGCCTGGTGAATTTATATACATATAAATATCCTTCTCGGGGTCCTCTGCTTCTAGGAATAATAATTGAGCAACAATCCTATTAGCAGTTTCACTAGTAACTTGTTCCCCTAAAAAGATTATTCTCTCTCTTAATAATCTCGAATAAATATCAAAGACTCTTTCACTTCCACCTGATTCTTCCAAAACTAAAGGGATCATAATAATATTTATCTGTTTATTAGATACTAACGATTTTGAGTAAACATACGCTAACCTTATTAAGGTTTACATATAAAAAATTGAAAGAAAAATTGACCGTTTCAGATAGCAAAAAGTTATTTCATGAACAATTCCCTTACGTTATTCCAGGCTTATATAAAAGAATAGTTGATGAAATGCTTGTTGAGCTAAATCTTTTAAATCATCAAAATGAATTTACACAAGATTATCTCTTTTGTATTGGTCTCACCGAGACATTCAAAGACTTAATGAAAGGATACAAACCTGAGAGACATTTGGATCTTCTTTTTGAATCTTTATGCAGTTCTACAAATTTCGAAGGGAATAAAATCAAGGAAATCTCTCAAACATCTCAAAAGGAATTCGAGGATAAATCATCTAAAGATATATTGAAATTATTACAAGAAAAAAGCGATTCGAAACTCTATCCTTCAAGGATATTAAACTTAGGATTGTATATATTAATTTTAAAATACCTAGATCTCAAAGAAAAAAAAGAATCAGAGATAAATGATATCCTATCTAATATTTTTAAAAACTTAAAATTGTCTTTTAATAAAGCAGAAAAAGATATAGGAATTTACAAAAACACTCTATCAAAAATGGAACAAGCAAAAGAATTAATTGAAGAACTCAGAATAAAGGATAATAAAACAGCGCAAAAAAAATAAAATCTATTTTTTTAATCTTTTTTTATCTTTCCAAGAGACATAAGATATATAAATTACAGCTAATGTTATTAATATTAGTAAAACGAATGAGGTATATATGAGAAATTTACTTAAGTAGAGGTCATAACTTAAAAATGAACTCATATGTCAATAGATCCGTCACCATTTCTACCCCAAACAACCATTGCTATTGAAAAAGTAAAAATTGCAGCTAATGCTGCCCACCCTATTTGAAAGATCATTAGATTTAAATCACTTTTATAAATATAACAGAAGTTCAAAATTTTTTAATCATTTCTAATCTAAAGTTAATTTCTCAGAAACAAAATTTTGTAAATAGAATAAATTAAAGGGAAAATACAAATTGGGAAGGTTAGTAATAAATCATAGTACAAATATAGAAGGTCTAATTCCAATACTTCAAAAGTTAGTACTTAATATTAATATCAAGACAGTAACTCCAGCTGCGATATCAAGAGTAAGGGGAAGATCCTCTAAATTGACAATTAGATTGTCAGTGAAAACAATAAACGGATATAAAGCAATCGCAAGAAAGGGTAAAACAGCCCAAGAAGTTTTTATTTCGACAGACTTAAGTAAAGATGAATTAAAACAAATTATAGATATTTATAATAAAAAGTAATTTAATTAAAGATAATAAGAATTCAAGTAATAGGAAATCAATGAAAGCAAAATTAAATCTATCTTTATTTTTATTTGCTTTGTTAACATTTGGTGATAGAACATTCTCACTTACTAATTACCAAATAAAGAAAATTTGTAAAAATGAGCAAAGGAAATCAACTTGTATAAACAATTTGGTAGAGAAAAGATCGAATCTACAAAAAGGCAATCTAATTGAAATACCTGTGATACCTTATAAAGGTAATTAGAATTTAAATTTCAAATTCTGATTCAAAAAGATTAAAAGCATTTTTATAATTTATAAGAAGCTCTTCTGAATTGTCCTTAAAGCCTTGTTGTTCATACTCTTCTTTTAATTGATCATATAAGTACAAAACTCTATTAAAAGCACTAATATATTCTTTTTGTATATCTTCATCATCGATATCATAGATTTTAGCCAAAACTAATTCAACATTTTTTTTTGATGAATATATTTTTTTCTCGTAATCTTTATTTAACTTCCTTCTTTTTTTTGCCATCTATACATTTTATTTTAAATACAAATTAACAATACTCAAATTGATAGATAAATTAAATTAAAACTTATAAAATGAATATATAGTTTCCAAATCAAAATAAAACCTCTATATTCCAAATAAATTATTGGATGATATGAATAAAAAAGAAACAATTAATCCCAAAGAGGCTAGAAATCAAAATTATGAAGGTAAGAAAATGAATAGTGCCGAAAACTCAAAGAAAAAGAAAGATAAAGATCTTCCATGGTGGGTGGAGTTTTTATTTGTTCAAATAGGATTACCAGATAAATTGCTAATAAAAATATTAAAAACCAAAAAGAAAGCTAAAGAATTAATTAAAGACGACAAGAAATCATTAATAACATTTTTTTTTATAATTATTACATTGGCATATTTTTATCCAGTTATTAAACATGCAAAAAATCAACTAAATTGTGAAGCGATTGCCAGAGACTATATTATTAAAAATAAAAATATAATCGGACTTAATAAGAGGGAATTAAAAATGTTATCTACAAATTTTTGTTTCGGCGGTGAAGAAATCTATGAAATTGAAAATCTAAAAAATTAAATTTTTAATTATTATCTATTAATAAACCTCATAATATTATAATAGTCATTCTAAGTTTAATTAAATTTAATTTTAATCCTATGAATGATATAAAACAAAAGAAAGAAAACGTAAAAATGCATTTAAAAGATTTAAGGCAAAACTTAAAGAAAATGCATTTAGAAGTTACTGAAGAATTAATATTACCCCAGCCAGATGATGTAAAAAAACTTATGAATAAAATGGATCAACTATTAAAATTAATAGAAACAAAATAAACTATGTTTTAATAACTTGAAAACATAAAAAAATTAAAAAATGGAAAGAATAAAACAATTTGCACAAATACTTTTAATTACAATCCTCTTAAGTTCATGTAGGACATCAATAAATAAAGAATATCCCATAAATAATTCGGAAGAAAATATTAATGAGAATACTAATTCAGAAAAGAAAAGAATGGAAATAAAGTTTTCCTGTGGAGAGGATGGTATTTCAGAATACTTAGATGATGGATGGATTATCTTAAAAGAAGATTCTCAAGAAAAAATTTGTACTTGGAAATCTATTCCTGCTACAAAAGATTGTGATATGGAAAAAGATAAAGGATGTAAGATAACAAAGCCAGATAAAATTGGTGAAGAGAAAATTTATTTATTAGAAAAATAACTTTCTATTATGAATCCAAAATCAGAATATTTAGTTAATTTAATTTTTGAAAAATTAAAAAAATATAAGGCTAAAGAAATCTTTTTAGAAAAAGAAAATTTGCAAAAATTTATTTTTTCACTTTTTAAAGAAAACTGAATTCAAAGGCAAATTTAATTAAGACTGTTATAGTAAAAACAAATTTTAGATATAATTATGTATAATTTTTCCTCTTTAACAATTATTTTAATAGTCACTTTTATTGTAAGTCTTTATTTTTTATATAAGGTTACTTCGAATGCAAAGAATTAAAAATAGTTCTTAAATAGTTTTTAGATAATTGGGTCTTCTCTAAGTAATAAAATTGTATTATTATTTAAACCATCATTGATCCATTCCTTATATTCGTCTAAAACGCACTGTTTATCGGAATTATCAAGTAGATTAATTCTTTTTTTTGCATTCTCTAAAGCCACTTTAATACACAATGCATAGTCTTTGGTGTTTTCTTGCATTAGTTTTTTTTTTAATTTTAGTAAAAATAATTACCAATTCTGTAATATACATAACAATAATATGCTTTTTTTTGATAAGAGTATCAAGCAATACCGAAGTATTTTTTATATATTTGGGATAATTAAATTCTTTAAAATACTATGTCCTACGAAGCAGGCAGTAAAGAATGTAGACATTTAATAGAAGCGAAAGAAAGTCTACTATCCGCAATGGATGCTTTAAGTAATATAAATTCAACTGATCTAATCCAAATCCAAATTAAAGAAATATACAATGAATTAGAACAGATGCATGATAATCGCAAAAAAATAGAATCAGCTACTAATTATTTATAATTAATTGAAATGAATTAAAAAATTCAAAATTGAGTTTTAATGTTCTTTACTCTTTTATCTGATAATAAATCCAATAAAGCATCCAGCTGTGCATGAACTTCCTTAGCTTCACTTAGATCTGGTAACAAATCGTCTTTGATAAGCATTTGATGCATTTCTCTAAGTTCTAACCTTATATATCTAAGGTGAGAGCTTACTTCCTCTCTCTTGGTTGCACTCATATTACTTTTTATTCATTACATTATACATTATTGTGTTTTCATGATTCCTAAATAAATCTAGCTAAATTTAAAAAATACATGAGATTTACTAAAAAGATAAAGATTCCTAAAGTTACGCTGTAGTAAAATATCTTTCATGAAAAAGAAAAATTCCAAAAAGATTCAAACAGAGTCAAACAACATAAATAAAGAATTAGGTCAAACAAAAAATTCTGCAAAATTAGTACTTTTTATATTTGGAATAGGTCCAATTATAGGTATAACAATATTCTTATATAGCAAAGGATTTTTTAATTCTCCAAATATCTAATTTTTAAATATTGAATATTCAACTTAAATAATTAATTTCAATAAAAATATAAAAATTATTTTTTAAATTTTTTTAATGAAAATATCCTAAATTCAGCCATTCTTCTTGCATTTTCAGGATTAGAGACTAAAAAAGGATGGTCAGATAAAATTTCGAATACTTTATCTATCTTTAATTGTAAATCCGCACAATCAAGATTTTCCCATTCCTGATCAAATGACATCGCAAAACTGTCAGCATTGTCATAAAGTTTATCTTTCATAAGATTTGTAATTTAAATTAAAGAGATTTTGACTTGATCTTAAAAAAGTAATTAGAGGAAGCATATATAACTATACTAATGACTTATTAAGAAATAACTTTGTTTGAAGGTTCTTTAAAATCATACTTTCTTTCTTTCTTTCATTAAATTTACACTTATTACCATCAATAAATCTGACTTATTTGACAGAAGTGTTACAATAACGACATATATAAAATTTCATGGATATTAAAGTAAAAAGAATAGGATATCTTCCTAGAAAAAGGGTACTTGAAATTATTGACCAAATATCCAAAAGCGAATCTATAAGTAGATCTAAGGTTGTTGGAATATTAGTTGAGGAAGCATTAGATGCCAGAGGAATTGCAAATTTTGGATATAGCAATATTAACAAATCAAATTTAAACAACTCGAATATTTATAAAGAATCTCGAAATGAGAATATCCATTTAAAAGATGCAGAAGATGAATTTGTTGATGATAGTGGTTACACGGTTTCTTCTCATAAAACATTAGATCGCTCAATATCTTCTGCAGATATTGAATTAGCAAATAAAATTAACATACTTAAAGAATCCGGATTAATATGAATTCCATCGATTATTTATTTTATTTTTTAATGCATAACATTGAATCATTGTTTATTCTTAGTCAAGAATAATATTCTTTTTACATAATTCGAATATTAAATCCTTTCTAATATTAATTTTGAAATTAAAAAATGAAAGATATTAAATGCCCCTCATGCGGCAAAACTTTCCGAATTGATCCGAGTAGCTTTGAAGAAATCCTTCTTCAAATTAAAGATGAAGAATTTAATAAACAAATAACAGAAAGGCTTCAATTGGCTGAAGAAGATAATAAAAAAGCTTTGGAAATTTTAAAGAAAGAACTTAGAATACAGTTAATAGAACAAAACCGCATTAAGGAAAATGAAGTCCAATCTCTTGAATCTAAATTAAATATTGCTGAAGAAAAGAAAACAAATGCTCTAAATGATTTAAGAAATCAAGCAACAAATAAAATTAATTCACTCAATAATGAATTAAACAAATTAAAGGATGAAATAAAAAACCAGTCTTTAATTTCAGAATTATCTTTAAAAAATAAAGTTAATGAAGCTGTTACTAATTTAGAAAAAGAAAATTCATCATTAACAAATACCATTGAAAAGATTAGGCTTGAACAATCAATAAATGAAAAATTAATTGAAGAAAAGTTTAAAAGCAAAATTAGTGAAAGGGACCTGACTATTAATGAGCTAAGGCAAATGAAATCTAGATTGTCTACAAAGATGGTAGGAGAAACCTTAGAAATCCATTGCGAAAACCAATTCAATCTTAATCGCTCTACTGCATTTAAAAACTCATATTTCGAAAAGGATAATGATGTCACTTCAGGCAGTAAAGGGGACTATATTTTCAGGGAATTTGATGATAATAAAATTGAAATAGTATCCATAATGTTTGAGATGAAGAACGAAAGTTTAAATGGAACTAATAAAAGAAAAAACGAAGATTTTTTAAAAGAATTAGATAAAGATAGAAGACAAAAATCTTGTGAGTATGCAGTACTAGTATCGCTTCTAGAACCAGATAGTGAATTATATAATGCAGGTATAGTAGATGTTTCACATAGATTTCCAAAGATGTATGTCATAAGACCACAATTCTTTTTGCCAATTATTTCTCTACTAAGAAATGCATCTATGGAAACTTTAAAATACAAATCACAAATAGATTTAATGAAACGCGAAAACTACGACATAACAAATTTTGAAACTACTCTTGAGCAATTTAAAAATGCAGTTGGTAAAAATGTATCACTAGCCCAAGATAGATTTAATGATGCAATTTCAGAAATTGATAAATCAATAACCCATTTACAAAAAACTAAGGAGGCTTTAATTCTCTCAAAAAAACACCTTTTATCCGCTGACAGCAAATCTCAAGATTTAACGGTAAAGAAATTAACTAGAAATAACGCAACCATGAAAAAAATGTTTAATGATTTAAACAATATTGAAGATGAAGTTGCCTAATCAAAAAATTATTTGAAATTAATAATAATTAAAAATATAGTTAATTACTAATTTATAAATATATTATTAATGGTAAATTCTATAGTCATAAAGATAATGTCTAAAAACACTCCAATTTTCACTATTGCTAAAGATCTTAATGTCGAAAATAATAGAATATTACTAGCCTGCAAGAAACTTGGAATCAATGCAAAAGGGGCGGCAAAAAGATTAAATAAAGAAGAATTAGAAAAAATTAAAAATTATTTTGAAACTGGCAAAAATGTATCCGATGAAATAGTTAATCTAAATGAAAATAAAGTCAAAGTAAAAAGTAGTTCAAGAAAAATTTCAGAAAAAGTAAAGATAAACTATTTTGCAAACAGACTTATTCGCAAATCTTAAATAAAACTTATTTATTCAACTTCCTTAAAAAAATAATTCACAGAAGAGAAAGATAATAATTTATTATAAATATAAAATTATTTATCTACCTGAATTTGGAGATTTAACTAGAGCATATCCTCCCTGTAGAAGTCATTTAAAAAATGGGCCATTGTTTCTCAAGAAGAAATCATCAAAATATAATTACTAATTAAAAATTTAACTAAATTTAACTAATGTTTCATTTAAATATACCAATTTATACTTAAAATTCCCGTTAAACATTTTCTTCAATTAATTTGAAAATATTCATCAGTTCTTAATAAATTAAGAATAAATAATTAGAAAAATAAATAAGCTAATGCCCCTTCCTTTAGCAGACAATCCACGTTATAAAAAAAATAAACACATTTTATAGAAATGAAAAAATTAATAGCATTGATTTTATTTCCATTTCTTATTATTACATTTGGGACAAAAGCAAATGAGAATTTTTCCGTTGAGATAGAGGCTCTTACACTTGTAATGGAAAAATATAAAGAAGATCCTGAATCTAGTATTGAATTAGATATAGAAGATAAAAATCCAAGTTACATGGCTCTTAAACAAGACGAATGTAATGCAAAAGTTGAAGTTACGGAAAAGACAGGCTTAGAGGTTGTAAATACTGAATCTTTCGATGTAAATGTCTGTAAGAAAGAAATCTATAAAATCATCAACTAAATAAGCAGAGCGTAAAAATTCAAATAAACATAATTAAATTAAAGAGGTCTTTTACTATAAGAAGGTTAGACCTCGAGACCTAACAGAAAACATTGGAACGGGTTCTGCATATTTAATTAATAACTACAATCAAATTGGAAAGGTGTAATTATTAGTACAAAAACTAAAAAATATTTTTTAAAAAATTATTTCTTCTTTGATAATGTTTGTGATTCTTCTCTAGACATTAAAGCTTCAATTTGAGCAAGAACCTTATGAAGTTCATCCGTTTTTGTAAGAGATGCTTCTGCTACTTCTCTTAATTTTTCTAACTGTTCTTTAGTTTTATCCATGATAAATAAATTAGAAATTAACCACCTTAAAAAATGGTCTTAATACAGATTTTCCACTCCCACACAGATACATATTCTCTCTTTTTTTCATAAAGTCAAATAAATTCACTCTAATTAAAGTTTTATTAGGACTTCCAATTAATTCTCTATTTATGATTGAAAGCATAAAATTACCCTCAATAAAAATACTTTTGAATCATGAAGTAAATACAGGCAAGCCTATTGTTGCAGTGGTTATAAGGGCTCCTGCAAAAATCAAAAAGGGTAGAAAAGGATAGTTTTTCAAAGATACACACACTAATTCGAAATAACTATATAAGTATTTATACTGTTTGTCTACCCCTTAACTGTCTTAAAGGTAAAGATTTTCCTTTTAAAAGTAAAAATTAACCAAATTTACCAGATATGTATTCCTGAGTTGTTTTTTCTTTAGGAGAGTTAAAAATTTTCTTTGTCGAATTAAATTCTGCAAGATAGCCAACTTTTCCTCCATCACCCTCTTCATATTCAATTGCATTAAAAAATGCTGTCATATCACTAACTCTTAATGCCTGTTGCATATTATGAGTAACGATTATTATTGTGTAATTCTTTTTAAGTTCGTGCATCGTTTCCTCTATTTTCAGAGTAGAAATTGGATCTAATGCAGAACATGGCTCGTCCATTAGAATTATTTCAGGCTCAATCGCAATGGTTCTAGCAATACATAATCTTTGTTGTTGTCCACCAGATAAAGAGTAACCACTATCATTCAATTTATCCTTACATTCATCCCATAAAGCAGCTTTTCTTAGTGAACTTTCCACTAATTCATCCATATCTCCAGTAAAGCCATTAATTCGCGCCCCAAATGCAATATTTTCGTAGATAGATTTCGGGAAAGGATTAGGTTGTTGAAAAACCATTCCAATTCTTCTTCTTACTTCAACTGGATCTACTCTTTTGTCATAAATATTAGTTCCATCAAAGAGAACAGTTCCTTTTAAAGAACAATTGGGAATAAGATCGTTCATTCTATTTAAAGATCTAAGAACAGTTGATTTACCACAACCTGAAGGTCCAATAAGGGAGGTTATATTTCCTTTTTTAAAGTTACAAAAAACATTTCTTACTGCTTCAAAAGTTCCATAGCTTATAGAGACATTCTCAAGAGATAAAATAATATTCTTTGGTATTTTTTTATTAGTTTTAATCATTTATATTCTCTTAGTTTTCTCAGTAAAAGCGGCCAATATTCTTGAAAATATATTTACTGATAGTATCGACAAAACAAGAATAAAGGAAGCTGCCCAGGCTAATTTGTTCTGCGCATTATATGGCTCTAGAGCAAAGTTGTATATCAATACAGCCAAGGAACCCATCTCATAAAACAAGTCTCCAAAGCCTGTTATGTAGTAGTAAGAGAATAAAGCCGTAAATATCAAAGGTGCTGTTTCACCTGCAGCTCTTGCGATTCCAAGTACAACGCCAGTAGCAATAGATCTAAACGCAGAAGGCAATGTAACTTTCAATATGGTTGTATACATACTTGCTCCAACACCAAGAGACGCATATCTTAATTCGTTAGGAACTAACTTTAAACCTTCATCAGTAGTTTTTATAACTGTAGGCAACATCAATATTGAAAGAGCCATACCTCCTGCCAAGCCACTGTACATACTTCCAAATAAGATCTTTGTTGAGACAATTAGGGCATAAATAAATACACCTGCAATAATTGAAGGGACTCCGGCTAAAACATTTACCCCAAATCTGATAAATCTTGAAAAAGGACCACCTTTAGAGTATTCCGCCAAATATATTCCACCGCCAACACCTACTGGTATGGCAATAATTGAAGCAATGGTAGTAATTATTAATGTCCCTACTAATGCAGGATTAATACCTCCTGCATCTAAATCATCCCCAGGAGGATTTGGTTCTAAAGTAAATAGTTCTGGTGTGATTTGAGATCCACCTTTGATAAGAATATAAGTCACCAGAAAAATCAAAGGCAGTATTGCTATCAACGCACAAATTACTGATAAAGAAGTAAAGAATTTATCTCCTATATTTCTTGATAATCTTTTCTGGTAGTAAAGTGAATTCATAATTATCTAATATTTGAGACTAAATTTCTTAACTAGCCATTGAGCAAAGATATTAACAACTAAAGATAGGATCATCAATACAAAAGCTGCATAAAAAAGTGATGAAACCTGACTTCCATCAGCTTCACCAAACTGGTTTGCAAGCATGGAGGAAATGGTATATCCAGGAGATAAAAGAGACCAACTAAATGCATTGGAATTACCAATAATCATTGTTACAGCCATTGTTTCTCCCATTGCCCTGCCTAAAGCCAATAGAACCCCTGCCATAATTCCCGATAATGCTGCCGGCAAAATTACTGAAAATATTGTTTTCCATCTACTAGCTCCAATTCCATAGGCTGCATTTCTTAACTTTTTAGGAACCTGATTAAGAGAATCTCTAGCTATAGAAGTCACTATTGGCAAAAGCATAACTACTAAAATCAATATTGCTAACAAGGAATTCCTGCCTGTGGGTTCTGTACTGAATAAAGGTATCCAACCAAAGAAATTATGTAAAAAGACAAAAAAGTCTCTAAAAAAAGGTTCCATTACAAATATTGCCCAAAGTCCCAATACAACTGATGGAATAGCTGCTAATAATTCAACAAATGAACCTATTATTTCTCTGACAACTTTCGGTACAAAGTCTTCGGTAATAAATATTGCAGTTCCAACGCCCAAGGGGATAGTTATTAATAACGAAAGAAATGAGGTTACTAATGTGCCATATATTGCGGTAAAAGCTCCGTATTCATCTTTTACAGGATTCCATTCAGAGGTTACTAAAAACTTCAAGCCATACCTTGAAAAGGATTCAAATGACTGAAAAAAGACTACTAAAATAATTCCTAAAAGGATTATTGCTACGAAACTAGACAAGACTAGAGCAGTATTCTTGAAGATAATATCTATATTTTTTTCGATACCGAATCTTTTACGATTCTTGAAAAGAGTTAATTTCTCTTCCATTAAAAAAAGAATATCTCTATAAATCTACTACTAAATGAGCAAAAAGACTTTCAAAAAAATCAAAAAATTTTGATATTTGATTATTTACAATTCCTCTTATTTTTGGATGACTGAATTAAGTTACCCATCCAATTTTGAATTTCTGATAATACTTCTAAATTTAATTTGTAGTAGACCCATCTTCCTTCTTGTCTGTCACTGATGAGACCTGAATCTTTAAGAATTTTTATATGATAAGAAATTTTCGGTTGGGATAATCCTGTAACTTTTACTATGTCGCAAACACATATCTCTCCATCCATCATTAATTCAAGAATATTTATTCTAATTGGATCAGAAAGAGATTCCATTATCCCAACAAACTGCTCACTATTAATCTTTTTAAGTTGCTCTAACAAGGCCTATACATAATTGATTGTTTAATATTAACCTAAAAAAATATTATTTCACATATCAAGAGTTATTGATATATCAAATATTTTTGATATATAATTAGTCAGGTTTAAGATGTTTCATGAAAATTGGAATTAATGGTTTTGGAAGAATTGGCAGATTAGTTTTCAGAGCATTATGGGATAGAGCTGATATAGAAATAACTCACATTAATGAGATAGCAGGAGATTCGAATGCCGCTGCTCATCTACTCGAATTCGATTCAGTCCATGGCAGATGGGGGAAAGATATAAACGTTAAAGAAGAAGAAATAATAATTGATGGAAAGAAATTAACCTACACATCTTTTAAAAATTACCTTGATGTTCCTTGGGGAAAATCTTCTGTAGATATTATTTTGGAATGTACAGGAAAGAATAAAAAGCCAGACAAACTAAATCCATATTTTAATTCTCTAGGGATGAAAAGAGTAATAGTAGCTTGTCCAGTCAAAGGAATTGTTGCAGAAGCTGAATCACTTAATGTTGTTTATGGCATAAATCAAAGTCTTTATGACCCTTCCAAACATAAATTATTAACTGCAGCATCCTGCACTACAAATTGTTTGGCTCCGATAGTAAAGGTAATTAATGAAAATTTTTCAATTAAACACGGTGCTATTACAACTATTCACGATGTCACGAACACTCAAGTTCCTGTAGATTTTTATAAAAGTGATTTGAGGAGAGCAAGAGGATGTATGCAAAGTTTAATACCTACTACCACTGGATCTGCTAAAGCTATCGCTGAGATCTTTCCAGAATTAAAAGGAAAATTAAATGGACATGCAGTAAGGGTTCCTCTTTTAAATGCCTCTTTAACCGATGCAGTTTTTGAATTAAATAATGAAGTAAATGAAAAGCAAGTAAATAATGCATTTAAAAAAGCATCAGAAACATACTTAAAAGGAATTCTTGGGTATGAGGAGAGACCTTTAGTATCTGCAGATTACTTAAATGACTCAAGAAGTTGCATAATAGACGGACTATCAACGATGGTTGTGAATTCAAATTTATTAAAGGTTTATGCTTGGTATGACAATGAGTGGGGATATAGTTGCAGACTTGCAGATTTGACTTCTTTTGTAATTGAAAAAGAAAAAAAATTTTAGTTTTTATGAAATTATCTAGTCTTCAACAATATAGTGTCGTCACAGCAAACTATTGGGCATTTACGCTTACTGATGGGGCATTAAGAATATTAGTTGTTGGCCACTTTCATGCACTAGGTTATTCAACCCTGCAAATTGCTTTACTTTTTCTTTTCTATGAGTTTTTTGGAATAATTACAAACCTTTATGGTGGCTGGATAGGAGCAAGATATGGTTTAAGGCTTACTTTATGGATAGGAACAATTCTGCAAATTATTGCTCTTTTCATGTTGATTCCTGTCAAAGATAATTGGCCAGTAATCTTTAGCGTCGCATACGTTATGTTGGCTCAAGCGCTCAGCGGGGTAGCTAAAGATCTAAATAAAATGAGTGCAAAAAGTGCAGTTAAATCAATAGTTACAAGTTCAGAAGAAAATAATCAAAATAGTCAAAAACAATTATTTAAGTGGGTTTCAATTTTAACAGGATCTAAAAATGCGCTAAAGGGGGTTGGGTTCTTCTTAGGTGGACTTTTATATAAGATATTAGGCTTTAATAATGCTGTTGAAATAATGGGTTTAGGTCTGTGTCTCGCATTCTTTTTAACTTTGTGTCTTCCTAAAGATTCAGGGAAAATGAAAAGAAAACCTGTTTTTAAAGACCTTTTTTCCAAGTCTGAAGGTATAAATATTCTCTCAAGTGCTAGATTTTTCTTGTTTGGAGCAAGAGATGTCTGGTTTGTAGTTGCACTTCCTGTGTTTTTAGATATTTCATTTGGATGGGATTATTTAAAAATAGGTCTTTTCTTGGGTGGATGGATAATAATCTACGGATTCTTTCAAGTATTAGCTCCATTACTTAGAAAAATATGGAGAAAAAAAACTAGCCCAACAAAAACAACCGTCCAATTTTGGGGACTTATCTTGACAGTTATCCCATTATTTATTGCTTTAGCTTTAAACGGTGATAAATCATTAGGGCCTGTAATTGTAATTGGATTAATAATATTTGGCTTTATTTTTGCAATGAATTCTTCTACTCATTCGTACTTAATTTTGGCTTATTCAGATAATGAAAAAGTAAGTTTAAATGTTGGTTATTACTACATGGCTAATGCAGCTGGAAGATTATTAGGGACCTTACTATCTGGCTTATTATTTATGCTAGGCAGAAATGCCACTCTTGGTCTTCAATATTGTTTATATGCTTCAACTGCCTTGATTTTTATTGCATGGCTTACTAGTTCTAAATTACCTTCCTATTCTTCCAACAGCATCGATTGATTTTTTTAGAATTTCCCCTTTTAAAGGAACGAAGCCTAAAGCAGGAGCTTTTGATTGGTATTCATCACTTAGCAATTTATAGAACGTATCTTGAATTGCCTTAGTATTCCTGCCGTTACCTTTTTCATAAGCGAGTATCCAAGTCAGGGTTGCTATTGGATAAGCTCCTTTAGCAGTAGGATTCGGATTTTTACCAGCCAAGTTTTCATCAAGATTTATTCCATTTAAAGCTATTGCTCCTGACTCAGTATTGGGAGTAACGAATTCACCAGAAAGATTTTGAAGTGCAGCAGCCTTAACATTACCTTTAATGTATGACTGGTTTACATAACCAATTGCACCTGGAGTATTTTGTATAACACCCGCCACACCAGAATTACCTTTAGCTCCTACTCCTGCAGGCCATTTAACAGATTTACCAGTACCAAGATTCCAAGTTTTAGAAAAAGCCTCCATAGAATTTGTAAAAGCTTTAGTAGTACCTGAACCATCAGAACGATGTGCCCAAGTTAATTTACCTGACTTGCATCCTAATTCCTTCCAATTTTTTATCATTCCCATCGCAACTTGAACAGCTTGTTCTTGTGTTAGTTTCAAGTCGCAGTCATAGTTATATCCGAATGCAATTGTGCCTCCTACCATAGGTATTTGAACAAGCCCTCTTGTAACTTTCTCTATATCAGAATCTTTCATAGGATCATCTGATGCACCAAAATTTACAGTTTCATCTATAAAGGCTTTTCTGCCAGAGCCAGAACCTACTGCTTGATAATTAACTCTTGGGCCTCCAGATTTAGCTAAGTCAAAAAACCACCTGGTATAAATTTTTGAGGGAAATGAAGCACCAGCTCCGCTCAATCTTTTTGAAGCAATCGCCGCTGGAGAGAAAACTAATGAGATAGCAGAAGAAATAATGAGAGCTTTCTTAAAAATGCTCATGACATCGTTATGGTTGAAGACAATTCATTTATAGCATCAAACATAAAGCCAAAAGGAAAGATTAAGAAATACATCAAGATATTTTGATATAATCAATTATTCTTGATATATCTATTTTAATAGTTCTACTGCTACTACAAGATTTCCTAATAATCCGTTCAAAATATTTAGTTGTTCTTTACTACCAAATGCTATTAATACTTGACCTGGCTGAAGTATGAAATTGCCTCCAGGATTAGTTGCCAACTTTTCATTTTCTTTTATAGCCAAAATTTTTGCACCACTCTTTTTGCCTATCCCAAGTTCAGAAAGTGATCTTTTCTCTGCTGTTTCAAAAAGACTAATATCATTACTTAATGCAAATTCTTCAATTTCACATTCACTTCCTGCGAGCAGATCAAGGAAGTCAATAGCTATAGGTCTTAAGGCCATTGATGCCATGGCCCTTCCTGCCGCGATATAAGGGCTTACAACTATACTTGCCCCGGCTAATCTCAACTTACTTGCGGCTTCTTCAGTTCCAGCTCTTGCTATTACTCTAATAGAACTTCTTATACCTTTAGCACTTAAAACTACATATAAATTCGCAGCATCATTAGGTAAGGTAACGACCAAACTTTTGCATTTTTCTAACCCTGCCAGTTTTAACGTCTCATCAAGAGTAGCGTCAGCACAAAGTACTTCTAAACCATTTTCTTCAGCAATCTTTTTTCTATCTTCATCACTCTCAACAACAATAATTGGAATATTTTGTGTTTTTATTTGATTAGATATTTCCTGACCTACCCTCCCATATCCGCACAAAATTACATGATTTTCCATTTTTCTAAGAAGTCTTTTAAAACGTAATTCATTTACTCTTTGAAAATAGCCGGATTCAAATAATCTAACAGCTTTTTGAAAGGTAAATTGAATAAATATCAATCCGCCAACGATTACTAAAACAGTTACGATCCTGCCTTCAGGACTTAAAGGTTGAACTTCTCCAAAACCAATAGTGGTTATTGTGATCAGAACCATCCATAAGCAATCACTCCATTCCCATCCCTCTGTTATTCGATAGCCAATTGCACCTAAAAAAAACAGAAAGAATAAAGAATAAATAAGACCAAACCAAGGCCTTAAATAGTCTTTAATAAAATAGAACTCAAATAATCTAAGCTTCATATCCCTTATTATCGTTAACTATTCAAAAATTTCAAAAAAATTTTCTATTATGTTCCTAAAACTATTTATTTATTTAAGTGAAATACATATTAAGCAGGATAATAATATTTATTTTCCTAGCTGTATGCATTAAACAAATGATTACTGTCTCAGGCCTTATTTAATGCTTCATTAAAAATGAATTCAAGGATTTACTTTTACTGATTCAATAAGAAAATCAGAAGCTGCTTTTAACCAATCAGCGACTGTAAGACGAAGGTCAGGTTGAGAATATACAAGAGCAACAATAATTGCAACTAAGATTATTTTTACCATAGCATTTCAAATATTCTTATGAATTAAAGCACACCTATTTAGTAAAAAGAACCTTAATTTTATAAAAAACAGATTAATTACAATTTCTCTAATTGATCAAACAAATATTCCACTCTTCTGAGATTAACACCTAAATCTGATTGACCTAATCTAGCCGCAGATCTTATCTGAATAATTCCTTTAGATCTGTTTACATAACTTCTTACATCAAGTTTTAAAATTTCGAGGTCATCTGGAAATCTGAAAATCAAGCTTCTACAAACACCTTTCCAATAATTTCTTCCACTTTCAACAACTTCTGTACGAGGTAACCCCTCTGCCAGGGCAACAAGTTGAATATACTTTTGATCAACATTAATTAGTTTCTTTTCTATTAAGACACTGTTTAATGGATTTGTTATTGGAGCAAGACCTTGGATAGAGGAAACCATATTATTCAAAAGCAATGTAGATGTTCTAACCGATTTCACATACTATTTGAGAGGGAAAGTAAATAATTTCCAGATTAAAGTGTTCTTTATAAAGAGATTGCTTATTTTGTGATTAAAATTCTAAAACTTAAGATTTTTTATTGTTTTTTTTGATAAAGAGGGTTGTCTAGATTGTTTACTATTTAGTTTCTTGACCCATAAAAAAACTACTACTAACAAAAAGATTTCAATTATAATTCCAACCGTTATTAAACTCATTTTTTATCCTTTTTTTTCTTATTGGTGACCTCTATATGTGGCACAAGAATATTTAATAACCACTTTTTAAATGAACTTAACGGTTTCATAATCTATTTACTTGCCTTTTCCCCATAAACTCCTTCCTTTGATGAGATCTTCTATATTTGGCCAAGCTGCTATTAATTCTTTAAGTGCTTTTCTATTGGGAGTATAAAAAACACATGACAATGCACTTATCACATAAAGTATGAACCACAACTTACTTTCTGAATAAGCTAAAAACAAAGAGAAAAGAAAGCTTCCAATAAAGAAAAAGAAAAATAACCTATTTACTATCTCCAATGGAGTTCTTTTTAATCTGTAAAATTTAATATTTTTTTTTTCTGGTTCAGCATCTTTCTGGAACTTACTTTCATATGAATTAATTATTTCTTCTTCTAAAACTTTTTCGTACTCTAAGTTATTAATTGGATCGCTTTTATCCTTTTTATTTATCATTAGTATCTATACAGTATAAATATGGTAACTAATTTAAGGTATTTTAAAAAGTATCGAATTTTATCTTTTAATTTGAGCTATACGAACAGATCATGGTTTTGAAAATACTTCAAGATTGTCTTATTTATAAAAGATATATTACTTAAGACATTTTTTTTAATCTTCACAAATCTTTCGGTCATTTAAAACAATCACTTCTATTAACTTCATAGCACTAATTAAATTGGGAGGCAATATCTAAATCTAGAGTTAAAATAGTTTAGAGATTTTAATAATAATCTATATGCAAAGGTATTTAATTTCCTACGAATTTACAGATGGAGAGGATCAAGAAGAAGGGGCAGAAATGCTAATTAATTGGTACGAATCAGGTGGTCCCCAAAACCGACCTGAAAACTATGAGGTTCATTCTTGGATTTTTATGGTTCAAAATGGGATTGGACATTCTGTAGTGAGTGCAGATTCTCTTGAGACAATTTGGAAGCAATGGCATCCCTGGAGAAGGTTGATGGATATTAGTATTCAGCCGTGTATGGATCTTGATGAGACAGTCGGATTATTCAAAAAACAAAAAATGAATACACGGATATTCTAAAAGTATTTCTAACTCCTAAATATAAATTTCTTTTTAGTAGCACCTAATACTACATACATATTTCAATGCGTTAAAAAGGAAAAGATTTATTTTCCATAATGAATGATTCTTATCACATTTACTTCAAAGGAGAGATTCTTTTCAAGAATTTAAGTAAAGATGAATTCGAATTTATTTGGGGAAAACTTTATACATCTTATATAAATGCCCTAAATAAAGAGCTAACCTACGAATTAATTAGCGAAAACAATATTAGGGAGCCGGCCTTTAACCTTGAGCCATCTTACTAAATCAAGAAATAAATCCTAGATCATGAATAAAACAAGAAAAGCATTCTGTCTGTTATTTTGAGATAATCTTTTTCTTCTTTGCTTATATCCAAAGCTATTTTATTTGCCTCAATTTCAACATTAGAACTATAAGTTTCAAAGTTCTCATCTCTTTTAAATAGGGCAACAATTCCAATATTTGTTATTAACCAAATAAAATTATAAGTTTCTACAATTGGCTCCTATTTCAAAGAGTCAATAATCAAATCACAGGTAGAATCCATTTAATTGTCCTGTGAGTGATTTTTAATTGTCCTGTGAGTGATTTTTAATTGCCCCCATTACAATACCTTACTGCCTCAGAATTGGTACCACCATCTTCAATAATTTCGGAAACACATTTATTGAAAAGTTTAGACTCTTTTTTTACTGAACAGAATCCAAAAGCAATTGCAGCTAAAGCTATTGCAGATAAGAAACTAGAACCAAGTTGTATAAAACCATAGGCAAACATAATGTTTTTCTTCCCAGAACATTTTTTTGAATCCTTTTTTTCTTCTGTCATTTTAAATATTTAACTTATTCAAAGCTATTTGATTAATCTTAAGTTTGGGAAGTATTGCCATAGAGAAAACCGAATCAAGACTTAATTTAAACAGATGAGACAAATTTTCAAAAATTCAAGTTTCCTTTTATTTTTCTTAACTTTATTTGTCAATTTGATACATCATTCAAAAATAAATTTTTTAATTTTTTCTCAACACTAGTTTTCTAAAACAGATCCTTTTTATAAATATAAAAGTAATGATCCCACAGTTATAACAATCTATCATGATGCATTTTAAACTATATTTAAACTTGTCTTGATGAAGTATTAATACTTAAAAATTATTCTAGAAAAGCTTGTTTTGATAATGATCCCCGAGAGTTATCCACTTTTTTAGTGTTTTTCAACAGGGTTTTCCACAATATGTTGATTAAATTAATTCTTCTATGTGCAAAATAAAATATTTTCTCTTTAAAAAAAAATATATCCACATTTTGTATTGATGATCAGTATGATTCAAAATGTCATTTTTTTAAAATTGATTTTTAAATTTATGAATCCCAACAAAATAAAAAAAGATTCGACTACTGAAATCAAAGAAAAACTTAAGAAATCAAAGTTTGATGTACTTACTAACGAAAATGATTTTTTAGTTAAAAATCTAAAAAAGGCTGGATAATCTCATGGATTTTCCAAAATTATATTTTTTTTAAGAAATCTATTAAATTTAAAATTAGTTCATCAAATATAAATTTTCTATTAAAAATAAAAAAATAGTACTCCTTAAATAAACATTAAAAAA
The DNA here is from genome assembly GCF_017696015.1 of Prochlorococcus marinus CUG1415. Classification (NCBI taxonomy): domain Bacteria; kingdom Bacillati; phylum Cyanobacteriota; class Cyanophyceae; order Synechococcales; family Prochlorococcaceae; genus Prochlorococcus; species Prochlorococcus marinus. The sequence continues at coordinate 690,522 of NZ_JAAORL010000001.1, read as the reverse complement.
AAATATCCGTTATATTAGTCTAATCTCAATATGAGATCAGATTAGAAATATAAACGGTAAATTCATAGGGCTTATTTTAATTATTTATTGATTCCTTTTACCTATATTTGAAAACTAGTTCCAGTTAAAAGATGAATACCCAAGAACTTAAAGTCAACTACAAAAAGCTCTTAAACAAAGCTGCTAAAGCAAACGGACGTAAAGAAACAGTTTCTTACTTAAATCGTGCTGCTAAAATCAAGTCAAAACTCTATTCAAATACTAAAGTAAATTGCTTTAAATGTAATGGAGCAGGTTTTCTAAGAATTTCATTAGATGAGACTAAAACGTGTCTATCTTGCTATGGAAAGGGTTTTTTAATTAAAGAAATTCATCAGGTTTAAAAAAGTTTAATTATTAATGAAAGATCTCATTCAAGCTCACAAAAAATTAATTAAAACAGTCAAAGAACAAATGGGGTTTTCTGATTATGGTATGTACTGGCTAGCTTTTTTAGAAGGGGGGTTAACTATTTGGTTGCTTGATAGAATATTTTTTCACTGGTTAAAGTTTTAATTTTGATTTAATATCAAAAAAATTTTGTAGGTATTAAATAAATTAATTTATCGAAACCATTTAGAAAGTTGTAGCATAGTAAAAAACCAATATGCAATTACTGGGATTTATTCTTTTTCTAGCTAGTAGCTGGTATTTATGGAAATTAACATCAAACTTTCTTGATGAACCAACAAAAAAAGAGCTGGCAAATAGTTTTAATAATCTCAAAAATAAATTCTCTGAGGGGAAACAAAATTTCTCTAAAGCAAAAATAAGTGAAGCTTGGGAAAAATACAAAGAAGAAGCTGGAGCTTTATCAAATAAAGAAAAAAACTAGTGGACTTTTTTATTATTACAAGTTTTACTAAAGATATTTCTAGAATTGATCTAATTGGTATTTTGATTGGTCATTTAATTTTTGGTATCGCATTGACACAGCTTTTAGATTGGACTTGGTTGAAGAACCTTATGAGTGAAGAAGATAAAACAAGGATGCTTAAAAGTTATACTTGGAAAGACTTATTAGTTGATGGAGCAATTGTTACGGTAGTTCTAGGAATAATCTTTTTGATAATTAGCATTTTTTTATAAATGAACGTAACTTATATACTTTTAGTTTTTTTAATAATATCAATTGTGATTTTCTCTCAAATAATCAATTCCTCAGACAAAAATCAAAGCAAATGACAGAAGTAACTAGCAACTCCTCAACTGGGTGGTATTTAATCGCTTTGGTAAGCACATTATCTTTTTTAGCCTTAATTTATTTCGGCCAAAAAAGATAGATTAAAATTTAAAAGATTATTTAAATTCATAAAAAAAACTCTACAACTACTTGAGATGTAGAGCTTTTGATTATTAAGTGACTGATTTATATAAATCTATTGATGATAAAACCTTTTTTCTTAATTAAAGAAAAAGAGACCGATGAATGTGATGAAGATACTGGATTCACGGCCCCTTTGATAACCGCATTTTTCGGTAGATACGACAATGAATCACCTCCTTTACTAATTTTTCTTAAGATAACTAAAAGAATTAAACAAGCAACGAAATTCGTTAAAAATTTAAAAGTTTTTTAACAACTAGACGATTAACCCTCTTCAATATAAAAGTTTTGATATTACCAAGGCAAAACTTCTCCGTTGGCATGCCAAAACGTACCTGAATTTTTTTTATTTAAAGAATCAATACGTTTTAAAAGGCCATTTGCTGATTCTTCAGGACTAATTCCATTTTGAGTAAAGCCAGTCATTCTTGTACTAACTAACCCAGGATGCAAAATAGCCACATAAATATCTTCTTTTAATAAATCTATAGAAATTGATTTTGCTGCCATTGATAAAGCAACTTTAGACATCCTGTAACCATAAGAACTTCCAGACGTATTATCTTCAATAGATCCCATTCTACTTGTAATAAAAGCAACTTTAGAGGATCTTTTTAAAAGAGGCTTAAGTGATTGAGTGATAAGAATGGGGCTTAGAGCATTCACTTCAAATTGACGCAAAATACTTTTTTTATCTAAGTTTTCGAAAGAATTAAATTCATAAATTCCTGCATTGTTAATTAAGCAATCTAAATTAACTCCAGATAGCTTTTTACACAAATTTGTTATTGACTCATAAGAAGTAATTTCTATATTCTCTTCTATTCTCACGCCTAAATCTTTAAGTTCTTTTGAGGCTTTCCTACACGCTGCAATTACCTTATCTCCCCTCTTATGAATTTGCTTACATAATTCTAATCCAATACCCCTATTGGATCCTGTGATTAGAAAAGTGGACATGTTAGTAATAAATTATAAAATATTAATTTAAATCCAAATATAAAAAAACACAAACTAGAAAAAGAAAAAATGTCATGCAATTAATTCCAAATAAAAATTTTATAAGGCTATAATAAATATTGATATTAATTTAAGACTTTATTTAAGCTAAGCATTGATATTATTATCAGGCAATTAATTTATGGAAATTTTCAATCAAGAATTGATACAAGAAATTATTCGCTTAACTTGGAGAAATCCTGTTTTCATGGCTATAGCCATAGCTTCAGTTTGGCTTATCCCACAATTACTTATCAGAAATATTCTCTCAAAAAAATATGAACAAAGAAAAATAGAAATACAAAAAAATAAAATTCAGAAGCTTTATCCCAATACCCTTAAATAAAATTTTTAAGTTTTAAGATTTTCTAATAAATCAAAAATCCTTTTTCACCTAAATTTACTATGTTCTACAAAATAATTAGAGTAGACGGCAAAGATGACAAATTAACTTCTCAAAGCTTTGATAAATATTCAGACGCATACGATTTGCTAGACGAATTATATGGTGATTTATGTTGTTCAGATACTGACTATGGAGATATAACTTATTACGATATTGTGGAAAACAATTAAAACCTTCAAACAATGGATAATAAAAAATGTACTCCCATCCAAGTGGAAAATTTCGGGATAAGAACTATTGCATATCAAGGCATTAAAGAAGAGCTTTCAGAACTTCAAAAAGAAATTGGGTGTCCCGATTCTTTTATTTATGAATTCAATGGGAACATTCAAAATGAATGTAATCCAAAATCATTCCACTCACTAGTTAGAAAAAAAAATATTGTCAAAGATTAAACTAAATAAACAAATATTTGAAGTGATTTTTTTTAATAAAATTATTTAATATAATCAAAAATTAAAATAATAAAAAAAATGATTATTAGAATACTAGCGATAGTTCTAATTCTTGGGACGATTGCATATTATGGTTTAGTCTTGACTGGGCAAAGCAATCTCTAGTTTTTTTCAACTCATCTAAATTTTTTTTATGAAATGGCCTCCCACTCTTTGTTGGACCGCACCAAAGACGATAAATGGTAATCGACATTTTCAAGTTAAAACTTATGGTGGTAAAAATGAAAAAAGATGGGTTGATATTTTCCCTACCAAAAATAATAAAGATATTAAAAGGATCTCATGGTCAGAACTAAAATCCGAATGGAATACAGGTTGGTTAAGGCTCCCAAAAGATAAAGATTAATTTATTTATGTAAACAAATATTATTAACCAGAAAACTGTAAAAATTCATACTTCATACAAAAAAAATATCTTCTAATATTTTTAAAAAGCTATTAAATATGAAGCCAGAACCGAAGAAAAAACTTCCTAATAAAAGAGTTATAAGTTCACCAAAATTCGAGGCTAAAGAGCAATTTACAAAATCTGCATTAGAAAATCTAAAAACGGAAAACGAAAGACTTGTTAATTCACTAAAAAAGTCAGGTGAGATTAAAGAATCAAAATAAACATAAATTTACAGAACAAAAAAAAATTTATTATTATGATCTTTTACCGATCGAGAAATGATTGAAAAGATCTCTCTTGCAAATTCTCATTTACCCCAACTTATAGGTATTGTTCTTATTTCAATAGGCTATACATTAGGTAATAAATTTTATCTTCCCGAAATCAAAAAAAAGTGATTGTATTTAGGTTTAAAGCTTTAATTCGCAAATCAATATTCATTAAAAATATATTCCTATACAAAAATAACTGCTGAATACTGTAATTTCATTAAGCTAGCTACTTTGATAACGACAACACATAAACGTAACACTTAAGTTTTTTTATTAATTTGAAATCCAAAGAAAGTATAAATTAATACGATTTTTTTTAAAACTATGTTACATTTATTAATATAAGTTTAGTTATCCTTTGCCTAAAAGCAGATATAAGGAAATTTCTTATACATACATAATGTCATTTACTCTTATCCTTATTAATTGATCACAGATGAAATATAAAAATGGATGCTCTTACTAGTTTTATCATTGTAATCATTGCAATTACAATCCAATTCTCTTTATATACAATCAAAAGGTTAGAGGAACCTTTAGAACCAAATTATTTGATAGATATAAATTCAAAAAAGATTAAAAACTATATAGGTAAATATTGGAAAAATGCTGAAATGACAAATGGTAGATTAGCAATGATTGGTTTTTTAGTCTTAATAATAAACTACGGATTTTTTGGATGGATAATTCCTGGGTTTATTTAAGCGATAAATATATTTAATAATTTACTAAAATTTATTCTCTCGTTAGAAAAACTCTCCTTTTTAAAAAAAATTTTTTATTATTTAGAAAAATAGTAATTGAGTAATTCTGACTTTGATAAAAATGGATTAGACAGCAATGGAATACATTGGCTACAATATATTGCTTTTGCTATCTCTTGTTTTGCGATATTTACGACCTGGGGATTTTTCTATGATGAAAAATTCCATAATTTAATAATGAATATTATCAGAGTTATTAACTGCAGTGGATTTAACTGTAACGGAGCTTTTTAAAATTCTTTGGCTAATCCAGATTAAAAACAATATTAATATATTATGTCTTTGAAGAAATAAAAAATATCTGTACAAATCTTCAAAAGATACTGATGCTAGGAATTTATAAGTTAAAAGTTTTTAAAACTAATTATGAACTAATGAGAAGAAAAGAAATCACAAAAAACTGGTTTTGGATTCAGGTAGAGTTAGTAACTATCTAAAATTACCCTTGCAAACACATTAGTTAAATAAGAATATATTTTATACTTTAAAATTTAATATGCATAATTTAAGATCTTTTTGAAAAATCAAAAAGGAATGAATCTCCGATAAGAGATACATTCCTGACTTAGCATTAGTTTTATTTAGATTTAAATTTTATAATCTAACTCCTCTGGTGGACTGTCAATCATTAGATCCCTCCGATTCAACAAATTAAACTTACGCCTTACTTAGAAATAAAGTAAATCAGTAAAAATGCTGATTTTATTATTTAATCTATAAAATTGATTTTATTTTTTATAATTTTAAAAAAGTTTGGGTAATTAAAAAATAATGGAAAACTAATTTATCGATTCCTAAAATGTTTGAATTAAATAAGACAATTCTGTTGCATCTAACAAAAGTGCAAAAAAAGTAAGCACAATTAATAGAAATATGGAAAAGTAAAATTGAATCATAATTGACAAGTTACTTAAAAAAAATTTCTTAAGTTGTATAAAATAATGCTTTATTTACAAAATTAAATATCTCTATTTAAAAAAAATTAATTAGAGAATAATTAAGATGCTTCATGAGAAAATATAGTCCTATATTTTTGCCAATACTCAAAACCTTTAAGTAAATGATCAGAATGAGGTATACGTTTTCGTTTTAAAATTGATTCTTGTAGATATTCCCATTTTTACGGATTTAGCTTAATCATGATTACTGGAATTTATTAGTAACAATTTTCCAACCCCCTGAAATTAATTCATTCCATGTTTCATAAGCACACTCAATAGAATGAAGTCTTGAATTTTTAAGTTGGGCTGGTTCACCTAATTCATTTGCATAGAAAAGATGAGTATATACCTTTAAATTATTAGATACAGATTTCTTATGACTCTCAAAAAAAATTAATAAACCACTTTTTTGGTTAAACAACCAGCCAGTTGGGGGGTCAATAAGACTGCCACGATAAAAATTAGTCCAAACATTAGCCACTCCTGATGCCATGAGGATAATACTCTTGTACTATTAATATATATGTACTATTCGCCGACGTCAAGTATTCTTTCTTGGGAATTATTTAAAAACAAAAATTCCTTTCCAGAAATAAGCGGATTTAACATCTTACTTATGGATAGTTTATAAAAGTAAAATCTTCAAGAAGAAAATATCATTAAATAATAAACCAATAAAAAATATGTATCGGAATCCCTTCTAATTAGGATGGAATAAAGGTTCTTTCTTCTATTTATTTACAAGGCTTCATAGCCATAATCAAAGCAAAAGGTTTTGACATTTCTATTACAACAAAAGTTGAATAATGAGAATCACCCTCAGAATCAGCAGATAGATTAGTCTCTAAAGAAAAAAGGATTAGAGAATCAAGGTATTATTCATGGGATAGATTCATTAATAAACAACAATAAATTAAATAGTCCTTCAAATATTAAAGTATTTTGTTGACAGTCAATTTAAAATAGAAGTTAGTTAGTTAGTTATTTCTCGTGTCCAATAAATTTTATGACTGGTGGAAAAACCATAGAAAAGTTGTAACCTATGGAGCTTTTCTCGTCTTATTTGGTTTTTATTTATCTCCTGTTGTAAAAGAAGCAAGCTATAAAAACCAATGCATTAAGCACTCTAATAAAGGCGCATTAACTAAATTTAATAAAGAGGATATCGGAGAAACCTTATTAGAAGAAACAGGTTTAAAAGTTGAAGAACTAGCCAAGATTGAAGGTTATAAGAATTGCATAAATTAAACAATTTACAAAAATTATGCTGAGTTTTTGAATGATTAAGCTTGTGTTCAAACTAATTTTCTTAATATTATTATTTGTATTTATATCTATAAGTCCAAAAACAAGATATATGATTGGCATATCATTAGATCAGATTTCTTCATTTCTTTTGTGGACTGTTAAATCTGAAGATAGAGAAAAATGGATTATAGATAAACCAAGTTGGATTCCTAGCCAAAAACATCAGCCATCGTATTAAATGAAGACTTATTTAGAAGAACGAATTGAATGGTATGACGAAAACTATAGAAATGGTAATGCTTTAATCACTGATAAGCAGTTTGACCAACTTGAAAAGAATTTATTAAGAACAAACCCTAAGTGTGATTACTTTAAAAAGAAAAATAAACTAATTTTGCCTTCATTAGAGAAGGATTCAATAGATGAATTTTTGAAAGGGTTATTACCTGATACCAGGTTATTAATTGAACCAAAAATTGATGGTTGCGCTGTTGCTTTGCAATATATGGATGGAACCTTGGAGAAAGCAATTTCAAGAGAAGGAACTGACGTAACTAGTAAACTTATAAAAGTTGAAGACATCCCATCCCATCTACCTATTCGAGGAGTTCTTCAAGTTAGAGGTGAACTATACGCACCCAACCAAAATCCAGATATTTCCCAAAGAATTGCTTCTGGATTTCTGAGAGCTAGAGAAGGATTTTCTGAAAGTCTCAGTTTTTGTGCATTTCAAATACTTAATTCAAAACTCAACCAATGTGAATCCAAAAAGAATCTTTCTAAGCTAGGTTTCACAATCCCTCAGGATATTTATTGTAATTTTACTAGCCAAGTCAAAGTATATAGAAACCAATGGCTAGAAGGGAAACTTTTTAGGAAATATCCAACAGATGGAATAGTAGTAAAGATAAATTCGAGAAAATTACAATTAATAAGAGAAAAATCAAATTTAGATTATCCTTATTGGCAAGTGGCAATAAAAATTTAATGGAACTAATACACCAGATTTTTCCTCCTTGGCATATCTACTTGGACATGTTTTTGATTGGTTTTGGAACTTACGGTTTTCTAAGAATTACGAAAAGAATAAAAAGCAAATAAATCATTAATAAATAAAGTTTTTAAATCAACCGTGGTCTTTAAGTATGGCTCTAAGTTGTTCGCTATCCAATTGCTCGAGATAATTTCTCATTGCCAACCAAGATCTTCTGCTTTCTAACTTTCCGCTTTGCTTAAATAAATTTGCGGAAACTTGATCTATCAATTCCTTATGAGTCATATTTATATTCTTCATCAAGTTCAATAACAATACCATTAAAAAATTCTGCTAGTAATTTTGATGGGTCTTGGATAGATACATTTTTATCTAGTTTTGATGATTTTTTTTTGATTAGATTTAAGTTAGTCATGATGATTAAGGTAATTCAAGTTCTTCAAAAGTCCAACCTTCTAATTGAAGGTAATGCCATTTATCCCAAGCGTCATCCAAATACATTTGAGTTGATGATTTAATTGCCGTTGGCTCACCAAGATCATTAGCATAATATGTATGAGCAAAAATTCTCATACTATTTCTTAGAGATTTTTTATTCCTTACAAATAAAATTAATCTGCTGCGGTCCGGACTAAGCAACCAACCACTTGGGGAATTATTACGATAACCGTAAGAAAAATTAGTCCAAACATCAGCTCCTCCTAAAGTCATTACCAAGTAATACGTATGTACTATTAATATAAGTGTATCAGGAATGGGTCGTCAAGTATTTTGGTAAACAAATTATTTATACTCACCAAGCCTGAATTAGAAGAACGAAAAAAATAACTACAATTACATCAAAAAGAGAAAGACTCAAAACCCAGTTATAAGAATGGGTTTAAGTCTTAATACCGGATCCCCGTCAGTTCTCTGCTGCATCGACCTGGAAATGCCAGAAGAGGATTCAAAGTGGGCTTTCGTTTCCGATTACAAGATCGGTTTACTACCGCATCACGACAGTCTCCTCATGTCGAAAGAGAGTCAGATCAGAGCACATAAAGAAGAACTTAACCAAAGATCCAGTAACTTAACTCTAACTTATTTTTTTATACATTTGGAGATGGCCAAATGTCTCTTACCATAGTTAATAAAACTTGTGATTCATCGTATCTTTCTGCATGCGTTTTACCATTTAATAAAAATGTAATGTGAGCCATTTTTCTTCCCAGAATTTCTCGAGATTTGCCATAACAATGAATATTAGAACCCTCAATTTCAGATAACATTTTAACTCTTGTTTCCATTGAAATTGGGAAATTCTTTTTTAATCCCAGTAAATTTATCATAATTGCCCCTTCGCAGTTCATTTTAATTTCGGGTGGTATTATCCCAGAAGAAATGCAAATATATTGATCAAACTGACTTGAAGTACAAGCTTCAATAGAAAAATGAGCTGAGTTATGAGTTCTAGGAGCTATTTCATTAATCAAAAGACCATTTAATCCATAAAAGAATTCAATAGCTAAAACCCCAACGTAATTAAGTTCATTTACTATTGAAGAGAAAATATTTATTGCAAATAAATTTAAATCATATTCAGTTGTCGCAGGCGCAAAAACCCAATCACAAACATGGTTTGATTGGAATGTCTCAATGATTGGAAAGAATCTTATCTTACCGGTTATATCTCTCGAACCAACAAGAGCTAGTTCTTTTTCATAATCTATCCATTCTTCTATTAACCATTCATCAGAATTAGTCTCTGTTAAAAAAGAATCTAAATCTTCTTTTGTCTTTATTTTTTTGTTCCCTTTACCGTCATATCCACCTTTATTTGATTTTGCCATTAAAGGGAAGCTCCAATTATTGATTTCCTCATCCGAGAGATTTTTAAAATCTTCAATACTTATCCATTTTGGACAGGGTATCTTCATACTATCTATTAATTTTTTTTGAGAAAACCTATCTACTAAGGGCTTAATTGCATTAAGGCTTGGGACGAAAATATCATTATTGTCAATTAAATTTAATTTATCAATTTGTATCCATTCATTTTCAAAAATTATTTTTTCACACTCATTAATTAATGATTTATTACCCCTTATCTTTAAAGGATCAGCTTCTATGACATGATCTGCTTTTAAGCCGGCAGGATCATCAAACGATTTTGTTTGAACACATACTTCTAAATCTCTTTTTTTTGCTGCCTCAGTTAACATCAAAGCCAGTTGCCCCCCTCCAATTATTCCTAGAGAATAATTTTTCTTAATAATGTTTATATTTTTTTTTAAACTCATAGCATGATTTTATTACGATTTCTAATTCTTAACAACTGATTTTTTAAGTATCTAGAGCTTAAATTTTGCTAATATATAAAATATTTAATACTAAATATTTATAAATTTAAACTAGGTAATTAATTGTGCATAATAGAAAGATATTAGTTCCATTAGGTGATAAGTCATACGAAGTAACTATAGAAGCAGGAATACTCAATAATATCTGCGAAGAACTTTTAAAAATTGGAATAACAAAAAATAGAAAAATACTTGTAATTTCAAACAAAGAAATATCAAATTTATATGGAGAAAAATTATTAAGTCATTTCAAACATAATAATTTTCAAGCCCAAATATTTCTTATCAAGGCTGGAGAATCACATAAAAACTTGAAAACTTTAAGTGAAATATATGACATTGCATTTGAATTTGGTTTAGATAGAAATTCAATAATCATTGCTCTTGGAGGAGGAATTGTTGGAGATGTAAGTGGTTTTGCTGCGGCGACTTGGCTGAGAGGTATCGAATATATTCAGATACCAACAACATTATTATCTATGGTTGATTCATCCGTCGGAGGGAAAACAGGGGTAAATCATCCTAAAGGCAAAAATTTAATTGGAGCTTTCAATCAACCTAAAGCAGTTTTTATTGACCCAGAAACTTTAAAAAGTTTGCCCAAAAGAGAATTTTGTGCGGGCATGGCCGAAGTAATAAAATACGGAGTCATAAGAGATAAAGAACTTTTCGAATACTTAGAAATTGAAAAGAACAAAGATGAACTTATCAACCTCAAAAATGAATATTTAATTAAAATAATTTATAGTTCAATTAAAACGAAGTCTTATATTGTTTCTCAAGACGAACATGAAAATGGTATTAGAGCAATATTGAATTATGGTCATTCTTTTGGTCACGTTATTGAAAATTTATGTGGATACGGAAAATTTCTACATGGTGAGGCCATATCAATTGGGATGAATATTGCGGGGAAAATAGCAATTGAGAAAGGTTTATGGTCTAAAGAAGAATTAAAAAGACAGCGGAATCTTTTGGATAGTTACGATCTTCCTAGCGATATCCCCAGAATAAATAAGGAAGACGTTCTAACAATACTTATGGGCGACAAAAAAGTTCGTGATGGCAAAATGAGATTCATCTTACCGAAAAAAATTGGTGAAGTAGATATATATGATGACGTAAAGGATTCATTATTTTTAAAGTTTTTTTCTTAACGCAAGCAGGTTGAATTTATATTCATTTTCTTCTCCTTAAACTTATTAAAAACAAACCACTTAAAATCACCAAGACATACAGGATCAACAAGTCTCAGTAATGCCTCTCTTCTTAAAAGGGCATTAGATAAATCCTCCTTAAATTCTTTCTGAATTCCATAAAGTCTCTCTGCTAATCCAAGTGCTAACAACGCCTCTCCTTGTTTAGTGATCCCAACATTATTAAATCCAAGAGTCTCAGCATCATTAATTAAAGTTTCTATACACACATGAGATGTCAAATCGCAATTCCCAGGAGAATCTAGGACATTATTCATCATTTTTTGATTTTCATAAGAAACTATCGTCCCATCAGAATTCTTAGAGGTATAGTATTTTTTAGCTTCTTTAGCGTAATCAATTATCAATAAAATACCATTATTGATTTTTCCATAAAGAGCTTTTAACCATTTTGAGTTATCAACATGCCATTCTGTCGTCCATCCTTCAAGGGCATCTTTAGGAGGAATAGTTATGCCCAATCCATTTTTAGCAAGTTCGATACTTTTTCCCAATTCACTTGTAATTGGCATATTATCAAAAATTAATTTGCCTGATTTTTTGTCTATAGATACTGCTTGTCGAAATAAGTTTCCTTTTGAAAAGGTTATTCTCTCTACTGGCAAAGCATCTAAAACCTCATTTGCTATTACAATTCCATTGATGTTATTTTCCTCTATTTCTTCCAAACCTTTCCATAAAATATCAATACCTAAGTATAAAAATTCCTCCAATTTGTTTTTTTGTTTTTCTACCATCCCTTTATTAGGTTCAATGATTACAAAGGAAACTCCTTCCAAAAAATTCTTACTACTTCCTAATAAATATTTAATTAATCCACTCATAAAGCTTCCATCTCCAGCTCCAAATTCAATTACAGCTAATTTCTCATTTGATAAGAAACAACTTTTGAACTGAGTCAACCAATCTTCTATTTGTTTTCCAACCAAAAAAGCAAAATCATCTGATAAAGAGGGTGATGTAACAAAATCACCTCGAACACCCAACTCAGCTTTACCGCTGCCGTAATAACCATTAATAGGATCATTTAAAACAAAATTCATATATTCATAAAAACTTATAGTCCCACCCATTTTTGTTATTTTTTTTACTAACCAATCAGGATTATTCGCGGGTAAGCTATTCATCAGCGAAAATATGAAGAGACAAAAATTATTTATGCCTTCAAAGATTAACTATTTATTGGGAATATTTCTATCTATAGTAATTTTAATTTCACATAAACCCGTTTTCGCTATAAATAATCCAAATCTCTTACCAGAGGAAAAAACACCCGTCATTGATTTAGCTAAAACATTAAGCCCTAATCAGAAAAAATCTTTAGAGGATAAGCTCAACAATCTAGAAATTGAAAGTGGATGGAAAATTAAATATTTATCTCAGTTTGAGAGTTCTCCTGGTAGCGCAATAAAGGACTATTGGGATTTAGATGAGACAAGTTTATTAATAGTTGCAGATCCTAGAGGAGGTAATTTGCTGAACTTTAACGTCGGAGAGGCTTATTTTAATTTTATGCCAAGATTATTTTGGGTTGAACTTCAAACAAGATTTGGGAATCAATATTATGTAAAAGATCATGGTGAAGATGGTGCAGTACTAGATGCAATTAATTCAGTAAAGATTTGTCTTGAGAGAGGAGGCTGTCAAGTTGTGCCAGGCTTACCTAAAGAGCAATATATATGGACTTTGTGTACCTCTATTCTTGGAGGTTTAATCGCTGGTTTCGCCTCTGCTCCAAGAAAAGAAGGTAAGGTCATATCAATTGGATTTTTAGCTCTTCTTTCTCCTTTATGGGGAATGTTATTTGGAATTTTTGGTTTAGCACCTATAATATCCAGAACAAATGATTTGTTACCCTTATTTAAAAATAGTTTAGCTTTTACAGCCGCAGGAATTGCGGGGTATATTTTATCTCAAACATTTTCTTCAAGATATGAAAAACCCAAAAATACTTAAAATTTGATCAAAAGTATTTAATCTTAAAAAAATTTATCTTCTTCACAAATTTCACCAGACTCTGAATACCATCGGTGAGAAATATGTCTTAATTTCTTTTTTTCAAACTCGATCCATGAAAAGTTAATTAATAATTTTCCATCTTCATCAGTTTTATATCTTGGTACTACAGCAGTATTGAAATAAAATGTTCCTTTACTATCAATTTTAAACATCTCTCTTAAACCAAGATTTCTTTTAAGCCGATTGTGCATATGGCCAAAAATTACAAGATCAACTTTCCTTTTCTTTTGTATTTGTGAAATAGCAAAAGACAAATCTCTATCTCCCCAATCTAAAGAGGGTAATTTCCAATCTTTCCCACAAATACTGTTAGGTTGTGAACCTAAACCAGAAGGGCCAGCATGAGACATAATTATTAAAGGTATATCTTCAATAGTCTCTTCTGAACATTTGATGATTTTATTTATTGAATCTTGTTCGGTGATAGGCCCATAAACTCCTTTAACTTCTTTTGAAAGATAATAACCACCACCAGAACTACATGGTCTTGCAGATAGTAAATTTATTTTATTTTCAAAAACTTTCAAATCCCATGCGCAATATTTCCCACCAAGAACACGTATCTGCTTTGAGAGAATTTCACCAGTAGAATCCTTCCCCCTATCATGATTACCTAAAATCACAAAAGTAGGGATGTTAATCTCATTGATTTTTTTAATTATTTTTACACTCCCATCAGAAATATCACCAACAAATAAAACAATATTTGGTTTAATAATCGATAAAACTTTTAAGTCTAATTCAGACCATTGACCATGACAGTCACCAACAATAGCAATTTTTAAATTTGTCAGAATTTTTTCTGTTTAAAGGCATATAATCTATTTAGAGATATTCTAAATCCTGACCAGTATAACTTCTACTGCAAAACAGAAATCCATTCAAAGCCAAGAAGATTTGATTTCTGAAATAAAAAAGCGTTGCAAAAAAGCTAATGCCATTATTCTGGCGCACTATTATCAAGCTCCAGAGATTCAAGAAATTGCAGATTTTATTGGAGATTCATTAGATCTATCTAGAAAAGCAGCAGACAACGATGCAGATATAATAATTTTCTGCGGGGTACACTTTATGGCCGAAACTGCAAAAATACTAAGCCCAACTAAAACAGTATTATTACCCGATATAGATGCAGGATGCTCATTAGCTGACGATTGTCCCTCAGATAAATTTCAAAAATTCAGGGAAGAGAATCCAGACCACTTTGTAGTAAGTTACATAAATTGCACTGCAGAAGTAAAAGCTCAAAGTGATCTGATATGTACAAGCAGTAATGCAGTAGCATTAGTTAACAAGATCCCTGAAGATAAAAAGATAATCTTTGCACCCGATCAGAATCTCGGAAGATGGGTACAAAAAAATTCAGGAAGAAATCTTAAATTATGGCCTGGCAGCTGCATTGTTCATGAATCATTTAGTGAAGAAGCTCTATTAAAATTAAAATACCAAAATCCAGGAGCAAAAGTTATTGCTCATCCTGAATGTAGTCAAAATTTACTAGTTCTCTCCGACTTTATTGGATCAACCAGTAAACTGCTTGATTTCGTCACCAAAGATACATCTAAAACTTACATGGTATTAACTGAACCTGGAATAATACATCAAATGAAAAAGAAAGAACCCAATAAAATTTTTATTGAAGTTCCAGACATAGAAGGTTGTAAATGTAACGAGTGTCCATATATGAAATTAAATACTTTAGAAAAAATTCTTAATTGTTTGAAAAACAATTCCCCGTCTATCGAACTTGACCCAGAAATAAGAAGAAAAGCCTATGTACCAATAAAGAGAATGTTGGATATGAGTGATTAATTTAATGAAAACACTTTATTTTCCTTACTAATTTTTAAGAATGCATTCAGGTTTTTAGTGGCAGGGTTAAACCGGCTTATCTGATTTCTCACTTTAATTATATTTATCAGCTCTTTTTCACCTGCTTTATATTGTTTATCTTTTCTAGTTCCAATCTGTCTTGGAAGAATAGGATTAATATTCATTTTTACTTCTATGTCTGGGAAAATTCCAGATTTATTTATATCAGTGCCGTTAGGAGTTAAATACTTAGCTACTGTAACAGTTAGCCCTGAACCATCAACTAAAGTTCTCATGGATTGAACTAGACCTTTCCCAAAAGTTTTCTTCCCAACTAATTTTCCTCTTTTGTTATCTTTTATTGCCCCGGAAACTATTTCGCTAGCACTAGCAGAACCCTCATTAACTAAAACAACTAAGGGCTTTTTTGTTAAAGCTTGACCGTTTCCTCTTTTTGTTTCTTTTAAACCGTCTTTACTTAAAGTACTTACTATTACTCCTTTGTTAATGAAATGTCTAGAGATATCAATGCTTGATTCTAATAAGCCTCCAGGATTACTTCTTAAGTCAATAACATATCCTGCGACTTTTTTTGTTTCTAAATCCTTAATAGCATCTCTTGTCTCTCTTGATGCATTTGCATTAAATTGTTTAATTCTTACGTAGCCAATTAATAAACCGTTTTTGGCTTGATTGACTTTACTTGAAACAGATTTTATTTCAATCTTTTCTCTTGATAAAATCTTAAAAAAGGACTTAGAACCTCTAAGAATTTCAAGCTTAACTTTAGTACCTCTTTGTCCTCTTATTAATTTCACGGCATCGTCTATATTCATACCTTCAGTAGAAATATTATCTATAGATAATATTTTATCTCTAGCTTTAATTCCAGCATCAAATGCAGGTGTGTCCTCTATAGGAGAAATAATTATTAAATCATCAGATTCTTTATCTTTAACTATTTGGATACCAACTCCAGTTAATTCACCAGAAGTATCAATTCTCATTTGATTAAATTCCTTAGGTTCTAAAAATCTTGTATATGAATCATCTAAATTCGATAGCATATCTCTAATCGCATCATATGCTTCATTACTGTCTGAGTATGTTTTTGATAAAAATTCTTTTCTTAGCTTAATCCAATTAGACTTTTGAAATTTACCACTTGAATCAAGAAAATCTCTATATATAATTTGCCAAACATGATCAATCACTTCTTTATAACTATTATTTAAAACTGTTGCTTCTGCAAAATTATTAAAAAACATTCCAGAAAAGGTTGTCGTAAATAAAATTATAAAAGTTTTTTTAAGCAATTTTCTTATCTTCAAAGAATTAATTGTTTTCTATATTATAAAAAAAATTTATTTAAAATCTCAAAATTTGACAAATCCTTAAGGATCAATCCACTTACCATCATCCTTAATAAGTTGGATTAAAGCATTAACCCCCTCGTCTTCAGGAACTCTTTTTATCTCTTCTTTCCTTCTATATAAGGCAATAGTTCCTTTACCTTTCCCAACATAACCATAATCAGCATCTGCCATTTCCCCTGGCCCATTTACGATACATCCCATTATTGCTATATCTAATCCAGTTAAATGAGAAGTAGCATTCCTAACTTTGTCTACGACTTCTTCTAGATTGAAAAGTGTTCTTCCACAACTAGGGCAACTGATATATTCGACCATCGTTTTTCTTAATCCCAAAGATTGCAAAATTGAATAGCATACTGGAATTTCCTTTTCTGGGGCTTCTGTTAAAGAAACCCTAATGGTATCTCCTAATCCCTCTGCCAGAAGCGTTCCGATTCCTGCAGTACTTTTAATCCTTCCATAATCACCATCTCCAGCTTCCGTCACTCCTAAATGTAGGGGATAGTTATATCCTTCTGAATCAAGCCTATCTGCAACCATCCTGTAAGCTGCCATCATGACCGGGGCCCTTGAAGCTTTCATAGAAATAATTATATTATGAAAATCAAGCTCATCACAAATCTTGACGAACTCCATCGCAGATTCTGTCATTCCCAATGGAGTATCTCCATAAGTAAAAAGCATTCTCTCAGATAAAGAGCCATGATTAACTCCAATCCTTAAAGCTTTGTTTTCAGCCTTTAAAACTTCTACTAAAGGGGTAAATCTTTTAAGTATTGTTTGTTTAATAGTTTCAAATTCTTCATCTGTATATTCGGTTCTTGTGGGGTCTGCTTTCTCAAATACAAACAATCCAGGATTGATTCTTACTTTATCAACATGTTTTGCAACCTCCATTGCAATTTTCATGCCATTATGATGGACATCAGCAACCAAGGGAGTGTTGATATTATTTTCTAATAATTTTTCTTTTATATCACCTACTGCTTTTGCATGTGCTAGGGAAGGAACAGTTAATCTTACTATTTCACAACCAACATCATGAAGTCTTTTGATTGCTAAGAAAGCATTTTCGACATCCATAGTATCTTCATTTATCATTGATTGGACTCTTACTGGATAATCACTTCCAATAGCTATATCACCAACCATTACTGTTCTAGTTATCCTCCTCTCAATATGAGTTGAATATCTTTTGGAGAGACTATTAACCTCTTTGGGTTGAGTTAATGACATTAAAATTCTTGATATTCAAAAAGGATTCACTAAATTATAAGGCATATAGTTTACCACTTACATTCTCTAGGTCTTTTAAAGTTAGATGATAAGGTTTATTGATTTCTTTTGAAGGGAATCTCAACAAATAAGATGGATGAAAAATGACCATGAGTTCTCTCCCATCTTTTTTAATCCATTGACCTCTTAAATTACTTATAGGATCTTTAACTTCTAAAATAGCTCTCATAGCAGTCGAACCAGTAAGTAATATAAATTTCGGATCAACTAGTTTTATTTGTTGTAATAACCACGGTTTATGAATATTAATTTCTCTGGTCGTCGGTTTTCTATTATTAGGGGGACGACATTTAATTACATTACAAAAATAAACATCCTCCTTGTAATTAATCCCCGCTTTTATCAATAATTCGTTTAATAATTTACCAGATTTACCAACATAAGGTTTTCCCTCTAAGTCTTCCTTTGCTCCAGGTGCTTCACCAATTATTAACAAATCTGCAAATACACTTCCTCTTCCAATAACTAACCTTTTCACTGAAAATTAAACTTAAAATACTTTTTATCTTAAGGACTCAAAACATGAAAATAAAATAGATTAAGAAAATGAACTAAATTTAACCATTCTGTGATAGTTTTACCTATTCTTAATTTATGCATTTTTCATTATTAAAAGTCATATTTGAAAAGCTATAAATCAATGAGTAAAGTTAATTTATCTGAACGGGCACTTTCAATTGAGCCCTCACTGACACTGCAGATAAGTGCCAAAGCAAATCAATTAGCGGCAGAAGGACTAGATATTTGTAATTTAAGTGCTGGAGAGCCTGATTTTAATGCCCCAAAAGAAGTTATTGAGGCTACAAGTAAAGCTATATTTGAAGGATTTACAAAGTATGGGCCAGCAGCGGGTAATTTAGATCTCCGAAAAGCAATTGCGAATAAACTTCAAATTCAAAACAACTTAAATATTGAATTTGAAAATGTAATGGTCACAAATGGAGCTAAACAAGCAATATATAATCTTTTCCAAGTTTTATTAAATGATGGAGACGAAGTTATAATACCAACTCCATACTGGTTAAGTTATCCCCAGATGGTTAGGTTGGCTGGTGGAAAGCCAATCTTCACTAATTCTTCTGCTGAAGATGGATTTAAAATAAATATAAATGATTTGAAGTCTAAAATCTCTTCAAAAACCAAATTTATAATTATCAATTCTCCCAATAACCCTACTGGAAGAGTAATGTCAAAGGAAGAATTATTGCAAATTACTTATATAGCCAGAGAAAATCCAAATATCAATATTCTTTCTGATGAGATTTACGAACTAATCCTTAAAAAAGAATTTAAACACTACAGTTTATCTACACTAGCAAATGACTTAAAAGATAGAATTTTCATAATAAATGGGTTTGCGAAAGGGTGGGCCATGACTGGCTGGAGGATAGGTTATTTAGTAGGTCCCAAAGATGTAATCAAAGCATCCTCAGCATTACAAAGTCAAAGTACCAGTAATGTTTGCTCTTTTGTTCAAAAAGGTGCTTTAGAGGCTTTAAAAATTAATAATGAGTTTTTCTCAATGATAAATAAACATTATGATCAAAGAAGAAGTCTTCTATATGAGGGCCTTAAGAATATAAATGGGATTTATATTGAAGAACCTAATGGAGCATTTTACGCATTTCCAAGATTACCTAACTCCTCAATTACTTCTGTTGATTTCTGCAATAAAGTTCTTCAAGATTATGGATTAGTTGTTGTCCCTGGAAAAGCTTTTGGGGCTGACGAATGTATAAGAATGTCTTGTGCAGCTTCAGAGATTAAAATAAAAGATGGACTAGAAAGGCTTAAAAAAGCACTCTCTGAATATTATTAATTTAAATTCAAATATGTTTAAGATAAAAAATTTCCTACTAAGTTCATCTCTATTATTTTCTATCTTTTCATCACCTGTATTTTCCAATCCCAAAGTTTTAAAAGTTGGAGCAATACCTGATCAAAATCAAGATGTTTTGGACAAAAGATTTAATTTATTTTCAAAAGAATTATCCAAACAACTTGATGTAGAAGTTAAATACATTCCTGTTATTAATTATGTTGCAGCAGTAACTGGATTTAGGACTAAAGATTTAGATTTAGTTTGGTTTGGCGGTTTATCAGGAGTTCAAGCAAGATTACAAACTCCTAATTCAATTGTCATAGCTCAAAGAGATATCGATAAGGAATTTAAAAGTGTTTTTATAGTAAACAAAAATTTAGAACTTAACTCAATTTCAAATATTAAAGGACTTAAAAAACTAAAGAATTTAAGATTTACTTTTGGCTCTAAAAATTCAACTTCTGGAAGATTAATGCCAGAATATTTCCTAAATCGAGCAGGGGTAGAAATTAAACATTTTAAAGGTAAAAAAGCAGGTTTTAGTGGGAGTCATGATACCACAATAGCTTTGGTTAATAGTGGGGCATTTGATGCTGGTGCTTTAAATAAACAAGTTTGGGAAAAAAACCTTAAAAATTATCCCAAAAGAACTAGTAATTTACAATTATTCTGGATTACCCCAGAATATGTTGACTATCATTGGGTTGCTCAAGGAGATCTTGAAAATAGATTCGGGGAAGGGTTTACCAAACAACTTAAAAGCGTAATTCTAAATTTAGATATAAAGAAAAAATCACATAAAAAGATACTAGATATGTTCAATGCAAAAAGATTTATTAATGCAGAAGCAAAACAGTATAAAAATATAGAGGATATCGGGAGGAAATTAAATAAAATTAGATGAAGAATACTCTCTTAGAATTAAAAAATATATCTTATAAATACAAAAATAATCTGATTCTAAATAAAGTAAATTTAAAAATCAATTCAGGTGAGAAAATTGCACTTTTAGGTAAAAGTGGTTCAGGGAAAACTAGTCTTATATCAGTGCTTAATGGTACTATCAAGCCCACTAAAGGTGAGGTTAAATTATTCAACAAAAGTTTCGAGGAATTAGATAGAAAGCAGAAACGTAAGATAGCAACTATTTGGCAAGATTTAAGATTAATAGAAGATCTCTCAGCAGAACAAAATGTTAATTGTGGACTACTAGCGGAAAACAATTTTTATTTCGCCTTTAAAAATTTGCTAAATATAATTTCTTTTAAGAAGGCTCATAAATATATGAAATTATGTAACCTTGATCACTCTATTTACGCCAAAAATATCAAAAAACTTTCAGGAGGGCAAAAACAAAGGGTGGCTATAGCTAGATCATTAATTCAAGGATCAAATATATTACTTGCAGATGAGCCTTTTAATAATTTAGACCCCAAATTGATAACAGTAATTAAAAACCTGCTATTAAAAAATGTAGATAAAAATAATATAAAATCCCCAAAGACAACATTAGTTGCATTACATAGATTAGATTTGCTCAATGATTTCGATAAAGTTATTGGGATAAGGGATGGTAAAATTCTTTTCAATATTGAAAGAACTAACTTAAGGAAGTTTCATTTAGACAAACTATATTAATTAGTTGAATAAATTAAAATTAAACTATACCTCAATATCTTTTCTTCCAATTTTGGTTTGCATACCTATAGGGTATCAATTAATAACTAATTTACATTTTGGAGGACTTAATTTATTCCAAGAATTCGTAATTTCTGCATTTAATCCCAAGATCGATAATGAAATCATTATTACCTTAATTAATAGATTAAATGAAACTATATTAGTTGGTTTTATTAGTTGGTTAGTAAGTATTATTTTTGGAGCTATTTTGGGAATATTATCCTCAAATATTTTTTATAAAATTTTTAATATTCCAAAATTTTTCTACAGCATAATAAAGTCTTTTCTAACAATAATTAGATCCATTCATGAACTAGTTTGGGGACTATTATTAATGCAAATATATGGTATAAATTTTTTAATAGGAATATTAGCTTTATGTATTCCTTATATTGCTGTAAATTCAAAAGTTTTTGCTGAACAATTAGAAACTATTGACTACAAAAGTTTTGAATCCATAAACCAAATAAATGCTCCTAAATTTTCTTCTTTATTAACTTTAATATGGAATCCAATAATAAATACATTTAAAAATTTTGGTTTATATCGATTAGAGTGTTCAATAAGAAGTACTGTGATGTTAGGATTTTTTGGGTTTGGAGGAATAGGTACTAGTATTTTTTTATCTTTTCAAACTTTAAATTTTAGAGAGTTATGGACTTATTTATGGTCCTTAGCAATTTTGATAATTCTTTCTAGAGTAATATTCAAAAAAATAAAATTTAACAACACGAATAAAATTATATCTATTTCTTTAATTGCAGTTTTTTTTACAACAATTTTATTTACTTTCTCATATTTCCTTTATTTTGTTTTTAAAAATAATTTTGAAAATTTTCATTCTATTAATTATCTATTTAAATCAAGCTCGGATTTAGAATTATTTGATTTCTTAAGACTCATATTGGATACAATAATCTTAAGTCTTTTATCGACAGCAATCGCAATTAGTTTACCTCCTTTAGTTATAGGGATTTTCAACAACAATACTTCTAAGATTATTATAAGAATCTTTGCATTTTTATTACGTTTAATACCTACACCTTTAATACTTCTAACTCTATTAACTTTTAATAATCCTTCTTTATCTTTAGCAGCCTTAACATTAGGTCTTCATAATGCTGGCATTACAAGCAAATTACTTTTTAAAAATCTAGATATACAAGACAAGAGAAATTATATCGCAATGAAATCTTTAGGAATCTCAAAAAAGACTAGTTGGCTTCTAGGCTTATTTTCTCAACAAGCAAAAAGTTACCTAGCATATTGCGCTTATAGATCTGACATAATTATTAGAGAAACTGCAATAGTTGGGGTGATTGGAAGTGTCGGTCTAGGTTGGCAATTGCAAGAATCACTAAGTTCTTTCGCATGGCAAGAGGTTATCAAAGTTTTGATAGCTTATAGCTCCATCGCAATAGTTGGCGAATTAATAAATGGTAAAATAAAAAATAGTTTAACTTGATTTGTAAATATATTTTGTTGAATCAAGTGATTATTTTTTTCCAGTTATAGTGATTAGTTTACCAAAACAGCTAGTTGTAATTGGAGATAGCTCAGTTTATGGATGGGGAGATAATGAAGGTGGCGGATGGTGTGAGAGGCTAAGAAAAGATTGGTCCAAGAACCAAAGTGGGCCAGTTATTTATCAACTTGGAGTAAGAGGAGATGGGATAGAAAAAGTTTCATCTAGATGGGAAAAAGAGTGGTCATCTAGAGGAGAAACAAGAAGAAATAAACCTAAAGCAATCCTGCTAAATGTTGGTCTTAACGACACTGCCGCAATTGGGCAGAAAAATGGAAGGCGTCAATTAGATATCGATGGATTTGAATATGGATTAGAGAGATTAATTAATGAAATGAGCTCTCAAACAAATGTCTTTGTTCTTGGTCTGACGCCGGTTGATGAAAACAAAATGCCGTTCGCAGGATGTCTATGGTACGCAAATGATTTTTGTAATTCTTATGAAAGGAGAATAGAGGAAGTATGCCTCAATCAGAATGTTCCATTTCTACCTACTTTTAGAGAAATGTACTCGGATCAAAGGAGTAAGAATTGGATTACGCCTGATGGAATTCATCTAAATTCCGAAGGTCATTTTTGGATTTTCCAAAGACTGAAGAGCTGGGATATTCTTACAAAATGGAAGAATTCCTAAGTATTTCCTAATATTTTTAATTTAAAAAAAATGAGTATAAAATAAGTGAAAAGATAGCAAAAATGGAAGCAATGCTTGTCTGAATAGCATTCACCAATTCATTACTTAATTTATATTTATTTTGAAATTTGGCCCCAATTATACTTTCAGAAAGTGTTGCCAAAAAACCCGAAACTGCAACAATTATAAAATGGTATTTTGTAGAAATAATTGATAGACAAAGCATTATAAAAGCCATAAATATTGATCCCAATAGACTAGCTAATGTTCCTTCTAAACTTATTCCTCCTTCAGTTCCTCTCTCAACTTTTTTAAGTGAAGTAATTAAATATGTATCTTTCCCAAATCTTTTCCCAATCTCACTACCAAAAGTATCCGCCAATTTTGCAGCAAAACTTGCAGCAAAACCTATTTTAAAAAAGACCAAGTTAGCAAAATTAAATTTGGTCATCATGGCAAAAAATAATCCTGTAGCTGCAGAGCCCCACACATTTTCAGGACCTCTTCTCCCACCTCTTTTTTCGGCTATTCCTTGTTCTTTTTTAAATTTATAACCTATTTTGGTTACTAAAGAGCCAAACAACAAATAAATTACAACTGATATCCAACCCTGCCAGGACAAACATCCCCACAAAATAGTTCCTAAAATACCTGCACTTATCCACCCACCTTTTGTCATCAAAGGAATCTTGCAGAATATATAAATCAAAATAAAATTAATGCAAAAACCTATAAAAAATTGATTTGTAGTCAAACTCATTTTTATCTAATTCCTTAATTTCAAATCATTTCTCCATTGGTTTAGAATTGAAGATACGTTAATACTAGCTGTTGAAGTTCTTAAGATATTGTCAGAGAGTTTAACAAAGTTATTATTATTTTTATTAAAAAAATCAATTTCTCTTGAAGACCAACCTCCTTCAGGACCAATTACATTCCATAAAACACCTCCTTTTTTATTTAAAAATTCTTGCTGTTTTTTTAACCATTGGTTTAAGTCATAACAATTATCTTCTCTGGTTATGGAAATTGAAACTCTTTCTTGATTATCTCTACTTTTTATCCATTCAAAAATATCTATAGCATTTAAAATAGATGGTTTCCATAATCTCTCACTTTGTTCAACTGCTTCCTTGATAATTGAATTCCATCTAACAAGTTTTCTCGTGAAATTCAAATTTTTGTTGACCTGTCTTTCTGAAAATAATGGTTGTATAAAATCAATTCCTATCTCAGTACACATTTTTAAAATATCCTCAAAACCACTTTTTGGTATAACAACAGCTATTCCCAATAAGTAAATTTCTTTTTCTTGAAAAAAGTAAGGTTTTTTTAATTGACTTATCTGTAAATAATCATTCTTAACTTTTGTAGCTTTCCATAAGGAACCCTCACCATTAGCTATAAATATTTCTTTACCATTTTTTATCCTCATGACTTTATTTATGTAATGAGCCTCATCATTAGTGAGTTTTAAATTATTGTTTTTAATATTTACAATTCTTTCATCCGAAATAATTAATCTTGTTAAGTCTTCCATTTAAAATATTTAATCTTTGAAAACCAAATCCTCATGTTGTTCAATAGCCCAATCACTATTTTCACCACCAATAATTAACTCTTCAATTTTTACATAATTATTTGATATCTCATTCAAAGAATTAATTAAAATATCTATTGAAAGCGAATCTGAAGTTCCAAAATCAACCCAACATCTCGCCCATAAATTTTGATATTCCATAATTCCTAAATTATGCATTAATGCTGGAAGAGATGCATTTTTTTGGTCATTATCGTAGGACATCCAACTGAGATCTGAACCCTCTTCATGAGTTTGCAAATTTTCAGAGTTAAACCCCCCTAATCTTCCTAAAACGTACCAACTATCAAAAACACCATCTAAATAATTTTTTTCATCTTGTGTTGGTGATTCTGAAAACCTTATCCATATCCAACAGTTAAAAGGATCAACTTCTCTAAAAACAATATTCATATTGACTAATGGTTTTTTAGATCTATGGCTATTATAAGTAAGTTATTACTAGATTAAAATTTGTACCTATAATTTAATTAATAATGCTTGATTTAAAAGAAATATCTTATCAACCTCAAACTGGTGAAAGAAAAATAATAGACAATCTTAATTTAAAAATTCATGAAAATGAAATCATATTAATTTGCGGCAATAGTGGTTGCGGGAAAACAACCCTAATCGAAATAATAAGCGGGTTAACAAATCCCCAAAAAGGAAAAATTACTTGGAATAATAAAATTTTATCTTCTAGGCAAAGAAGATGGTTTTGTGGAGTAGTATTCCAATTTCCCGAAAGATACTTTATAGGCACAACCATTGGGGAAGAATTAAAAATAGGCCATAAATCTTTAAGAGAAAAAAATATAGCAATAGTTTTAAATAAGGTCGGTTTGAAAAATTTAAATCTGACTCAACTACCAGAACAACTTAGCGGCGGAGAACAAAGGAGATTAGCTGTAGCAGTTCAGCTACTTAGAAACCCCTCAATTCTTTTACTTGATGAACCAACTGCTGGATTAGACTGGTCAATGAGAAATGATGTGAAAAATTTAATTCTTGATCTAAAAAATAAAAAAACAATTATTATTGTTACTCATGAACCAGCTTTATTTGAGGGCATTCCCTCTAGGATGTTCATTCTAGATAAAGGGAAAATCAAAAATTTCATAAAAGAAAATTATGAAGGATAGGATAGTTCGGGCTACAGCAGCTAATGGAGGAATAAGATTAGTTGCGGTCTTAACAACAGAATCTTCTTTAGAAGCTAAAAAAAGACATGGTCTTTCTTATTTAACCACCTGTATCTTAGGAAGAGCATTTAGTGCTTCACTGCTTTTAGCAAGTTCGATGAAGATAATGCATGGGAGAGTTACTTTAAGAGTTAGATCTGACGGACCTTTAAAGGGATTGCTGGTAGATGCAGGAAGAGATGGAAATGTTAGGGGTTATGTAGGGAATCCTGATTTGGAATTAGATCTTGTAAAAACAAATAATAATAAGTACTTTTTTGATTTCACAAAAGCATTAGGTACAGGATATTTAAATGTTATAAGAGATAGTGGAATTGGAGAGCCCTTTACTAGTACTGTTGAATTAGTAAATGGGAATATTGCAGAAGACTTGGCTTCATATTTATATCATTCAGAACAAACTCCTTCCGCTGTATTTATTGGAGAAAAAATTCAAAATAAAAGTGTTATTTGTAGTGGTGGCCTATTAGCTCAAGTTTTACCAAAAAAAGATACTGATCCGTTATTAGTCTCACTACTTGAAGAAAGATGTAAAGAAATTAATGCTTTCAGCGAAGACCTTTTTCAGTCAAAAGATAATCTCCTTTCGTTAATAAGAAATATATTCCCCGATATTGACGATAAATCAATATCTGAAAAAGCTCGTTCTCAAGAAGTTAGTTTTAAATGTAAGTGTTCCAAACAAAGAAGTTTAAATGCAATGAAAATGCTAGATAAAAGTGAGTTGGAGGATATTCTCAAGAAAGAGGGTAAAGCAGAGTTGGTTTGTGAATTTTGTAAAAATAAATATTTGATAACTTATGAAGAAATCAGATCAATGATAGAAAATTAATCATAAGAAAATTACGCCCAGCCATAAAATAATCATGGCGGGGATACTTTGAACTTTTTGTATTGATAAAGAATTATTTGATATTTCCTGAATGAAAGAATTAGTTTCAAGTAATCCACCGAATATTAATCCTATTGAAAGAAATGTAACACTCCATCCTAAAGAACCTATGAATCTTTTTCCCGATTTAATTTGTGTATAGGTAAGTATTAACGTTGATATAGAGAGTAATAGTCTAATATTAGAATCTGGACTAATTAATAGAAAAATTAAAAATAATATCCCAACAGATAACTTTACTAAAAGGTTTTCAAAAGAAGGGGTAGTTATTTTAGGAAGGCTATACTGACTTGATTTGTTAGCGTTATTATTTAAATTTTTTATCTTAGAAAGCAGTGGAAATTTATTTTTTGTAAATTCATTTATTTGTTTTTCCTTTTTTGAAGCACTCTCAGCTGCAAAACTTACATTACCTGATTGTCTGGCTTTCAAACTATCCATAAGTAATTGATCAAAGGAAGATTCTATTTTTGCTTTTAAAATCAAATCTTCACCAGCTTCTTTAACTTTAATGTCTCTAGCTTTCTGAATATCTTCAAAAGCAGCATCTTTACTTACACCTAAAATTTCAAAAGGTGATTTCTCGCTATTGTTTTTTTTACTACTGTTTGAATCCAAAATTTTTTCCCTATACTAACAGACTAACCAATTTTGTAATCCATTAAGGCTTTATAAGGCAATTGGTTCTACTCCACTAACAACGGGAGCAACTTTATTTAAATTCAAGTGATTATTATCTTCAACAAATTGATTTAGATTCCACTCGTTTTTAAAAAGGATAACTGGTCTATTCCAAGAATCTTTAACAATTTTACAATTGAATACTCTTCCAAGTTTTTCAATAGCTGGCCAACCATCAAAAACCCATCTAGCCAATTGATATGGCATTGATTCAAGATTTGCATCAACGCCATATTCACTTTTTAATCTGTGAGTTACTACTTCCAACTGTAGTTGACCAACAGCTGCAAGTATAGGATCTCTTTTGCTCTCATCAAAGTCATAAAGAATCTGAACAGCACCTTCTTCACGAAGTTCATTCACACCCTTTCTAAAGTTTTTAAATGCTGAAGGATTTGGATTTCTTAGCCAGCTGAATATTTCAGGACTAAATGATGGTATACCTTCGTATTCTAGATGAGTACCTGTGTAAAGAGTATCTCCTATAGAAAACATTCCTGGATTATTTAAGCCAATAACATCACCAGGATAAGCATCATCAACTACTTCTCTGTCTTGTCCAAATATTTTTTGTGGTCTTGATAATCTAATTGTTTTACCAGTTCTGGAATGTTTAACTGACATATCCTTTTCAAATTTTCCACTACAAACTCTTATAAAAGCAACCCTATCTCTGTGCTTTGGATCCATGTTTGCTTGAAGCTTAAAAACGAACCCACTAAATTCATCACTTGCAGGCTCAATATCCCCTTTATTACTATTTCTTGAGGTTGGTTTTTGGGCCATTTTCAAAAAACTATCTAAAAATGGTCTTACACCAAAATTAGTCATGGCAGATCCAAAGAAAACAGGAGTTAAAGAGCCATTAAAAACTTTTTCTTTTTCAAATTTCGATCCTGCCTCATCAAGAACCTCCAATTCTTCAAGCGAGATCTCAAGTAAATCTCTCTCTACATATTTTGATAGCTCTTTATCTTCAAGACTTAATCTTTTCTCATTTGATTGTTTCCCTCTTACGGCTTTATCAAATAAAATAACCTCTCTTGAAAATCTATCAATAACGCCCCTAAATTCCTCGCCACTCCCAATTGGCCAGTTAATAGGTAAAGTATTTAATCCAAGTTCTGATTCGATTTCATCAAGTAAAGAAAATGGCTCTCTTCCCGGTCTATCCATTTTATTTATAAAAGTAAATATTGGTATTTTTCGCATCTTGCAAACTTCAAACAATTTTCTAGTTTGGGGTTCTAATCCTTTAGCAGCATCTTCCAACATAACTGCATTATCAGCAGCAGCTAATGTTCTATAAGTATCTTCAGAGAAATCTTGGTGACCTGGTGTATCTAACAAATTGATTACTGATCTTTCATATTCAAATTGCAATACAGTTGACGTAATTGAAATACCTCTTTGTTTCTCAAGTTCCATCCAGTCTGAAGTGGCTTTTCTCTGATTACCCCTAGCCTTTACTGCTCCTGCCTGTTGAATAGCTCCTCCATACAAAAGAAGCTTCTCAGTAAGTGTTGTTTTCCCAGCATCTGGATGTGAAATAATTGCAAAATTTCTTCTTTTATTTACCGCATCCAGAATATCTTTATTATTTGAAATTTTAATACCTAAGCTCATTTATCTAATATTCAGGGCCATACACTTTGTTCTTAAACATTACCATAGACTATTAAATATTTATCACCATCTGCAAACACTTCTAAAGAAGATAGATCATTCTCTAAAGTGAAATTTTTTAATTCTTTAAAAGTATATGAAGCTCTTAAAGATGCATAATAATCATTAGTCAAAATCTCATTATATTTATTTGAACATTGTATTTTTAGTGCTAGGGCGGAATTTTCATCTAATGGCCTTTTTAAGTCCTTGTGAAAATTTACAGTGTTATTACTAGACAAACTTCTTATAGTGTTAAAGAAATCTTCAAGATGAGTAATGTGATGGATCAAACTATTACTTACAAGTAAACTAATTTTTTTCTTAAGTAAAAAATCAGTTAATTTAATGTCTTTGATATCAGAACAGATGTAGCGTAAATTTTTTAATTTTCTTTGATTCTTAGATATCTCTTTGTTATATTCTGCTCTCAAAATCATTTCCTTAGAACCATCTATGCCAACTACTTCAGTATTAGGCCATTTAATAGCTAACTTTTCAGAAATATTTCCTGGGCCGCATCCTAAATCAACAATTAAATCTTTTTCATTTAAAGAAATATTTTTTCTAAAAAGATAATGATTAATTTGATTAACTAGTTTAACTTCCCCTTCTGAAAAATCAGCTTCGTCATAAGAAATTACCTGATCTTTTTTTTCCATCAATTCAGGTTCAGGGATTCTTTCCATATCCTTTGTTAAACAAAGATTTCATATTAAACATAATTCTACACAAACCATTAAATAGTGGTAAGAATAGTTGCAGACGCCACAGGTAGAGTTATTCTGCCATTACGGGTTATTTACATACATTTTTTATCGTGACTGTTGCATCAAATAAAGCTTCTTCAGAGAGCAACTCCAATAATCTTAAAAAAGATGATTTTCCAAAGACAGCACCAGCTGCCTATCCTGTTTTTTTTAGATCTTACAGTAGGAAAACTTCCTCTGGCAAACGAGAGAACTGGAGCGAAGTAGGTGAAAGAAACTTATCAGGCTTAAAAGAATTAGGAAAACTTTCTAATGAAGAATTGATCTTAATGAGAGAGATGCAAAGTAACCAAAAAGCCCAACCTTCAGGGAGATGGCTATGGATTGGGGGAACTCCTTGGATTAATAAGAACCAAAATTTCTCAGGAGCATACAACTGTACTTCAACAAACTTAATTGATTGGGAAGCCTTCGCTTTGATGATGGACTTAGCAATGATGGGATGTGGAACAGGTGCAATAATTGAGTCTCATTTTATAAACAATTTACCTACGGTAATAAACAAAATAAATATCAAATCAGTTAGTGAAGTTGGAATAACTCCTAAAGATAAAAGAGAAGAAAAATCATCTTTAGAAATCAAAGGAAAAGATCTTCACATAAAAGTTGGAGATAGCAGAAGAGGTTGGGTAGATAGCTATAAATATCTTCTTGAGGCATCAAGTAACGAAAGTCTTGAAAGAGAAATTGATGTTTACATTGACTTGGAAGATATTAGACCTGCTGGTGAATCATTAAAAGGATTTGGTGGAATGGCAAATCCTATTAAATTGAAAGATCTCTACTCTAGAGTCGCCTCACTGCTAGGAAAGGCAATTGGTAGGAAGTTAAGTACCGTAGAGTGTTGTTTATTAATTGACGAAGCTGCAGTAACCATAGTTGCTGGGAATATAAGAAGAAGTGCTGGAATGAGACAGTTCGCCTCAGATGACATGGAAGCAGCATCTGCCAAAGAAAATCTATGGAGTCAAGATGAGAAAGGTAATTGGAGAATAGATCCTGAAAAAGATGCGCTCAGGATGGCGAACCATACCAGGGTTTACCACACTAAACCCTCTTACCAAACTATTTTGGATGCTGTCACAAAACAATTCAATTCAGGTGAGGGTGCTATTCAATTTGCTCCAGAAGCAATAGCAAGGTCAAATGCAGATATTCTCACAGATGATGAATTGAAAAAGGAATTTATTGAAATTTACTCAGAACAAGGTAAGGATGAAGCAAGAAATTGGATAAATGCTAGTTATGGTCCATTTTCTGAAGAAGAGCTAAATCACAGAATGAGTAGATATGGGCTTAACCCTTGTGGGGAGATTTTGGGAAATGATTTTCACTGTAATTTGGCTGAAGTTCATTTAAATCAGATTGATCCCGATAATTTTGAAGAGCAGAAAAAGGCATTTAAAGCAGCAGCTCTTTCAGTAGCATGCTTACTTAATCATGAATTTGAAGTTGAGCGTTATAGAAAAAGTAGGGAATATGACCCCATTGTAGGGGTTAGTTTTACTGGATTATTTGATTTCTGCGTCCATGCCTTTGGTACTCCATGGTTAAAGTGGTGGGAAGCAGGTAGGCCCGATAGTGAAGAAGGGAAGGCTTTCAGAGAGAAGGAAGCTAAGTTCTTAGACTCATGGAGAACAACAGTAAAAGAAACTGTCTGGGAATATTGTGATAAACATAATCTAAGAAGACCAAACCGATGTACAACTGTTCAGCCGGCTGGGACTAAAAGTCTTCTAACTGGAGCAGCTCCAGGATGGCATCCGCCAAAGGCTCAAAGATTCATAAGAAGAATAACTTTTAGGAAAAATGATCCTATCGCTTTAGCATGCATGGATTATGGTTATTCAGTTGTTCCATCTCAATCTGATAAAGATGAGAATGGCTGTTTGCTTGATAATCCATTTGATCCAAGATGTACAGAATGGTTAGTAGAAATCCCAACAGAAGTAAGCTGGGCAAATATAGAGGGTGCAGATCAGATTGATATCAATAATTTCTCAGCATTAGCTCAATTTGATTTTTATATGCAAGTGCAGAAGTTCTACACAGAGCATAACACCTCTGCAACAGTAGAATTTAGAGAAAATGAAATAGAGGATTTAGCGAAAGCTATTCATAGTGCGATAGATAATAATGAAGGATATATTTCGGCAGCATTACTAGCTCGATTTAGTGCCAACGCAACTTTCCCGAGATTACCTTTTGAACCAATAAGTAAAGAGGAATATATATCATTGCAAAATAAAGTAATAGAGAGAAAAGTTAATAACGATTTCTTTGACGCTCTCAATAAATATGATGTTGGAGAACTATCTGAAGCAGGTCCAGCAGGTTGTGATTCAGATAAATGCCTTCTTCCTCTGGCTAAACCAAAAGATTAAGTTTTAAATTATTTGTAAATAAAAAATATAAATTAGTTTGTAAAAATTTAATTTATGGCTACCTCTTAAATAGGGACATAAATTATTTATGACATTAAGCTTAAATATTGGGAACTTATTTAATGATTCCTCTAGTCATGCCTTAGTGGATGAGCTAAGAAAAAGAACATCAGAAGAGGATATATTAGACTTTGAAGAAAAATTTAACTCAAAGAATGAAAAAAATCTACATATATACATATGTAGATTTCTCAAAAACAGATCAATATCTAGGGGATTGGCCTCTAAATGGTTAATAACAATAATTAAAAATAAAGAATCAAAAATTAATTATTTGCAAAAATCAAATAATTAAGTGAGCGCTGTGAGTCTCCATAGAGCAATTCCAAAAATTGAGATTCCCATAATAAAAGTAAAAGCCAAAGCATTTACTAATTGAACCTTCTCATTCATTCTGCCTGCAAATGGTAGTAAGTCAGCAAATAATGGAGTCCATTGTGTATTGGCAGAGTTAGATCTTTGTCTTGTAGGTTTTT
This sequence comes from Prochlorococcus marinus CUG1415, assembly GCF_017696015.1. NCBI lineage: Bacteria > Bacillati > Cyanobacteriota > Cyanophyceae > Synechococcales > Prochlorococcaceae > Prochlorococcus > Prochlorococcus marinus. Next base: position 657,254 of record NZ_JAAORL010000001.1, on the reverse strand, counting down.
TGCTTTGAGAAAACATAAAACAAATTTTATAATATTCAGAATTTTACATTTAAAAAGCGTTTAAATAAAAAATACTTCTCAAAAAAGTACAAAATGTAACCTGTAAGAAAGTTTAAAAAGATAAACGTAAATATTTTCAACTAGAAGACTAATTTCATGATTAATATATTATGTTTATTTTTTAAAAAACTAGACAAACAATTTTCTTAGATGTTATTATAAATCTGTAGCAACCGCTACCAAAACGTTCAACTTGCTTTTAGCAAGCCGCAGATCGACTTAAGCCATGGAACGGGGACTTAAGCGAAACCGGAGCTTAAAAATGACTCTAATTTACAGAGGACAAAAGTACGTCCAGAACAAAGAAGTTGCAAAAAAAGAACATACTACACTTACTTATAGAGGCAAATCTTACACAAACTAAATCTTAAGATTTAGTCCAAGAAAAACCTACTTTATGTAGGTTTTTTTTTTGAATTTAGTTTTTACATAATTTGGTATAAATATCCGACAACCCTCCAATCCAAGCACCTTCTTTACCAAAAGTCTCCCAATCAGAAGAATTTGCTGCTTTTAATTGCCTTAAATAAGATTTTTCTATCTCATTAACAATCCTAATGCAGTAAGTATTCAAGAAAGAATCTGCATCCTCCTTTGTCTTGATTTCTGAAAAAATTGGCGCTGTAAAAGCTAAAGTTAAGAAAAAAAAATAAAATAAAAAATTTTTTTGCATTAATGTTTTTATTATCTATACTTTCTTATCCTAATAAAACTACTATATTTAAAATTAATAAATTAAATTTTCCCAACAAATAATATTAATACAATATTTCTGATGAAAGAAAAAATAAGGGATCTAATTAGTTCAATAAATAATGTGATCCTAGGGAATGAAAAACAAGTTGAATTAGCTGTAATTTGTTTACTATCTAGTGGTAATTTGCTAATAGAAGACCTGCCAGGGACTGGTAAATCTACTTTATCTAGAGCATTAGCAAAATCTTTTGGCTTAGATTTTAAATCAGTTCATTTTACAAACGATCTTTTGCCTTCAGATCTTATTGGAATAAATATATTTAAATCTGAGACCTCATCTTTTATTTTTGAAAAGGGACCAATCTTTAGCAATGTATTACTTGCTGATGAACTCAATAGAGCAAGTCCACGGACCCAAAGCGCTTTGTTAGAGGCTATGAATAGTAATGAAATTAATGTTGATGGAGAACAAATGCAATTACCAACTCCTTTTTTTGTAATTGCCTCGCAAAATCCACTCAGTCAAGTTGGCACCTCTCCTTTACCAGAATCACAATTAGATCGCTTTCTGATGAGAATTTCACTTGGGACACCTTCTAGAGATTCTGAAAAAAGGATTTTAAAGGGAAAAAAAGTTTTAGTAGATTCTATAAACGAAATAATTTCTATTCAAGATCTCCTAGAAATTCAAAATTATATTGATAATTTAGAGTTCTCAGATGAATTATATGAGTATATTTTAGATTTACTCGCAGAAAGTAGAAAATTAAAAAGTGGTGGTCTTAGTACCAGAGCAGCAATTGGAATTGTTAATGCATCGAAAGCATGTGCCTTTATCAAAGGTGATAAAACAATCCTCCCAGATCATGTACAGTTTATTTTTAGTTCAGTTACAGAGCACAGATTAGATAATGGATTCAAAGAAGAAGTTCTAATCTCAGAAAACATTTTGAGAAAAGTAGATGCAATTCGTTAATCAAAAGAATTGGTTTTATAAAAGGTTTACAACACAATCTAAAAATATAAAACTTGGTTTTAATAGTCTCTATATTTTCCCAAATCTATTCGGATTTTATTGGATACTAGCAACAATTGTTTTATATATTTTAGGAACAAATTTAGAGATTAATTTCACAATTTTCATTTCTTATTTAATGCTAACAGTAATGATTATAAGCCTATTCCTTACTCACTTTAATATTCATGGCTTAGAATTAACTTCCACAAATCAAAGAATATTCTTTGCAAATTCAAATATTTATTATGAAATTATTATTAATTCAAATACCTATAGAAAAAACATCAAAATAAAATTTATCGGTAAAAGAAATAAATTTACTTTAATAGAAAAAGTTGAGGGACAAATAAAAAAATCATTAATCCTAGAGAAGAAACAAAGAGGGATTTATAATCCAGATACTATTTATGGAATTTCATCTTCCCCCCTATCTTTATTTAATTGTTGGTTTTACTGGAAACCATGCAATAAATTAATAGTTGCACCTGAAAAAAAGAAAGGCCCCTTAAAGGTTGAATACATATCTAATAATAACGAGTCACAAAGTAACGAATTAAAGAATAATACAGGTGATGAACTAAACGAGGTCACATACTATCAAAAAGGTGAAAAGAAATCATTGATTCATTGGAAATCTCTCGCTCGATCAAAAAATCTTTTATCCAAGAAGTTTAATAGCTCAACTTCAGAATATAAATGGCTTGTTCTAAATGAAAACTTGCCCCTAGAAGAATCTCTTGAACATTTGTCTTTTGAAATCCATAATCAATATATAAATAATAAAATTTATGGCCTTAGACTGACAAAAGACTATTACATTAGCCCTGATAGCGGAGATAAACATTATTTGAAATGTCTTACCACATTAGCCATGTTTAACTAATGAAGAAATTCAAGAGAATCATATTAATCGTTTACTTAATTATTTTTCTTAATTTATTACTATCAAAAAATTTATTAATAATTAATACTATCTTCATAGCGACTAATTTATATTTTGCAACTTTCCCAAAACTAAGTCAAAAGAGTATAAATACAATTGCCTTATTTGAACTATTACTTTGGGGAATTAATGCTTATATTGCTGTTATAAATAATTTTGATATTTGGTTCACAGCTCTTAATAATCTTTTGTGGTTACTTACATCAATAAAATTAATAGAAGTTAAAAACAATATAAATGTTAAAAATATAATTATATTATTGTTATTAAGTATTGGCACAACAGCATTATTCAATATTTCTTTTGCAAGTAATACAATAAATCTATTTTGTTTCTTTTTAGTTTTATATAGTTTATTAAGTCTAAATAAATACCAAAGTGAGAATTTTATAAAACAATTATTTCTTTTACTTTTATTATTACCAATTACATTAATTTCTATATTTGCTATTCCTACTCCTAAGCCTTGGTTAAAGTTTAATACAACAACATTAGCCAAAACGGGGCTAAGTAATGAGTTAAGACCAGGAGATATAAGTTCACTTGCTCAAACTGAAGATTTAGTTGGAAGAATTTTCTTTAAAAATCAACTTCCAAGATCAGAGAATCGATACTGGAGAGTATTTGTTTTAGACAAATTTGAGAATAATACTTGGGTAATGAATACAAAAAAATACGATGATAAATATTTTCAAACCTATAAATTCCCAGGGATTTCTAAAGATAAAGAGATATTAGATTATGAGAAATGGATTTTAGAGCCAAATTATATTAAACAAAGGCCTTGGAGTGGGAATGGTAATTTGATTACCAAAAAACTCCAAATAACAGATAAAGGGACACTATTAAGTGAAGAGATACTAAAAAGAAGAGAAGAATATCAAGTAATACCTTCAAATAATTCATGGAGAAAAAATGCACCTAAAAAAATAAGTTTTGATGCAATAAGTTCTAACAACAAAAAGCTCTATAACTTATCTAGAAAGTGGTTAGAAGAATCATCCAATCCATATGAAATAGTCGAGAAGGCTAAAGAATGGTTTTTAAAAGCTAATTTAACTTACTCAATAAATCCAGGATTAATGAATAAAAATGCGCCGTATGATGACTTTCTTTTTAAGAAGAAGATAGGTTTCTGTGAGCATTTTGCTGGAAGTTTTGCTTTGTTAATGAATTATGCCAACATACCTTCAAGAGTCGTAATTGGTTATCAAGGCGGTGAAATATTTAGGAATCATGAAAATCAACAATATATTTTGATTGACAATTCATATGCTCATGCTTGGAATGAGATTTGGATAGAAGATAAGGGTTGGATAAGAATCGATCCAACTGCATGGGTTTCTCCAGAAAGAATAGAAAATTCTCTATTAGAATTCAAAACCGAAAAGTCTAACTTCAACAAGTTTTCAAGAAATATAAATCTGAATTTATTAAATAATCTATCCAGAATCGAAATTAGTTTTAATAATTTATTTGATAAAATAAACATACAGTTAAATAAAATATCATTTTCAGAAAACAAAATAATTAATAATTTAATAAGTCTATTTTTAATAGCATTATTCATTTTATTAACAGTAATTTTATTGTTACTTAGTAATATATCTTTTGCTAATAAGAATTTGATTAGGATAAATTTAGACCGGTACTTTGACATACTTGGCTCATATGGAATTAAAAAGAAAAAAGGAGAAACATTAAAGAACTTATCTTTACGAATTGGCAAGTTTTACCCAAAAATATCTAGACATGCCAATAATTTATACTTAACATATAATAATTACAAATTTAGCAATAGAGAATTTTCAAAAAACGAATATATTAGAATATTCTACAAAATTTTATTGTGCGAAATTAAAATTTTATCTTACATTGGATACAAGAATTTTAAATCAGTATATTTTAACTTTCTTAATTATAAAAATTAATGTCAATTAAACCTTCTAAGATTAAGAGCCTCTTTATTTTTCTTTTTATTTTTTTCTTATCTTCTTGTAAAAATCTCCCTAATAACTACAAAGGGAATTCGAAAGTTTATAAAGAAATCGAATCAATCGATATTAATAATCTAATGGTTAGATTATTAGAATCTGATAAGAATTTAACTCCTAAATTAAATTATAGTAAAGATGGTGGGTCTTACTATAGTTATATAAAAAAGCCTGGAGAAGGTGACTTATCCCTCAAAGAAATAAAAAAAAGAGTTTCATTAGGGAGCCAATTTTATGAAAAAGATAGGGAAAATATAAAAATGCTCCTTGGAAAGATAAATGAATTAAAAATCAACAATACCCTCAGTTATATAGAAAGCGGAGCTCTTGGTCTTTGGATACCAAACAAAGAGCAAATTGTAATTGATTATAAAGTTATTAGTATGGGTTCTCCAACATTTTTAGATGTTTTAAGTCATGAAATTATTCATGTCGCACAAAGTTGTTCTACGAGTTCAAGAAAAAATTTCCCAAAAAGAATAGGTCTTCCACTTGAGTTTTCAAAGGAAATAAATTTAAACTTATCTCATAATGTTTATAGTAGAAATTCAAAGGAGGTTATGTACTTAGAGAGGGAAGCATTTACATATTCAAAAGTTGATGGAGCAGCAATAAAATTATTGAACAAATTCTGTAAATAGGAACTATTTACAACTGAAGACTATAAATTAAATTCACCAAAGAATAATTACCAAATAACCAAACCAAAAGTCCACCACAAGATAGAAATGGTGCGAATGGAATAATCGATCCTTTCTTGATTTTTTTAGCTTTGAAGGCGAACAGTAGAAATATAGCTGCTATTACATAAGCTATTCCAATACCTAATACCACTCCAACCGGTCCAAGCCAAAGTCCCAACATTGAGACCAATTTCGAGTCTCCTTTGCCTAATGCTTCTTTTTTAAAATAAAGTTTTGAAGCAAATCGTAAAAATTCAAAAATAATATAGGCTCCTATTGAGCCGGAGATACCTTTTAATAGAATACTTTCATTAAATAATTCATTTTTAAAAAATTCTACAAATAATAAATTTATTAACCCAGTAACATAACCAAAGTTTATAAGACTTTGGGGAATCCAAAAATGTTCGATATCAATAAAAGAAATAACAATTAAAATAGAGAGAAAAGTCCAATTAAACAAATTCTCAAAAGGAACAAATAAAGTAAAAGAATAAAAATATGATGATGAAAAACTAAAAATTATAAAAAGCACTCCCGTTATAATTTCTATCAAAGGATATTGAAAACTTATTTTTGAATTACAAAATGAACATTTGCCTTTTTGAAAAAGGAAACTTAGCAAAGGTATATTTGAAGACCATGGTATTTTATTTTTACATTTAGGGCAAAAACTCCTTGGTTTTATAATTGAAAGACCAACTGGCAGTCTATAAATAACTACATTCAGAAAACTCCCAATACATATGCCTATTAGAAAACTTTGAAAAATGTTTATTGTCAAAAGCATTTATATTTAAGGGATTGTTGTAATTTTTTTAGATAGTGTATATAATTTTAAAACAAAACTTGAGTCTACTAAATTAATTTTCTCATGACAATTCTAGAAAACTTTTTAAAGAGTAAAAAAGTACAAAAAACATTATCAGCTAAGCCAGGTGAAGAAGGTTTCTCTCTAGTTGAACTTGTTGTTGTTATCGCTGTTTTAGCTATTTTGTCTGCTGTTGCAGTTCCTGCTTTTGTTGGAGTTCAGGCCAACGCTAGAGCTTCTGCCGCCAAAAATGGTTTAGCAAATATCTTAAAAGAATGCATTGTTAGAGATGCTGACAATAAGAGTACAACATTTGCGGATGCACAATCAGGTAAAGGTAATTACTCTGGATATACATTATCTAAGTGGACCAAAGGAACACTAGCATTGACAGACAGTTGTTACGCCGCTCAGGCCGAAGCTGATAAAACTAAAACAGAGGCAGATTTCTTTATTGAAATGAATACTGCTACCGGTGAGGTTTTTAAAACATGCACGTACTCCACAGATGTAACTGATGCTCCTGGTTGCACAAAAACCAAAAATTCTGCGGGTAAATTTGAATATTCTTGGTAATAAATAGTATTACCTATACTTAATATTTTAATTTTTTCTATAAACTTATCGATCTCAAGCAATTTGCTTGAGATTTTTTTAAATGTATAAAAAACTTAAATTAAAACCATTTTTTTTAATTATTGCTTCCTTATTTATAGCAAGTTGTAGTAACAATAGTAAAAAAGAAAACTTTGATTTCTCAAATTTCAAACCTCCCATTAGAAAGTCAGAAATAGTTGAGCGTAAATCCCAAGAACCTGCAAAAATTAAAGTAGAAAATAAACTTTTACCCTTTAAGAAGAAAAATGAGATTTCTTCTTCTATGAAATATGGTAAAAATGATCCCTTTAGTTTTGAAAGCGGAGGCAATAATAATTTATTATCAAATTTAACCTTAAAGGGATTTATCTCAAATTCAGAAGAGACATTTGCACTTATTAATTATTTAGGAGAAGAAGGAACAATTACTATAAATTCAATTGGAGGAGTCAATACTAAATATTTACCAAATGGTGCAAAAGTAAGGAATTTAAATTTATTAGATTCTGAGATTACTATTTTATTTGAAGATGAGGAATTCATTATTTCTTTAAAAAATCAATTAAAATAAATTAAGGCTAATCTAAAAATTTCAATCATTTGCCTCAAATTAAACTTATATATATAATTAAATAATAAATATTGGTATACAAAATTGATCCAATATAAACTTAAAAAAGTATATAGCTATAACAGCGGTTTTACATTAGTTGAATTAGTAGTAGTTATTGGGGCTCTGGCTTCACTCGCAACATTTGCAATACCAGGGGTATTAAATACTATCAAATTATCTAAGGCAGAAGAGGCAAAAGCTCTTATGAATGCATATGCATCTGATTGCCTGGGTAAATATAGAATTTCAACAGATCCAGTGAAGTTCGTAAATGAATCAGTCCCAGACGATATAGATAGTGACAAGTTAGAAACTCTAGGTTACAAAATTGATGGGAATAAGAGTAAATGTAGCCATTTAGCTATTAAACCTTTAAAAGATAATGACAAATTTTTATATGCATTTGACTTCAGAATTTCTAGTGAAGGAAAAGTTTTAAAAACAGCAACTCCATCGGACAATCCTCGTTCACTAAATTCTTGTAAAGGATGGGCTGGCAAAAATTGCGGTTTATCTGAAGAACAAAAAGCGGAGTTCGCAAGACTGGCTGCAATAGCCAAAGCGAAATCAACATGTCTCTCTAAGTACCAAGATTGGCTTTCCAAGTCCAGTAGTGGAGAATATGTAAGCTGGGATAAGAAAAAAGAAACTTGTACAAGCAAAGTTTGGGCTTTCGAAGGCACGCCTGTTAGTAGTGCTGCTGCAGTGGAGGCTGCTTTAAAAGCAAAATATGGTCAGGCTTGTGCTGAATGGAGAGCAAATAAAAGAAATAATAAAAACTATATAAGTCCCAATGGCAATTCAGAAACAAAAAATCCTGAATGTGGAGGAGTACCTTATTGGTTCCATTCTGGAAATGAATTTACAAGTAAAGCGGATTGGACCGAATATGACACCAAAGTCAAAAAACAAGCATGCGAAAGCGACCGGCAAAATGCCTTATCTAATAAAAAGAAAGGTAAGTATGTTTATGGTCCCACACCAGGACCATCTCCATGTGGACAAGCTGTTTGGCTCTGCAATGGTGAGGAACTTACAACTTTAGAAGCATACAAAACGACCACATGTGGAGCAGTTCCTCCTCCTCCTCCTATTCTTCCCATACCAGATCCTCCCAAAGAGGTCCCCGGATTGAGACCAGGAGACCCTCCAGTTAAATGTCCAGGTGTTAAACCAAGATTATGTAGGAGTCCAAAGTACAAAAGATTACTGCCTGAATGTAAGTGTTGGAGATAATTCAAATTGGACAACAAGGTTACAGCTAATAGTGTAAGGAAATTAGTAGATAAATATTTTTCTCTCCAGTGGTGTAGAGATAATCTTGTTGTGCCTTTGTATGTAGAAACATCTCTACCTATGGAAAAAGGAATAATTAAAATTGCTATCGCTAATTATTCTTATCTTGGAACCATTGCAGAACCAATAAAAGCGAGATTAAGTCAGTCGGGTCAAAAATGCGAATTTGTTGAAAGATCACAAGAAGAGATACAGGAAATTTTAGACCTTGCTTCGGAAGAAAGATTTATTAGCGGAGATAGTATAGAGCTATCTCAATTTGATGAAGATGCAGTATTAGAGGCTATAAAAGCCACTTCAGATATTGATGAAGACAAGTTTGACTTCGAATTTGATGATGATGGAGAGGGTCCCGTTGAAGAAGAAGATCTTGATTTAGCAACTGAGATGTTAGAGAGTAAAATTCAAAATGCGGCGGGAGCAATACTTATAAACTCAAAAAAAGACAATGTTTCAGATATACATATTGAGCCAAAAGAAGATAAATATAAAATTAGGGTTAGAAAAGATGGTGTAATGCAGAATTTCATGACTATGCCTAGAAAAGCTGGGGCGCAACTTGTAGCTTGTTTAAAAAATATGGCGAATATGGATATTGCGGAAAAAAGAGCAAGTCAAGATGGGAAAATCTTAAGAAAATTTGAAGGCAATCGAATGGAATTTCGTTGTTCTACAGTACGAATAAAAGATGGTGAAAAAATGGTTTTAAGAATATTAAATAGTGATGCCTCAGTATTAAATTTAGACACATTAATACATATTGAAAAAGTCAGAACTGATTTTAGAAAAATAATGAATACCACAAATGGGATCATAATAGTATCCGGGCCCACTGGGTCTGGGAAGTCAACCACACTAGCTGCTGCGCTTAGAGAAAAAGATAACGGAGAGGTTAACATCGTTACAGCTGAAGATCCCGTTGAATATAATCTCGGAGGCGATATAAGCCAAGTCCAAGTAAATAAAGCTAAAGGTGAAAATTTTGCTAAATTATTAAGAACCTTTTTAAGACAAGATCCGGATATTATTCTAATTGGAGAGACTCGAGATCCAGAAACAGCAGAATCATCTCTTGATGCTGCTGAGACTGGGCATCTAGTATTTACCACCTTACATGCGAACTCATCATGTACATCTTTAACAAGGCTTCTAGATATGGAGGTTCCAAAATATAAATTAAATTCGAGTGTTAGAGGAGTTTTAGCCCAAAGGTTATTACGAAAAGTCTGTACAGGATGTTCTGTAAAAAGACCAATACATGAAAATGAAGCAAGAGAATACAACATAAATGTAAATACACCAGTTATGTATGCAAACAAATTAACTGCTGAAGAAAAAGCATCAAGAAAAAAAGAAGGAACTCTTTGTTCTAAATGTAATGGAACGGGTTATAAAGGAAGAATAGGTACTTATGAACTTTTAATTCTCGATCGAAAAATACAAAAAGCCTTAACTGATGGAAAAACTACAAGAGAAGTTGAAAATTTAGCTGTCAATGAAAATTCAATGTTAACTTTAACTCAATATGGGATAGAGTTAGTTAAGGAACATTTAACGACCATTTCGGAAGTTAAAAGAGTTTGTACCTCAGATTAAAAATTAATTTATGTCTATTGCAAGAGAAATAGTTAGTTTTGCTATTAAAGCTGGTTCCTCAGATATTCATTTAGAGGAAAATTCCCCCATAGCAGTTCGAGTTAATTCTGATATTAAAATAAGTCCTCAAGAGCTAAAATCTGAAGATATGAACAGCTTACTTTTGGAATTATTGGGTGAAGATAAATTAAAAGAATTTAATCAATCTGGAGATCTGGATACATCTATTGGTCTTGAGGGTTTATCTAGATTAAGAATTAATGCTTATGTTGCCAATGAAAAAAGATGTTTAACTCTAAGACTTCTACCAAATGATCTTCCAAAGTGGCAAGATTTAGGCCTCCCAGATTCTTTCATTAATTTATCTAAGCTTCATAGAGGATTAGTCTTATGCACAGGACCAACGGGTTCTGGGAAGTCAACAACCTTAGCAGCATTTATTAATTGCATGCTTGAAACTCAATGCAGACATGTCTTAACTATTGAAGATCCTATTGAATTTATTTTCAATCATTCTGAAAATTCCATTATTCATCAAAGGGAGGTTAAAAGAGATACAAATTCTTTTTCTACTGCTTTGAGAGCAGCCTTAAGAGAAGATCCAGATGTTATTTATATTGGAGAAATGAGAGATCTGGAGACAATTCAACTTGCTATAACTGCTGCTGAAACTGGACATTTAGTTCTAGGAACTCTCCATACTTCATCCGCAGCTAAAACTGTTGAAAGAATTGTTGATGTATTCCCTGCTGACCAGCAAGAACAAGCAAGACTTCAAGTATCCACATCATTAGCAGGAATAATGTCTCAAACATTATGTAAAAATACAAAAGGCAAAAGATCATTAGCATATGAACTAATGGTAAATACCCCAGCCATTGGAAATTTAATAAGAGAAAAAAAAGTAAGTCAGATATATTCACAACTTCAAACAGGAAGCCAAGAAGGGATGAATACCTTAGAGCAATGCCTTAATAAATTATATGAAGATGGATTAATAACTAAGGAAGAAGCCTTAGGGAAAGCCTCCAATAAAAAGGCTATAAATGACTAATTATGGCTGAATACGGCGCTCCAACGGCTGATAGTCAATCATCAAAAAGAACTCCCCCAGTTACCGTCTTTGGAATAACTTTAGGAGAGTCGTCTTATTTGGACTACGAGCCAAATACAAAATTAAAGGTCCCTCAAGCAGATCTTTTAGTATTTTTCAGACAAATGTCAGTAATGCTTACAAGTGGTGTCCCTTTAGCTCAAGGGCTTGAATTGTTAGCTGAGAACATGACAAACAAAAAATTTGGGGCTTGTATCTTTGACATATCTAAGAAATTGGCAGGTGGGGAGGAATTATCTTCATGTCTTAATTCATACTCCAGAATATTTACTCCCATAACCGTAGGTTTAATAGAAGCAGGTGAAGCAGGAGGTATATTATCTGAAGTACTAGAAAGATTAGCTTTACTACTAGAAGCTAGAAGCAAGATCAAAGGTCAAATAACAGGCGCCTTAATTTATCCTGTTGCAGTATTAGTGTTAGCAGTAACTATTAGTCTTGCTCTTTTGATTTTTATAGTTCCAACTTTTGATGAAATGTTTAAAAGCATGGGTGCAGAATTACCAGCACTTACTGGTTTTATGCTTACACTTTCTAAGATTGTTACATCTTTAGGTTTTGCAATAGGTGGTCCTATTTCTATATTTACAATTTTATATCTTTATAATACAACTTATAAAACCCAATCAGGCCGAGAGTTCTTTGATGGACTATTTTTAAAGATTCCTCTTTTTGGAGATTTATTATTAAAATCAGAGCTTGTTTCCATATCTGACACTTTAAGTACACTTATCAACTCAGGTGTTCCTCTTGTAGAAGGGATACAAAGATGTATAAATGCCTCTAATAATGAAATAATTAAAATAGCACTAAGAAAATCAATTACATTAGTTACTCAAGGACAAGAACTTAGTTACTCATTAATTTCATCAAAGGTTATTCCAAGACTATTAGTCTCAATGATTAAAATTGGAGAAGAAACGGGTGCCTTATCATTTATGCTCGAAAATCTTTCAAAATTTTATAAAAGAGAAGTTGAAGAAGCAGTAACAGTTTTAACTAAGGCAATGGAGCCAACAGTCATATTTGTTGTGGCTGCAATAGTCGGTACAATTGTAATCGCTCTTTATTTACCAATGTTTGATCTTATAAATCAAATGGGTTAATCAATATCAAGAAAAGTTGTATCCATCTTAAACCCATCTTTATTATTTTTCTCATCCTCAATTAATGAAGAATTTTTAAGTTTCCCCTTACCTTCTACTTTCTTTTCTTCTACTTTCTTTTCTACTTTCTTTTTATCTGATCCTATTTTTAAATCGGGTAACGGTGGGAGTTCATTAGATTTTCCCTTACCTTCTACTTTCTTTTCTTCTACTTTCTTTTTATCTGATCCTATTTTTAAATCGGGTAACGGTGGGAGTTCATTAGATTTTCCCTTACCTTCTACTTTCTTTTCTTCTACTTTCTTTTTATCTGATCCTATTTTTAAATCGGGTAACGGTGGGAGTTCATTAGATTTTCCCTTACCTTCTACTTTCTTTTCTTCTACTTTCTTTTTATCTGATCCTATTTTTAAATCGGGTAACGGTGGGAGTTCATTAGATTTTTCCTTCCCTTCTACTTTCTTTTTTGGAGTTTTATTCTTTTGTTCTGAATTCTCAGAGCCACCATTTAATAAATTTTCTTTTGAATCAACTTTTACATATTTATCAATAACAAATTTATCTTCATCATTTAAATTTTCAATATAGTCGTCTCTTAATAAACTTATCCCTAAACCAATAATTCTTGACATGGAAAATTGATCAATCTTCTCAGGATCGTAGTCGAATTCTCTCAATCTTGGATTCCCAATTGGTGAAATCAAAGAGACATTCATATTCAACGATTCTCCTAAAACCTTTACAAGATTTGTGTGTTGACTATTCCTTCCTGACAAAAAGACTTTACCTTCCATGTCTAGATTATTTACATTCAAGAAATTTGTGAAAGTATCTTTTATTTCTCTTGTTAATACTTTTACATCTAGTTTTGAAATTGGATAGTAGTTATTTTTTTGTTTCTTATTATTATTGTTACTCTCCTTATTAAGTAATAGCCTCTCTTCAATTGATGGATAATTACGAATAGATCCAAATCTTTTTATTAAAATTGGCCCGGAAATATCGAAAATAATGAACTGACTAAATTCATCCAATAGTTCCAAAGAAATAAGTAGTTGATTATTATTTAATTTTTTTATTTGCGTTTCTAATAAATTTGCCAAACATATATGACTCATTTGGAGAGAGCACAATTCTAGATTTGCATTTTTTAAAGTATTTATAACTAAATTTACATTTTTTTTAGGAATTGAAGTTAGAAAATATTTATTAAAAACTTTATTTTTTAATTTTGTTTTTGGCAAAGAAGTTAAATGAATATCATAGTCAGAGTTATTTATAGAGATTGGAATCTGAATGCCAGAACTAGGATCTTCTAAAAATTCTTTTGAATTATCTTGATCAATATTTTCAGGTATTTCTATCAATCTGGTATAACAAGTATCAGAGGGTAATAAAATTGCTACCCTTTGCCCAGGTAATTTATTTTCCTGTAGAACTCCTAAAATCATATTTCCAAACGCTACTGGATCTTTAGGTATGAATTTTTCTAATGCCTCAGTTGGCAATTTTTGTCTATAAACCTTTTTTATCAATAACTCTTTATTTTGACATTTAGCTATGGCTATATTAAAAAATTCGTTTCCAAGTTCTATTAAAATAATTTTACTACTTATCTTTCTTGTTAAGTTAAGAAAGAAAGTTTTTAAATCCTCAAAGGTATAGTCATTAATTTTCTTTTTTGTAGTGGATAAAGTCATAATGTACAAAAAGGCTTAGGTCTACAAAAAATTCTTCTTATGGGAGTTGCATTATATGATATCCCATTATTAGGTTTTGCATAAATTATGTAAATACCAGGCTTGCCAATAGAATTATTTAAATCTAAATAAGAACTTTCAGAAAGTTGCGAGGGTTTTATACAAATTTTGTACGTATTTGGTATTGCATCATTACTAATGCCTGGGATATCCCATTCTAATTTAGGAAGAGATGTACATTTTAAATTTAAAATATAATTTCTATCGATACCTGGTTCAGATAAAAAACTCACAATCGAATCAAAAGCTTCATTAATTTGAATCTGATCATTGAGAATATCACTTAAATCCACTTCAGAAGAATCAGAGATATCACTCGATGAAGGATTAAGAGGTTGAAAAAATCTTGCAGTAAACTGTGTCACTACTGCAAAAACAGCTGTAAAAGCTGAAAGCATTAAAACAGATAAAATTAATTCCGGTAATGTCATCCCTTCATTTTTTAATCTTTTTTTATTCATGATAAAGACGCTATTCAAAATTTAGAATCTCAATATCTTGATTCACTAAATCGAAATCCCCTGATGTGAATCCTGCATTTAAAAGAATTTCTTTTTCCTGTTCAGTTATTGGATTTTTTCCAACTTTGTTAAGGGCGTTATTACTTATATTTAATGCCACTAGCATTGAGACAGTTGCTGCTGACATTATTACTGCACCAACAAGAGAAGAAATCATTTATTTATTTATTTATTTATTTCGAAACTACAAAAAGGTTCAATTTCTAGATAACAGGAAAACATCTTATATTTGTAAGCTTCATTCGAAGAATTAGTGATAATAACTCTATGTTTATTTGATTTATTTATCAACGAACAATTTCTTGAGAAAATTGTATGTGTAGAGGGAGATTGGGTACCTGTAGATACAAAGACTTCACCATCCTCATATTTTGGAGATGAGATACTATTTTTTACATAAGTACAAATATCATTATCTGGCACAGTTTGACTATATAAAATTTTCATTATTTGTCTATCATATCCTGCTAATGGGGAATTACTATAGTTATCTAATTTTAAAACACTCAAAGGAATTAAAGTATTAATATTATTTCCAATTTGCATCATTGCAGCAATTCCTGAAATCATGGCAATCCCTAATCCAGCATAAAGATAAGTCATTTTAAAATTTTAATAAGTTTCTATGAAATAAATGATTCAAATTTTTCCATAGACATTCATTTTTAGAGATATATCGAGTAATTCAGCAGGAACTTCTTTCTTTTTTTCATCATTATTTTCCTCAGCAAAGGCAATTTTAATATCTTTAAATAAAATTACATTTTCTTGAAACTCTAAATTTCTTATAAATGATAATAGGTCCTTGAAATTTGACTTAAAATTAACTTCTATATTATATTTTTTTACTCCCTCAACAAGCAAGGAATCTGGATTTAAATTTAATTCATTTTGCAAATCACTATTTTGTGATTGAACATACATTATTGAAGATTTAGGAGTAATCGAAGAAATATTGATATTATGTTTTGCTGCTAAATTACCTAATCTAGAAAGAAAAGTTTCCAGATTAGAAGTGCCTGAAATTAAATTTATTATCTGATATTTTTCTTTATTTAACTTTTGAAGCTTTTCATTGATTATTTTATATTCAGCCTTTAAATTTGGAAGCTCATTTTTCTTTCTTAAAAATTCTTTATATTCTTTATTTATTTTATTTGATTTTATATATCTAGGGATAACAAATGCACTTACTATTATTAAAGAAATAAAAGATGATATTATTACTGGCAATAATACAGCTGATTTTTCTGGCGTAATAAATCTTTTGTTTTTAAAATTAGATTCAGTCATTTTATATTTTCTATATTTATTAAAAGTTCAATTCTGTTAGAAAGTCCAAAAGAACCTAATTTTTTTAAATACTTTTGATTAATATCTTTATATTCATTAGTAATTTTAGTATTTATAGTTGCAACATAAGTACCACTATTTGTTTCATCAGATTTAATATCTGCTAAATCAATTTGATTAAAATTAATAAATTCTGAACTATTAAGACTTATCAAAAATCCATTTATATAACTTAAATATTCCTGACCACTTTGTATACTTTTCAAAGTCAAATTATTACCTTGAGTACTTAAAACAGATAAATAAATTTTTTTAGGTATTAGTAAAGAAATTTCTTTTAGAAGAGCTGAACTTGAACTAATATTAACGATTGAATTTTTAAGATTAGTATTAAACCTTGCAACATTTTTAAGTTCTTTAGATTCTGTATTTAATTTAATTTGCAAAGAATCATATTCATCGGAATAGTTTTTAATTTGCAATTTCTTATTTTCTAATATCTGGGACCTTAAGATAAATGCGAATCCAGAAATTAAAGCTATTGAAATAATATTAATCCCAATATAAATTCCTTTTTTAATAAACTTTCTATTATCTATAAAATAAGGCTCTAATAAATATTGTTCCTTCCTCCTTTCTCGAAGTAAGTCGTTTTGTTTAAAGTTTAATTTGTTCATTATAAATTAAATTTATTTACATAAAAAGAAGAAATTAGTCATTTAATATTCTAGGAGTAACAAGAATTATTAATTCGCTTTTTCTTTTTACAGTTGAATTTTTTCTGAATAATCTTCCGAGTATAGGGATATCACCAAGCAAGGGGGTTTTAGTTGTTGTTACATTATCTTCATCTTTAAGAACTCCAGTAAGAATTAATGTATTTCCATTCTTAACTCTTATAGAACCAGTATCTAACTTTCTAACACTTAAAGTACTTGCGGTTCCGCAACTTCCTACAGTTTCAGTCTTTGTGACAGCTGAAATGGCAGGACTCAAAGAAAAAGTTACGTACCCATTATCGTCAATTTTATCAACCTTCGCACCAAATGTTATTCCTGCAGTCCCAGGAGTAGCAGCACAGGTTGTTACACCATCTTCGGTAGAGACATCATAAGATACTGTAACGGTTTCTCCCACCTTAACAAAACCTTCATTTGCGAATGGTCTGCCTATTGCTGCAGAATCCAACCCTCCGGTAGCTGATGCAACACCCGAAACCATCGCATCAGCATTCTCACCCAGTATCAATGTTGGTGAAGCCATAATTTTTGCATTTTCATTTTTTATTTTCATTTCTATCCAATTAGCAAAATTATTATTTCCTAAAGCAGTACCGCTTACTGAAGCATCAACTGCTCCGCCAGATGGAACTCTAGCAAATTGATTTCCAGTTAATATTGCCAATCCACCATTATTAATAAGATAAGTCGAACCACTGGTTAAATCAAAAACATTATTTGTTGTGTCATTTTTGGTTAATGAAACATCAATTATTTTTATAGATAATGCTACTTGCCTATGCCTTACATCTAAAGATTTTATATATTTTTCGGCAGTGAGAATTAAATCATTAGTTCCAATTAAAGTTATAGTTTGCAACCTTAAATCGACTGTACTTAGAAGTCCTTGCAAAGGTCCTCCCTGAGTACCATATGAATTAATAAAAGTTTCATTCCATTCAGCCTTGGTTACGAAAGAATCTCCAAGTTCTTCACCATCAACTGAGGATCCTTTTAAAAGAACTTTTGAAATCCTCGCGCCTAATGTTGCTAAATAATCACCTACAGATGCTGCATTTGCTTGATTTAATCGATAAGTTTTTGATACTTTTGGAATCAAGCTTTTGTTAAAAATGTTTTCACCAACAAAGATTATATTTTTTTCAATTTTTGCTTGCAAGCCAGACGCCATAAGAATGCTATTAAAAACATCTGAAATATCAACATTATTAAAGTTTACTGTAATCAAAGGAAGTATCCTATCTTCACTTTCATTTTTTTCTTCTTCTTTAGGGTTTTCAATTATAACCATTCCATAACCTGAAATCTTTGAAATTAATTTCAATGTTTCTAGGGCATCTGCTTTAACAAGATTCAATGAGAGTTTTTCTGGATTTAATTTCACATAGCCCCTTGTTGGGATTTCAAATTCACCAACTGATATATCCCCTACAGTTGGTGTAGGTAAATAATTTTCTTTTAATGCTTTGTTATCAATAGTTGTTTCATTAAGATCTATTATTATTTTTTTTCTTTGAATTGAGTCTTTTTTTGAATTGGATAAATCTAGAGCTTTATTATCTAAATTGTCATTTTTTAAAAAATCATCCTCTTTTTTAATTTTTTTTAATTCTTCATTATCCTCATAATTTGTATTGATTTTAACTTCTTCAACGCTTACATTTTCTACTAAATCATCAATAGAAGGTATAAGTTCTTTTGCTTCATTAATTGCTTCATTTATTAATTTGGAATCAGTATTTAGATCTTCATTTGATTCAATTATTTTTTTATTTATTTCACTCTTATCTGCATATTTAGTATTTGCGATAGCATTAAGCAATAAGGGATTTAATATAAATAGAAAAACAAAAATTAATTTTTTGATTTTTAATTGCTTTTTATAAATTAAATTCATGACTTAAATCTTTTTTTTATAGAAAACTTCTTTGTCTTTGCTGATTTTTTTAATATTTGTATGACCTTCGAGCATATACTCATATAAATCTCTTATTTTTTTGGAGTCAAAAGATATGGATAAATCTTGGAAATTTCTTTTATTTTCTGTTTCTAAATAATTCATCCCAAAAAAATTATCAAATTGATGGGAATAAGAATCATAATCTTCAAATGATATGGTGTTTTCAAAGTAGAGATTATCGAAATCAATTGATGTTATCTTTTCAACTCCAGAAAATTGCATAAGATCAGAACTTTTTACTAATCCTGCATTTAAAATTAAAGGACTGAATAACAAAAGTAAATATTTTAAATTTCTTGAAAATTTAACTAATTCCATTTCTTTATATAAATTTTTAATCATCTAAGGATTCTTTATAATTTGTAAATTCAAGAAAATAGATATCTAGGCTTTATCCCATTTTACAACATCAACAATTAATAATCTATCACTAATAAAGATTATTACTCCAAATTGAACATTTTAAAAAGAAAAAATTTACGATCTTAGTAGTTTGCTATTAAAAAATATCTTTATATTTTATTTACAATTCAAAACTTAAAAACGAGAGATAAGGAGACAGTTAAAAAATTTACACATATAAGTGCATTAATTTATTGACTTTCTTAGCAAAACATTAAATAATAAAGAATCTTTCAAAATGTGTGAGGACATTTTAATGAAACTTTTCCACAAATTATTAGTGGCCCCTGCAACATTAGGTCTATTAGCACCTTTTTCTGCTGTTGCTAATGAAATCAATTTAAACCAAGTTACTCAATACGGTATTGACCAAGAAGAATTATTTGAACAAGATTTTGATTCAAATACTTTCTCTAGAGAACTTGCCCAGACAGACTCTGTATTAACTAACGACTCAATATCTGGCTCAAATTTTGAAGCTGGTAGCTTCTCTGAGACAACAATTGCTTCTTTCTCTGCAGATTTTCTTATTGGAGCAACAGAAGGAGATGCAAATACTCAGGGTGATCCAGAAGCGGTTGTAGCAAACTATTCATTTGAAATCGGTCTCAATACTACCTTTACAGGAGATGATGATCTTTTTGTAAACATTGGATCTGGAAACACAATTGCTGTTAGCCCATTAACAACAGCTCTTGACTTCGGTAATGCAAACGCTGATGCATTAAGAGTTAAGGATGTTCACTATACAAGACCTTTTGGAGATAAATTGACTGTTGCTGTCGGCGATAGTTTGGATATTAGTGATCAATTCACTGGAGCTTGTGTTTACTCTGGTTTCACAGACGTAATTTCTGACTGTGGTACAGGTAATTCTGCTGGTGCAGGTGGTGATGTAACTATCTCTACTTCTTACGACATTGGTAATGGATTCACTTTAGGTGCTGGAATGTCAGGTCAAGAAGGAAGTACAACTGACGGTATTTTCACCAAAGAATCAAATGATATATTTGGCTTTCAGCTAGCATATGCAGCAGATAGTTATGGAGCAGCACTTTCATACGCAAGCGCTGATACACCAAATGTAGATACAATTTATTGGGGTGTTAATGGTTATTACTCATTTGATAATGCTTTCTTAGATTCAGTAAGTGTTGGTTATGAAGTAGGAAATCCATCCGCTGGTAATGATGCAAAAGCTTACTTTGTTGGCTTAACTACAGCAGAAGTTGGTCCAGGAGCTATTTCACTTGGATTAGGAACTAATAACGACATCGGATCTACCCCTTTGATTGTTGATGATGCTGAGACTACTATGCTATATGAAGTTTCATATTCTTGGAATCTTAATGATGCAACAACAGCAACAGTAGGTGGATTTCTTCAGGAGAGAGACAATGCTAATGGTGAAGACTTAACTGGTATTGCATTAAAAACTAGTTTTGCTTTTTAATTAAGTAAACAATTAAAAAACATCCCATTTTGGGATGTTTTTTTTTGTCTTTTAATAAGCTATTTTTTAAAAAGTAGCTTAAAGGGGAACGTATTAAGTTCTCCCTTAAAAACTATATAAGATTACTATCAGATATAATTAAATAATGAAAAATCCTAAACCTATTTTTAAATCTCCCTATGATTTAAAGGATGTAAGTATTCTTTTCTTAATTGTTGCATTTGTTCTCGTATTTACTGCAATTATTGGAAATAATTTATTTGGAATTTTCCAAGAAAATATTAACTTTGGAAAAATTTAGGGTGAAAATACTTTTTGAAAAAAATAATTTTCTTAGTTTCTCAAAAAATGTATATTATCTTCTTTCGATTTTTAGAAGAAATTTTGAAGTGTTAATTTCTTACAATATTCTCCTACAAACTTAACCTTTATTCCAGTTATAGATGCTGCTTCTTGTTCAAATAATTTAGAAGATTCTTTATCATTCATAAAAGCTTTCATTTTCGCACAAGCTCTCAAATCAGAATCATATCTTCCCGACTCTTTTAAACTGCTGGAAATTGAAAATAAAAAATAACCAATAATCGTCAAAAGGATGATAATCAAGTTCTTTTCGAGAAATTTACCCATAATCTTCTAATCTTATGTGATTGTTCATAAGGACCGACTAAGCCAAAATAACACTTTAATAATTGATAGTCGATCTAAATAAAAACATTTTCGATAAATCATATAATCAGGTCTTTTTTTGCTATTAATTTAGTAGTTATAATGATTAAAAATTATGCTTTATGTTCAACATTGGTCCTTCAAAACTGGGTATCATCAAAAAGGTGCAGAAAAATTTCTTGCAGGAGGCGGAATTTATCCTGGAGTCGAAATGATTGGTAGGTATCATGCTCCTGGTTCTTTAGAAGGTTGGATCGTTTTAAAAACTGATAATCCAAAAGCCATATACGAACATGCAGCTCAATGGGGGGAATTTCTAAATTGGAAAACAACTCCTGTTTTTACTGATGAAGAAGCAGGTCCTCTAGTAGCAAAGGTTTACTCATAGATAAAATTAAAGTTCAACTATAATAGTCAGATATATCTTTTTTTCATAATTTCCTCCAAATTAATATTAAATTGCTAAATAACTAGAAATGTTTTTCTCCGGGAGAGGGTAACTTCTTAAATGTTTATTTGAGAGACTCTCTAAAACCAAAAGCATATCTAATGAATCTAAGTTCCAATTTTTTTTCGCCTTAAGAGTAGTTTTAATATGGGATCTCTTATTTTTCATTTAATTTCCCTCAACTCAGAAGTCTGTTCTAAAAGTGTTTCTATTAAAAAAAGGCACTTTTTCTACTTGTTCTGGTCTATAGTCGCATATACCAAACTGCATACACTCCAGTTTTACATCACTTCAATTCTTTTCTTACGATATAACATCAATAAAAGGTGTAAAGTCATTCTGCATCATATGTTTATAAGGATTTCTGCAAGATATAATTAACCTCCTTTTTTGAAATTATTAATCCAATGCTACTTAGTTATGCAGTATGGATTACTTTGTGATTTAACGCAAAAAATGTTTTTGCGTAGATGAGCTCTCATACCTTGTTGATAAAAATTTCGTGTCATAAACAGACCAAAATAAATTAGCGAAAAAGTACATATAAGAAGCTCTACTCCTAGGCTGGTCATTGAAATAGCCTCCTTTTGGGTAGTAATTATTTTGTATCTTTCATCTACAAAAATCAAGAGTGGTAATACCTAAAAAAAACTATTTGCCCTCTTCGAGTCGTATGCACCTTGCTGTCCACAAAGTCTATGAAGTGCTTTTGAATATTGAATTAATTCTACTCAAGTTGAATAGGAAAAGATAGTTATGACAACCACAAAGCACTTCTACTCGGGTAGAAATACCCTATAAATTTTGAATGAAAAGTAGGATAATTTAAGAGTAGAGATTAAAGGAGGTTTTATGAAACTCACTACTCCATTAACTGCACTCAAACAGGCAACTGCAGACATGTGGGAAATGCATGATTTCAATTATCAATTCCCCAAAAAAGAAGTAAAGAAATATTGGGATAATGAATGCATGGTGCATCCTACTAAAAGTCATTGCAAAATTTATTGTGATTAATATTCGATCTTTTTTAAGTATTCTTACCCTTGATTTTTAGATATCATCCGTACTAAATGTCAGTTAGTTAAAAGGAGGAAAAGTAGATGAACAATTTAAGTTTAGAAATTCTTTTTTGGACAATCTTAATCTTATATCTTGGATTAAGGTTTAATCAAACTTGGAATGGTTACAAACAACAATATTAATTAGGAGGGAAAAATGAAACTGCAAAAAAATTCACTGTTCCCAAAAAAGATATTCGAGACCTTGATTGCGTCAAGAAACTGCACACTTTAAAAAAAACTTTAAAACACAATTGGATAGATTATCCATCTGGGGAAGATTGATTAGTTTGTCTCAACTAAGTATCAATAAAAACATATTTTTTGCAAATAAATTCTAATCGTATTTGTTATTCACTAGCAGAGAGG
Organism: Prochlorococcus marinus CUG1415; assembly: GCF_017696015.1. Lineage (NCBI taxonomy): Bacteria > Bacillati > Cyanobacteriota > Cyanophyceae > Synechococcales > Prochlorococcaceae > Prochlorococcus > Prochlorococcus marinus. Next base: position 634,051 of record NZ_JAAORL010000001.1, on the reverse strand, counting down.
TTGAATTATGGAATTGAAATTCTGCCCTACAACTATTTTCAGAGAAACTCCCAAAGTAACTTTTTTTGATGCAGGAATAGAGTTTTCTAATGGTTGTGATGTGGTTATGCATTCAGGAGAGGCTATATCCCCTCCAGATGAATATGAGAATGAACAATACTATATGCACAATCATCAAGTTGATCACAATTTAGTTATTACTGGTGAGAGGAAATTTATTCTGATAAATCCAGCTTGGGAAGAGCCTCATCATGTGATTTATCTAAATAGATTTATGGGAGCACTTGAAATCCCAAAAGGAACTTATCACAGGTCAATCTCAAGTAAAGAAGGAAGCATTGTTTTAAATCAACCTATTAGAGATAAATTTTTTGATCCAAAAAAAGAATTTGTTCCTCAAAAACTCAACACATTAAACCTAATTAACGCTAGAAAAAGCGCACCAGTTTATTGGATCTGGGAAAATGATCAAATCAAAAGATTAATGTTTAATCCTTTAGGTCAAAAGACTGCCAAAACAAGCTCATATTAAAACTCAAATTCACTTCACACTTAATTTAAAGAGGAACTTAATGATGAAAAAACTAAAGTTGATTGGTTTCAACTTAGAAATTATGATTGCAAAAATTTCAGGTATATAGATTCTTTGCCAGTTGCTGTTAGAAAGGAAATACACTATCGAAAATATGTTTGGGAATATCCCGTAATTGGTACAAGAGGTTATGAAGACTTTGAAAAAGTATGTTCACACAAAGGAGGATATGATTTTAAAGAATAACTACTATAACTAACTTCTTATTAAGACTCTAAATATCATAAAACTGTTATAGCTCCATAGTGTTGCCAATTTGTTGCCAATTTCTGGAAATAATTTCACAAAAAATTTAATTTTAAAAATTTGTTGAAGAAAAATATTTTTTATTTACCGGTTAAATAGCAGGGACTGATATAATTAAATCTGAAAATTAAATATTTTCACCTGGAGGGGTGGTCGAGTGGTTTAAGGCTCTAGTCTTGAAAACTAGCGTATCTGCAAGGGTACCGTGGGTTCGAATCCCACCCCCTCCGTACTTTGAATAAATAGATTTATAATATATTTTTATTTTTAAGATGTTTTCGTAAAGCTGATATTCATTTTTTACAAAGTTCAGTCTTAGCTAGTCTTTAAATGTAATTTTGTTAGCTCCTCTTTTTTAAATTTGATCTTCCTTTTCTTAAAGAATATTTGGCAAAATCTATTAACCCAGAGAATTTATAATTAGGGTCAACATAATGCTGAATAACATAAAAAGCAAAATAGTATGCTCGACAGAAACCCCATATTGCTAATAAAAGCAAAACTATAGTTTTAAAATTTAAGTTTAATAAAACTAAGAGTAATGAAGATATAAAACCAGTTAGAAAAAGCAAAAATCCTTTTAGATAAAGTAGCCAAACTTTCTTTATATCTCCCATTAATCTTCCTTACATACTCTTATTACTTCAGAAAGAGTAGTCAAATGATCCTTAACTAACTCTAGGCCATATTGAGTAAGTGTAAGCATTGAATTTTCATTAACAGCTAACTGCTCAATTTCTTTTTCATTAAGTCCACTTGAAATTCCATTTTGAATATTTCTTTCAAGAAGAAGGAGTTCATATACCCCAACTCTACCTTTATATCCAGAACCCTGACATATGGGACAAAGAGAATTCTCTTTTTTACGGTTTGATTTTTCTTCTGAAGATAGAAAGTTAGCATACATTATTGGAGTATTATCTGGAATATTAAATTCAATCGCTTCATTTTCAGAAATCGGTCTTTTTATACCGCATCCTGTGCAGACTTTTCTAAGTAATCTTTGAGCTAATACTCCTCTTACGCTTGCATTTAATTTATATTTTGGTACATCCATATCAAGTAATCTAGTTAGTGAGCTAGTTGATGAATTTGCATGAAGTGTAGTAAACACTAAATGACCAGTTTCTGCTGCATCCATAGATGATTCTGCTGTTTCAGGATCTCTAGTCTCACCAATAAGTATTACGTCAGGATCATGCCTTAAGAAAGTTCTTAGAATAGCAGCAAATGTCTGTCCTTTAGCTCTATTTACCTGAACTTGTTGGATATCTCCTCCCAAGTCGTACTCAATGGGATCTTCGGCAGTAAGTATTTTAGAATAACCATTATCCTTTTCCCTTAAAGCAGCAGCAAGAGTAGTTGACTTTCCAGAACCTGTTGGCCCTGAGACAATTACAGTCCCATTTATTGAATTCATTATCTTTCTAAAATCATTTCTGACTTTTTCAATATGTATTAATGTGTCTAAATTTAATACTGATGCATCACTGTTTAACATTCTTAGAACCATAGATTCCCCATATTTTCCTGGAACTGTTGAACAGCGAATTTCCATTCTATTACCTTCAAGTTTTCTTAGGATCTTCCCGTCTTGACTAGCTCTTCTTTCAGCAATATCCATCATTGCCATATTTTTTAAACATGCAACCAACTGTATTCCTGGCTTTCTCGACATAGACATGAATTTTTGCATTACGCCATCTTTCCTAACTCTGATTTTGTAACCTTCTTCTCTTGGCTCTATATGAATATCAGATACGTTATTTTTTCTGGAATTTATTAATATCATTCCTGCCGCCTTTTGAATTTTACTAAAAGACATCTCTATCTCTAAATCTATAATTTGTTCCTCTAGATAATCTTCATAAGTATCACTTCTGGATTCTTTATCCTTGTCTTCATCTTCATCTTCATCTTCATCTTCATCTTCATCTTCATCTTCATCTTCATCTTCATCTTCATCTTCATCTTCATCTTCATCTTCATCAAATTCGAATTCAAAAGTATCCTCTGACTCAGAAACATCAACTATGGCTTCCAAAACGGAATCTTCATCAATTTGAGAGATTTCTAGTGAATCACCACTTATAAATCTTTCTTCAGAAGCCAAATCAAGAATTTCTTGAATTTCCTCCTGTGATTTTTCTACAAATTCACATTTATAACCAGATTGATTTAATCTCTCTTTTATCGGAGAGGCGATCGTCCCTAAATATGAATAATTAGCAATAGCAATTTTTATAACACCTTTACTGATTGGTAAAGAAGTTTCCTCATATAAAGGTACAACTAAATTATCTCTGCACCATTGAATAGAGAAATACTTATCTACTAATTTCCTTACACTTGCAGAATAATATCTTGATGCCATTCTTTACTTGTATTTATATTGAATTTTAAATCAATTGTTTATTTAAAGCACGCTAGTCTAGGGGTTGCAGTCATTTAGTAATTATTAGTGCAACCAAAACCTAGTAATAAGAGGAACGGTCATCGTTTTCACGAAAACAGATCCACATGTGCTATTCAGTTATATTCAGGCTTGAAAACTAGCGTGTCTGCAAGGGCACCGTGGGTTCGAATCCCACCCCCTCCGTACTTTGAATAAATAGATTTATAATATATTTTTATTTTTAAGATGTTTTCGTAAAGCTGATATTCATTTTTTACAAAGTTCAGTCTTAGCTAGTCTTTAAATGTAATTTTGTTAGCTCCTATTTTTTAAATTTGATCTTCCTTTTCTTAAAGAATATTTGGCAAAATCTATTAACCCAGAGAATTTATAATTAGGGTCAAAATAATGCTGAATAACATAAAAAGCAAAATAGTATGCTCGACAGAAACCCCATATTGCTAATAAAAGCAAAACTATAGTTTTAAAATTTAAGACAGTTTCTTAAAACTTAAAACTCTTTTCTTAAAAGGTTCAGTTTGAGCTAGTAATAAAAAGATTGTTTTGTCTTCCCTTTTTATAAATTCAAATTTCCTATTTTAATAGAGTTTTTAGCAAAATCGTTTAAGACAGTTTCTATATGAATTAGATTGTCCAAATTCAAAGTTGAAGAATCACTATTTAAAAATTTTAGAGCCATTGATTCTCCATTTAAGCCAGGCTTGGAATTACAACTTAATTCTAGTTTCTGCCCATCGAACTTTCTTAGTATCTTTCCATCCTGGTTTTTTCCTTTTTCAGTAACATCCATATTTGACATCTCTTTTAAACATGCCAAAAATTTTATTCCTGATTCCTTAGGCATTGAAATAAACTTCTGGGAAACACCCTCTTTTCTGAGACGAATCTTATAGCTATCCTCCTTAGGATCTATATAAATGTCAGAAACTTTTTCGTATTTCGAATAGATCAAAACAAATCCTACAGCTTTCTTTATTTTACTTTCCATCATCTCAGGCACTAGATCTAAAATTTTACGTCCCATATCTAGAACTATATCTTCATCAAATTCAAAAATAAACTCTTCTACTTTTTTATCAGAAGTTGTTCTAATAGATTCAGATAAATAATCATCCTCAAAAAATATGCTTTCGTTAACTTCATCACTTATAAAATTTTCCTCAGAGGCTTTATCCAGAATTTCTTGAATCTCATCTTGAGTCTTTTCTACAAAAAAGCATTTTTGTCCTGATTGGTTTAGTCTCTCCTTTATTGGTTCAGATATTGTCCCTAGATAAGAATAGTTAGCTATTGCGATTATAACTGTTTGTATTTCAGATGAACTTTCTTTCTTTATACTTAGTGGAACTACAAAGTTATCTCTACACCACTGAAGAGAGAAATATTTATCAACTAATCTTCTTACGTTTGTAATTGAATAATTATTAAACATAATAGAAAATACTATAGTTAAATTTTAAATGAATTATTCAAGAAATCTCGATAGTCTAGAATTTGCTTTCTTTTATTAACACTATTTAGCTTTTCTAAAACAAAAATCTCCTATTAAAAGAACCTTATTATATTTATTTTTTTCATTCCTAATTCTTAAAAGATAATTTGGAGATATAGAAAAAATAGTTCCAAGAGAAACACTCCCATCACTTCCGTCTTTTATAATTTCAAAGAAACATTTTCTCCTAGGTTCTGAAATCATCCCAGGCCAAATTGCGCCAATACCCATGATGAAACCTATTAAAAAAAACATCAATGGTTGAAATTTTCTAAGTTTAGATTTTCTCCTTTGCATGATTATATAGATTGATTTTTTATGTAATTCAATTATAAATCAAACTACTTTGTAATATATCCTAAATACCTTTTCTTTATCTCTAAAAATTCTTCATGATCAAGAACCTTTTTTCATTATTTCTAATACTATTAACTTGTATATTTTTACCAAGTCAAATTCGAGGAGAAACGGCTTTGGAAATATATATGAATGATTTCTATTCTAAGTCGAAAGAAGCTAGCCAAATTCTTAAAGAAATTGAGAATGGTCTAAAAGAGGGATCAAGAAGAAAAGTATGCTCTAGGCAAAGAGAAGCTGCAACACTGGGCTTATTAGCTAATAAATCATTAATTAAAGCTTTTGAGATAGAAGGTACTCAACCACCAATGAGAGCAATAAAAGCAAGTCAGCAAAGATGGGAATCTATTCTGAATGAGTGCTGAGAAAATTTAGTAAATCTATAAATCATTTTTAAATTTGCATTCTTACAGATTTACTAATTAAGGGAATTTCGGGTTCAATTCCATAAATACATTGAGAAATAGAATAAATAAAAATACAAATACTAAATATAAAAATAATTGAGCTAAGTATAGAAATAATTGAGCCAAGTTCAACTATTGGCAAGATTCTAAAGAGATATGTAATTATGATCAAAGCAATATCAATAAGTAATGCTTGGCATGAGTTATATCTAACAAAATAGGGTACTTTGGGATTTCTTACTATTCCTGCAAACAATAATATAAACAACAAAAAGCCACCAAAAGGTAATGATTCTTCAATTTTTGCTATCGGGAAGGTGAGACTATCCATTAGTATTTTTAAAAAAGAATATTTATAAAACAAATAATATCCAAAAGGTATTGATGCCTTTAATGGCAAAGTATAAATTAATACTGATGAGATTCTCTGAAATATTTGATCCAATCTATTCGTGAAATTTAGTATAAATACTTTAACCTAATTTTTCTAAACTTATTTTAAGACGGAGCCTCGAAGAAACAACTTTGGCAGATGGTGATTAAATATTAGATAATTAATCTAGGTTCATAATTCAAGATGCGTATCCTTCATACAATGTTAAGAGTAGGGAATTTGGATAAATCCATTGATTTCTATGTGAATAGATTGGGAATGCATTTATTGCGAAAAAAGGATTATCCTCATGGAAAATTTACTTTGGCATTTGTTGGCTATGGTTCAGAGAAAGAAAATGCAGTAATTGAGTTAACCCATAACTGGGATAAGAAGTCTGATGACTATGAACTAGGAGATAAGTATGGACATATAGCTATTGGAGTTAAAGATATTCATAGTATCTGTAAAGGGCTAGAAGACAACGGCTGTAAGATCACAACACAACCGAAGACCATGAAGAACAGTACAACAGTCTTAGCGTTTGTAGAAGATCCAGATGGATACAAGATAGAGTTAATAGAAAGAGACTAAATTTTTTTATGCGTAAATTATTAGTCCTTCCTTTGCTATTAGGTTTTACTTCTGCTATTAATGCTAAAAGTTATTGGTTAATTCTCAGTTCAGGTGCAGGTGGTTCTTCAGCTTTAGAAAAAATTGAGAGGGCAAGTATGGAACAATGCGAGGAGCAAGGAGAGATTTTTGCATCAGAAAGAATAAAATTTAAGATGAATAAAAAGCAGTATGAATGTTTAAAAGGTAAATAAATGAAACGCTTGCTACTTGCACCGTTGCTTGATTTTCTAGATGTTTAATAAATAAATTTAATTCGTTATCTTATAAAAACTTTACATTTTTTTTGTGAATTCTAAATAAATATGCTATTAAATTATCCCTGACCTTAAAAGTCATGATGAAGAAATCAACAAACTCATCTCAACGTAAAACTACTCTTAAGTGGAACATTAATGGAGAATTATCTTCTATTGATATGGCAAGAATAATTAACACTCTCTCAGTCAAAGAGTTAAGCGAATGTGAGCTTGCATGTAATAGAGTTAATAGAAATACAAAGAACTTAAACCTTGGTATGTGGTGGTAAATAGCGATTAAGTATTAATGGAATTTTTAAAGGAGCTTTGGCAGAATCACCATGACCCATACCATGCAGCTCTTGGTATAGGAGGAGTAATAGTATTGTTCATAATTTATAATCGATTACTCAATAAATATCAGTAAAAATGAATTTGAAAAAGTGAAGCCATAAAATTAGCCTGTTCTTTAATTAGCTAATGGAAAGTTGCTAAAGCAGGGAGCTTAATGGATCAGGAATAACCGTTAGTACCTTTAATTAAAGGTGAAGAAGTGATACCCCGAGATAAATGACAAAGGTATTTATAAGAGATGGATATATAGATCGATATAGGGGAACAAAACTTATCTATCCACCTGCACTTCGATTGCTGGCGATTTATCTTCCTGAGAAATTTACATATCACAAGAATGGAAAGATGATTGAGGCACATATTGCTTTTGGGAGCTATTCCCAACTATCGATCATCTTGTTCCAGTAGCTAGAGTAGGGAAAGATGAAGAATTAAAACCCAAAGGAGATTTCCAAGAATGGAGCGGATTAATTGATTGGTTTATTGAACAAGTTAAAACGAATGTCGTTTTTTTAGTATTGCATAAGCTTGTGAAGCCCATTCTCGAGATCCTCGTAAATCATCAAAATAAGCATCTAACTTCTTTATAAGTGATTTACTTATTTTAATTACTTCTTCGATGCCTAGATAAATTATTACCAGCACTTTAGTTACGTTTAGTGCAACAGCTGCTAACTTTTCAATTCTTTTTTCATTTTCCATTTTGCCTTCCAATTTCTTAATTAAGTTTTTATCTGTTTTAGTAAATGACCCTGAAACGGAACGATGCTTCAAGGCCATTTTTGTTGAGAGTAAGAAGTATGCAAGACATCATCCTTATTAATGTCTTTCTCTCCAGCTGGATAGATTCGATACCTGAACTATCCAATTGCTGTAAAATTAGCAGAGGTAAAAAATATTTCTCGCAAATGTTTTGGGGATCATATATTTACTTAATTCAGCCTTTAACAAAAAAGCTGTCCCTTCCCCTGTAGCTATATAGTTACTACTATAGGCTCCGTAGTTACTTAATCCTGTACTTTAATTCAGAAGTTTTTTATTAGAACCCTTAATCTTTGTCAGAAACTCTTTTTTTAACTAACTGATCTAAAGTTATTCTACAAATATCTAAATTAACTTTAGTTTTTACTGCAAATTCTACTTTTTCAACTAATTGAGTAGGTGTTATATAGTCGATCTATTGTTCCTCTGATATTTGCAAAACATCATGTTGCCTTTCAGGTAATCCACTTATAATCTTCTCTCTTTTTTGACCTTGCATTACTTCCCTAAAAGTACCTTTTAGTGCAAATCCATAATCCTGTTGCTCTACAACTAAATGAATATCTTGATCGCCTCGACCTAGACTCAACTACTAAGTTAGTACCATAAGGAATCTGACCTTTTTCAGCATTTTCAATAATTTTGTTTAAAGCACCTGCCTTAATGTTCTTCCCTCTACCTGATATACCCAAAACTTTATATTCATCTAAATTTCAATAGCTAGGGTTACATCTAAGCAGATTTTGATATGCCTTTTTTTGTCTCGGAATACCTTTACCATCTATTTGACCTTCAGCACTCATACAAAAATAAGGCAAGGAAATTTTAGTAGCAACTTTAATTGCTTTACTCTTTGAAACAGAAGTATTAGCAGCAGTTTAAATCATTCCATTGTCATGCGTTAAAGGCAATATGAAACAGGTTTTTACTTATAACAAAAGGTGTGAATTACTGCCCACTGTATTGGCTTTTAATGAGGATCCTTATGGATATAAAATTGAACTAATTGAAAGAGATTAATAATTCAGAAACACCTTAATAGACTAATAAAGAATATTTTTCAAAAAGATTTTAATTTATCTAATTAATTAGTATGCAGTTACCAGAAGATCAAGAACAGATTTCATTTTTGAATTCCTTCTAGAATTCTATTGCAAAGATTTTCCAAATTAATTAATTTTTCAATAACATTATTCCTAGGATACGGGGTCAAATAAATAGGTTTGAATATTGATTTTTATAATCAATTTAAATTCTAATTAGATTATATAGACAATCCAGACAGATTGTCCTATTGTATAGTTATTGCATAAAGCTTATGCCTAGTAATTGGTCAAAAATAAGAGATGAATGGCTTAATAGCACAGCTATTGCGAAAGATGATGCTAAATGGGCGTTAGAAGCTTTAATTAATTCGGAGGAAGAGTTATTTGAAATAGAACAAAAAATTAGAAATAAAGAGAACGCGCTAAGCCAAGTAAAAATTCTGAAGAAAAAAGTAAAAGAAACTATTTCCTCCAAAGAAATTAGTCTCGATGATATTGCATTAAACACCTCGAATTCGAACAAAGTACAAATCTCAGTACCATCAAATCTTACTTATCTTTTGAAGGTTTGGGCTGCGGCTGAAGGTCGAGATCTATCGAGTGTTGCTTTTCAGTGTTTAGAAACAGGAATAAGGGAAATGAAGAGCAAAGGTTCAATACCTTCAGTAGCAATAAATAGATATGATTCCGCTTGTCAAAAGAGAATTGCACTAGCAGAAGTAAACAATCTATTAGAAAAATACGAAATTGCTCAAAATAAAATCAAATAATTATGAATAACAGAAAAATCACAAAAGAATATCAAACATTTATATCCTCCAATTTTAATGTAAATACTTCTACAAATAAATTCAAAGATGGAATAATTTATACTCTTTATTCTGATGAATTTAATTCACTTAAAGTTGGTTATGCTGAAAATGATGGGCTTTTAGAAAACAAGTTATCAAGTGGGAAATTAATTTTATTAGATAAGAAAAAAGGCAACAAGAAAGATCTATTTTTGTTACTAAACACTTTAAAAGAACTTGATATCAAATATACAGGCAAACTTTATTTCAAATATTCAAGTTCTTTAATAAGACATTTATCTACTTTAGGTTGGCCTGTTGGCAGATCACTTTACAAACAAAGAAAGATTAAAAAAGAACTTATTTGTGCATAAATTCAAATTTAATCGCACTCTAATGTTTCTCTAGTATCTCTATTGGTGAAGGGATTAGTCCCAGAGGCACTTTCACAAAATTTCCTTACAACATCTTTTGGCAAGAACACATTTGTGAAGTCTGCGCCTTGTATTTTTACATTTTCAAACTGTGTACTATATGCAAAAGAATCCTCTAAATTAGTATTTGATAAATTTGTACCATCTAAAACAGCTGAGTCTAAAGTTACTTCTCTTAAATTAGAGTTACTTAAATTAGTATCTTTCAATTTTGCTCCATATAGAGTCGCATTTTGAAGATCACAATCTGATAAATTTGCGTCTTGTAAATCAGTTAAATAGAAAGTTGCTCCTTTTAAATCAGATCCAGAAAAATCTCCTCCCACTAAGGATTGTTTACCATAATCTAATGCTGCAAAGCTTATAGAAGGGAGGGTTAAAACAATAATTAGAAGAGTTAAAGTTATAAATCTCATTAATTTTGGATAATATTTCAGTAAATTCTAGCTTCTTAAGTTGAACTCTAGAAGTTAATTATTTACTGAATGCTATATTTATTGAAAATACAAATCTAGAATTAAGTTTTGGATATAAATCCTTATGATGCAATTGTTGTTGGTTCTGGGGCTACAGGAGGTATAGCAGCACTTACATTGGCCGAGCAGGGTATAAAAGTTTTAGTAATAGAAGCCGGAGCAAAAATCAAAAGGATTGAAGCTAGCAATTATGAGCCCATAAGCACCATAAAAAGATTATCAGGAGTAATAACAAAAAAACATTGCAATCAGTCTCAGCATCCTGGTTATTGGAAAAATAATCCTGATTTATATTCAAATGAATTAAAACATCCCTATGCATTCCCAGAAAAGAAACCTTTCCTATGGACTCAAGGTAAACAAATTGGGGGGAGATCATTAACCTGGGGAGGCATCACATTAAGATTTTCTTCAGAAGACTTTCATCCTGCAAAAAAAGATGGATTCGGGCCAAACTGGCCCATTTCATACGATGATCTTTCCCCTCACTATGATTTCATTGAAAATTTCTGTGGAATTTATGGACGAAAAGATGATATTAAGGAAGTTCCAAATGGTAACTATATAGGTGAAATCCCTTTGACAGATAACGAAAATATTTTTGGCAGCAAAGTCAAGTCAAAATTAAACTATCCATTTATCCAATCAAGAGGATTTGACCGAAATGCATCTGTAAAAGAAAAACAATGGCCAAATTCCTCTAGCATAGGAAGTACCTTGAAAAAGGCTTTAGATACAGGGAATGTTCAAATAATCTCTAATCACTTAGTAGAGAATTTTGAGATTAATAAGCTAACTGAGCTTGCATCAAAACTAACTGTCGTAAACTTAGAAAATGGGCGTAAAGAAACATTAAATTGTGATTTAATTCTCCTCTGCGCATCAACAATTTCAACACTGAGAATTTTACTTTGCTCAGAAAAGAAATCAAATCCCTTAGGTTTTAAAGATAATTCTGGAAAACTCGGTCAATACCTCATGGATCATATTTCTGTCTGTAGGTTCTTTTCAGTCCCAAAAACAAAAAACTCAAAAAAAATACTAAATAATTCTCTCGATCTTTCAGGAGCAGGGAGCTTCTTTATTCCATTCGGAACAAATTTACCAAAAATTGACAACATCAATTTCCATAGAGGTTACGGAATCTGGGGGGCAATCGATAGATTAGGAATACCTAAATTTTTGCAAAAAGATCTAAATACAGCTATTGGCTTTCTTATCGCACATGGGGAGGTCCTCCCTAGAAAGAAAAACTCAGTTTCATTATCAAAAAAAACTGATAAATGGGGGATTCCCATACCCCACATTGAATTCGAATGGAGCGAAAATGAACTAAATATGGCTAAACATATGACAAAAACGATAAAAAAATCTGTAGATGCTGCGAATGGAGAAATAAGAAATATTGATGAACTTATAAATATACCAATAGGAAGTATATTCACAAAAAATCTGATTGCACTATCAGATAGTCCTCCACCTCCCGGATACTATATTCATGAAGTTGGAGGAGCTCCAATGGGAGTTAGTGAAGAAGATAGCGTAGTTGATAAGTTTAATAGACTTTGGAGATGCAAGAATGTACTCGTACTGGATGGTGCCTGCTGGCCAACTTCATCATGGCATAGCCCAACTCTTACTATGATGGCTTTAACGAGAAGAGCATGTTTAAATATTAAAAAGATTTAGAAGGAGTAAATAATTGATTTAAATAAATCTCAGAAACATTTTCATCAGTACATCCGTTTTGTACTAGAAAAGTAGCTAGTGCTGAATTTATAAGCTTATATTGATCCCAAGTTGGATTACTTAATACGAAGTCTTTCATTTTATTATAAAGAGTCTCTGAAAGCTCCGTTTCTAAAGATACTTTATTTGAAGAGCATTCATCTAGTATTACATCGGATAATTTTGAATGACTGATTTGATCCATAAATTTATTTTTCTACAAAACAATAATTATGTTTTTTTCTCTAAAAGTCAAAAAATTTTTTTCAAAAAAAATTTAATGTATTAAATAAGACTCATGTTATAAATTGATTTTTTTTAAAATATGTTTTTTAACCTGGGAAATTGATAAATTCGAAAAGAAAAGTCAACAATAATGTTGAAGCCCTGTTTTTTTTAAAAAATACTGGCATTCCTTATCTAATGTGGATTTGGACGTGGAAAACTTTTAATAATTTGTGGAAAAGAAGGATATAAATGAACCAGTCGTTTCACATTAGCAATACTTATATATACCGAGTCTATTGAGACTCAAGCGAGAAAGAGACAGATGATTCAGTTGTTTTCAATGGATTTTCTTAAGATTTGATCTTTATTTAGCAAGCGAAGCGTGACAGGTCCCAAAGGGTGTTTTGAATTTGGATAAATACTTTGGTGATGGTGATGATTCTCATTATGTTGATGACATTCATTATGTTTATGTTCTAGATAATCATCTGCCACTAAATTTGATTCAACATGGTCATGAGTTGAAGTTTGATTTTGTGTTTCACAAGCACCATTACATTCAGGATCACATAAATCACAGCTTATGCCTAAACCCTCTACATGATCATGATGACTTTCTTGTAGCAATCCAACTTCTTTCTCAAAGCCAAATAAATTTGACCTATATTTGCAAGTGGAGCAATTCATGAAATTTTTACCTTCGTTATTAAGAATCTCTTCAATCCTTTCTACAAAAGTATCAACCACATAAGTTTGTGATGAAAGATATTTTGCATGATTAAATGAAATATGTGGATTATTAATTGCAACTAAATCACTTTGCCTTTTGATTCGTGTAACAAGCACGCCTGAAAAAAGGAAATAAGGGAAAATTATTATATTTTTATAACCAAGTCTCACAACATTTTTTAATCCAGCTTCAACAAGAGGGAACGTTACACCAGAAAAAACTGTTTCACCCCAACCTAATCCAATTCCCTCTACGATCATTCTCGTAATTTTTGAAACATTTGAATTTGCATCTGGGTCAGAAGAGCCTCTCCCAACAACAACTAATAATGATTCTTCAGGTTTAAGAGAATTATTTTGTTTAAATACATCTTTAACTCTCTCACAAGCTGCACTGATCATTAAATTATTAATACCTAACTCTCTACCATAAATTATTTCAATTTCTGTTTTACTTGAATAATTCATAAGCAAGCTAGGTATATCATTTTTTACATGACCAGCAGCAAAAAGCATTGCGGGTATTGCAATTACTGTTTTTATAGAATGATCTCTTAACTTTTCTAGAGCATCAACAAGCGAAGGTTTGGCAAATTCCAAGAAACCATATTCAACTAATATGTTTGGATATCTTTTTTGAATGAGTTTAGTTAATTCTTGAAATTCGGTAATAGCTAGTTTATTTCTACTACCATGTCCACAGATAAGAATGCCGACTTGATTATTTAACTTCGAATCTAAGTTATCCAAAATTAAGTTATTACTTATAACATAATAGTAAAGAACGATATTTAGTAGTGAACAAAAATAATAACTTGCTTTTAATTCCAAATATTAACTCGAAGGATGCAAAGTTTAAGGAATTAATTTATAACGTTGAAGATTCCTTATTTAATAAAGAGAATTATTCTAATAAGGAGTCCGAGCATCTTTGCGTATGTAGTGGAGGTACAACCTCAAGCTGTGCTAAAAATGGTTATACGACTCTTGATCTGAGAAAAAATTACAACAAAATTCAACTAGATAGAGAAAGCAATCTAGTTACAATTGGAGGTGGAGTAATAATGGGTCATCTAATAAATCATTTAGAAAAACATAATCGAAGTTTTCCTATAGGACTTTCTAAACTTCCTGGAGCAGGCTATATACTTACTGGTGGAGTAAGTCCACTTAGTAGAGCCTATGGACTAGCAATTGACAATATTGAATCAATAAAAGGTTTCTTAGGTAATGGTACATTTATCTCTTTAAAGAAAAATCAAATAAGTCAAGAGAAACAATTAATTTGGGAAGCAATTAAAGGCGCAGCACCCTTCTTTTCAATTATTACCGAAATAGGGCTTAAGACTATCCAATCTAATCCTATTCTAATTATTGAAGGATTTGTAAATCCAACTGAACTTTCAGAAATAATTCAGCTATCAGAGGTATTTCCAGAAAATATGAGTCTTCAATGGATATATGCCAAAAGAATTTACATATATATTTTTGTCGAACTAAAAAATAATTTAGAGGATAAAAGAACCAAAGAATACTTATTGCTTCTAGAAAAACTTCCTACTCTAGAAAAAAAAATTTATAAGAACTTTAACGAAATAAATTTCTTTCCAAAGGAATTGGAATTATATGAGCTAAATGCAAATTACCATTCTGAAGTAATAAGTCTTCTTGGAGAAGATTTAAAAAATGATATCCCAGTTTTGATAAAATGTTTGAATGAAATAAGGGACAATATGCCTAATAATTCCTGTTATGTTGCTTCTCAACAACTGGGTTGTAAAACTAAAAAATTAAATCATGGCTCAAGCTTTTTTGTTCATAGAAAAAGTACTTGGAAACCCTGGATATATGCATCATGGAAAAAAAATGATCTTCAAGAGAAGAAAGTCGTGATGAACTGGATGTATAAATCCTGGAGTAAACTAAAAAGGTTTTATCCAAATATTCACTTAGCCCAATTGCATAATCATTTAAATTCTCATAGGGAAGAACTTTCATTAGCATTCGGCAATAGATTTGAAGAATTAAAAACTTTAAAGAATATTTTTGATCCACAAAGTATTTTGCCTCCTTTATGAGCTAACTTCATAAGTATAAAAAAACTTTCAATGTCAAATTTCTCAGAATATTTATCTAAAAATTGGTTGGATGATCCAAAGTCAAATATTCTCTCTGGCTTAGTTGTTGCTTTTGCAATGATCCCCGAAGCAATTGCTTTTTCAGGTATAGCTGGTGTAGATCCTAAAGTTGGCCTTTTTGGTGCATTTTGCTTATCTATAACAATCGCAATTGTTGGAGGAAGGAGAGGGATGATTACCTCAGCGACAGGATCAACAGCTCTTTTGATGACTGGACTTGTTGCTTATGGAGAATCACAAGCTCCTGGATTAGGAGTTCCATATCTTATTGCCGCAGGAATATTAACAGGTATTTTCCAAATAATTTGGGGATATTTAAGACTTGCCTACCAAATGCGATTCGTCCCAACAGGAGTATTAAGTGGATTTGTAAATGCATTAGCGCTTTTAATATTTCAAGCACAACTGCCTCAGTTAGGAATAGGTATTAAAGAATCTAAGGAAATAGTTGAACAATCTATAACTCAATATCCAGGCAACTCTCAAATCCCAATAGTTTGGACTCTTGTAATCCTAGGATTAGTAATTATTTATGGGTTTCCAAAAATCACAAAAGTAATCCCATCTCAACTTATTGCGATAGTAGTAATTACTCTGATAAGTATATTATTGAACCTAGACATTCCAACAGTTAGCGATTTGGGCAAATTACCTGATGGATTACCAAGTATTTCTTTGCCTTTTGGATCAATAGAAAATGGGAAAGTACCTTTTAGTCTTGAAACATTAGGGATAATTTTACCTACATCACTTGCAATATCACTTGTGGGTTTAATGGAAACCTTTTTAACTCAAGATATTTTAGACGATGTAACTGATACTAGTTCTAATAAAAATAAAGAAGCGAGAGGACAGGGGATGGCAAATATTGTGGCATCTTTATTTGGTGGAATGGCAGGCTGTGCCTTAGTAGGGCAATCTGTAATGAATAATGAAAATGGTGGCAAATCTAGATTGTCAACCCTCTCCTCAGGTATATCTCTCCTAATTATGATAATCCTCTTAAAGGCTTGGATCGGTGCCATACCAATGGCTGCTTTAGT
Source organism: Prochlorococcus marinus CUG1415 (assembly GCF_017696015.1). NCBI lineage: Bacteria > Bacillati > Cyanobacteriota > Cyanophyceae > Synechococcales > Prochlorococcaceae > Prochlorococcus > Prochlorococcus marinus. Next base: position 617,567 of record NZ_JAAORL010000001.1, on the reverse strand, counting down.
AGCAATAATGATAACAATCGCAATAAGTACAGCAGATATAAATGGATTAAAAAATATTAGAAAGATACCTAAAAGTGATACGGCTGTAATGCTTATGACTTTTGCAGTTACTATGCTGACAAAACCACATAATCTTGCACTTGGGGTTATTGCTGGAGTTGCATTAGCTGCGATTCTTTTCAGCAGAAAAGTCGCAAAAGTTATAACTGTCGCAAGAGCAAAAGAAAATAACCTAACTACCTACAAAGTCAAAGGACAATTATTTTTTGTAAGTAAAATTTATTTTTTACAAGGATTTGACATACATGAACATCCTGAAAATATTGTAATTGATATGTCTTTAGCTCATATTTGGGATCAGAGTGGAGTTGTCGCACTTGAGCAAATTATTAGAAAATTCCAGAATGGTGGTTCTAAAGTTGAAATTGTAGGATTAAATAAAGAAAGTCTTAACTTGTTTGAGAGATTAGGTGGGCTAGAAAGCGCTCATTAAAAAATGTTAATTAAGACTAACTTGCTGATAGCAGAACCAAAGCCATTGCTGAAAAAGCAAATTCCTATGAGATCTCCAAGAAGTTTTTGAACTATTTATTTCGAAATTTTCAGGAGGAGGGACATCTCCCTTCTCTTTATCCCTTTTGATTTCACTAATAATTCTATGAACCGTATATTCAGGGTGGCCTAAATGCATAAGTTGTTTTTGATCATTAGTTTCAAATATTGTGTATCCTACTTTTTCTCCATATGCCAATAAATTTAGTTTCCCTTCTTTTTGAGCCTGCTCCATCTCCAAATCTGGTAATCCTGCGAATCTACTTTGAGGGCAAATAAATTCATCATCTTGTGTACCCATCAAAGGATGTCCAGGAACAAGGCTTTTTAAAGGAAAGACGCCAAATAATTTTCTATCAAAAACTTTCTTATCAACACCTGCCAAATAAGCCAGAGCGAAACCAGCCCAACATAAGCCAAGAGTACTCGCACAAGAATTTCTGGCTTCATTTACAATTTTTACAAATTCATCCCAATACTTAACATCCTCAAAAGCCAAGTGCTCAATAGGTGCTCCAGTAATAATGATTCCATCTAACGGTTGTGAATTATTTGCCTCTTCCCAGGTTATGTATAGATTATTTAGATGATTAAAATCCCATGTTTTATAAGAGTGAGTTTTAAGCTTTATCCAAACTGGCTCTATTTGAAGAGGAGATAACCCAAGTGGATGTAGTAAGTTAAATTCATACTGCTTACCAAGAGGCATGATATTCAAAATCCCAATTCTAAGAGGACGTATATCCTGTCTTTCCGCCAATTTAGGTTCTATCCAAGAAATATGATTTTTCTTGACATCACTTATCTTGTGATAGTTGCTAGGAATTATTAAAGCCAATAAATCTCCTTTCTTATGTGATTTGTGACAGTGCTTGTTCGAAATCTGCTTTTATATCATCAATATGCTCAATTCCAACAGAAACTCTTACCATCGTGGGAGTAACCCCTGCAGATAATTGTTCTTCTTCAGACAATTGCTGATGAGTAGTTGAAGCCGGATGAATTACTAAAGTTTTTGAGTCGCCTACATTAGCAAGATGACTTGCTAATTTTAAGGAATCAATAAATTTCACGGCATTTTCATAACCTCCATTAAGAGAGAACATAAGCATGCAACCCATTCCCCTTCCAGTAGTATATTTTTTGGCACTTGAGTAATATGGATCAGATTCTAGGCCAGGATAATTAACACTACTGACATTAGAATTAGAATCTAACCATTTTGCTAATTCAAGAGCATTAGAAGTTTGTCTTTCTATCCTTAAACTTAGAGTTTCCAAACCCTGTAATAACAAGAACGAATTAAAAGGACTTTGAGCTGATCCCCAGTCTCTCAGGCATTCAAGTCTTGCTCTTAAGGCAAAAGCTATATTTCTATTATCAGGTACTCCTAAAGATTTGCAGATATCACTACCGAAACCAAAAGCGTCCCAATGAACGAGCCCATGATAAGCAGCGCTTGGCTCACTCATTAGTGGGAATTTACCATTTCCCCAATCAAAGGTTCCGGCATCAACAATAACTCCTCCGATACTTGTTCCATGTCCACCGATCCATTTCGTTGCACTTTCCACAACAACATCGGCTCCAAAATCAATTGGTCTTATTAAAGCACCTCCAGCACCAAGGGTATTATCCACTATTAAAGGAATTCCATTTTCCTTCGCCAAAGTAGAGAGTCCCTCAAAATCTGGAATGTTGAACCGAGGATTTCCCATTGATTCGACATATATTGCTTTGGTTTTATCATCAATTTTATTTCTAAAACTATCGATACTATCCCCATCAGCAAATTTAACTTCTATTCCTAATCTTGGAAATTGGACTTTAAATTGATTGTAGGTACCACCATATAGAAAAGATGTAGAGACAAAATTATCCCCTGCTGTCATGCAGTTCACGATTGCCAAGAATTGCGCAGCTTGACCTGAGGATGTGGCAAGTGCTGCCATACCTCCCTCCAAAGCTGCCATCCTTTTTTCGAAGACATCTGTGGTGGGGTTCATAAGTCGAGTATAAATATTTCCAAATTCTTTTAATCCAAAAAGATTCGCTCCATGTTCGGCATTATCGAATACATAGGAACTAGTTTGATAAATGGGTACTGCTCTAGAATTTGTAGTTGGATCAGGCACTTGGCCTGCATGTAACTGAAGAGTCTCAAACTTTTGGCTGCTCAAAATTTTTAAATAATCCTATTATCTATTTAACTTAAAAAAGTCGAAAAAAAAAACAAAAAAAAGATAAATATTTATAAATCCTTTTTTAATGAAGGGTAATTATCTTTCATATATAAACTCAAATCCTCTCTTATCGCAGATCTGAGTTTCTCAATATTTGCAGAATCAATTATTGGAAAAGTTTTATTAGCCTCAGGATCTTTTTGAGTAATTGATTTCCAATTCTTGCCAACATCTTTTTCAGAGTTGTTTAGAACCTCATCAAAATTGAAGCCCTTGTTGTTGTTTTTAGCGTCAAATTCGCTAAAAGCTTTATTTATGAGCTCTTTTCTATTTTCGAATAGATTCTTGGCTTTTAATGTATCTGGAAGACCCATAACTGGCTGTAATTCCTTAAGAAGTTTTATTTCCTCTTCAATTAAGAGTGTCCAAACACCATGTTTGTTTTTTGGAAGATTAGAATTACTAAAAATATTAATTTCATCGAGGTAAAATTTTAACCATAAATAATATGATTTTTCTTCAATAGTTTTTTTTACGGATATCTTTTTATTTTGGATCTTTGGGAGTAACTTTTCTGCTTTCTTTAAAAACTGTCTATCTTCTCTTTCTAAATTTATTAATCCCCATCTTTGACTGTAGTCCCATAAATCTTCGTATCTTGTTAAGTCTTCTTGATTCCAACCAAGAGCTTTAAGTTCATGAGAACGATGTGATAATTCCTTTTTCAAAAAAACCTTTTAAAACCATAATAATTCTAACCCCGCAATCAAGATTAGTAAATAAATGAAGAACTTAGCTTTTTAGTAAATTAAACAAATAATCAATTCTTAAAATAATTATTAATAATTTTCAATGCATTGATGTAACTTGGATTTTTTTTAGAAATTTGATTACTATATTCATTTTTTTTAAGATCGTTTTCCTTTTTGTTAAAAAAAAGTTTCTTGTAAAGGTTTTCAATATCATTAAAAAGATAATCTCCTTTTAATTTTTCATTTAGTTCTAAAGATAACTCAGATTTCACAGATTCTTGGCAAAAATTAGTGATTTCTTCTGAACTAATTAAAACCTTATAAATTTCTTTTTTTTCTTCTGAATTAGCATTAAAGCATAAATAAATAAGATTAATCATTGAACAATTATTATTTTTGATTTTGAATTCTTTATAAATGTCTGGCCAAAATTTTAAAGATTTTAGACCTTCTAAACCTCCTTGACTGAGAGAGTATTTATTACACCAATTTACAAATTCTGAGACATCTTTTGGACATCTTTTGAGTTGCAAAAGCATATCTGATAAAACTTGTCCTGCTTGAAAATTACGTGTTGGTTTTCCTTCAGTTGGTAGAGTCATACTACCTAAGACATCAGCCTTTACAGCATTTAATTGAGAAAAAGTATAATCTCCTTTTTCACAAAACTTATCGTTAATTATTTCCTTTGCACTAATTATTTCTTGACCATAACCAAGTTCTTTTAATGAAAGATATTTATTCTCTAATTTATTTACTTTTCTAACTTGTGATGATATTGATGCGGTCTGATCTAAACATTGAGTTAACAAAATAGTATTAATGGTAGGTAGCATTCCTGGCTTATCAGAATGAAAGTTATTTACAAAACCTGCAAATATGGATGAAATATTTTTTATTGATTTTATATATTGACATTCAATATTATGAACTCCGGGAGAAACTTGAATTTTCGGTGACAATTGATTCAGAATGCGAGCTCCTATTAAAGCAGTTAGGGCATCAGGATGGCAGAAATTTGCAGTAAAACTATCATTAGGATTTCGTAAAGCTCCGTGACGATGAAATCCTGTAAAAAAAGCTAAATTTGGATATTTATTACATACAATAAAAGGGTTTTTATTTCTATTATCAATGCAAAAAGAACCGACGAGACAGCCAAGGACCACATTTTCTCTTTTTAAATTTTTTCTGAGTTCTAAAGCATTTTTTATATCATTTTGTATGTGATTACTGTTTGAAGCAAGAATAACTATCTCGCATTCCAAGAGAAGATCTTTTAGATCAAAAGACTTGCTTTTCCCCTCTGAAGAATAATGTCCCATTCTCTCAATCTTTTCAATAATCTCATTATCCATACCCAAAAGAACATCATTAGAAAAAGCACCTAACAAATCTCTACCTTCCCTTGGAGCTAAAAGAATATTATTTGATTTTCCATGCATAGCACAGTTGTATGCTAATGATGCAGGATATAAACCAACACTGTAGAAGCCAACTTTGCTTTTCTCTATATCTTTAATCAATGAATAAAAATATTTTTCATCATTTATGTTTTCTATGAAATTATTCTTCATTTTTGGAAATTCTTGATAATTTTTTTTAATTTCTTACCCATACCAACATTTCTCTACATTAAAGCAATTTTTGACCATAGCAAATTATTTATTGTAAATATTGAATTTTTTAATTTATAATTTTTATGAAAATGGAAATTAAATTAAAAGATAAATAATTGTAAATATGGAATATATAGCAAATAATTTAAAGTTACAAAAACAATTAATTTCTTCTAAAAATATCTTATTTATTCAAGACATAGACGGAGTTTGTATTCCTTTAGTTAAAGATCCAATGACTAGAGAATTAGAATTAAAATATATCTATGCAGTAAAAGAACTTGCCGAGGAATTCTTTGTATTAACTTGCGGGGAACATGAAGGTCCGAGAGGGGTTAACAGAATAATAGAAAGGAGTGTAAAAAGCAATACTGAGCCTAAAAACAAAGAACTATATTTAAGAGGTTTAGCTGCCTGTGGAGTAGAATATCAAGACAACAATGGTGAAATAAGTTTTAAAGGAGTCTCAGAAAAAGAACTAAATTTTTTATCTAAAGTACCTAGTTTAATGAGACCAAAATTTAATTTTATAGTTAACAATATTTTTCCTGAACTTAGCCAAGAAGATATCAATTTTCACGCAGTAAAATCAATATGTGAAACACGCTTCTCGCCAACGATTAATTTCAATAGTCTATTTGATTTAGTACACAAAGATTCTGATAAAAGAAAGCTTATTCAAATTAGTTTTGAAAAAATGATGAATGAAATCATCTTAAAAGCTGAATCCGAAGGCCTCAAAAACTCATTTTTTCTTCATATTTCACCAAATTTAGGCAATGAAAATGGTAGAGAAAAAATTAAACTTTCTTCTAAATTTGATATTGGATCAACAGATATACAATTACTTATTAAAGGAGCTGTTAAAGATTCTGGAGTTTTATTTCTTTTAAATAAATTTATTGAGATTAAAACTGGCAAAGCTCCTTTTGGAAGTAATTTTACTTTTAAAAATTCGCCAAAATCTCTCAGAGAAAAAATTGATTTATGCAAAAGGACTATTCAAAAGGAAGATATGCCTTTGATTGTAGGAGTGGGTGATACAGTAACATCAAAAAGAAATAATGGTGAGAAAAATTATTTAAGAGGAGGAAGTGACAGATCTTTTTTAGAATTTATACAAATATTAGGTAATGAATTTGGCATTAATAATAAAATAATTTTTGTAGATAGTAGTTCTGGTGAAGTTGAAAGACCCTCTACAAAAAAAAATGGGTTAACGGGAATTAGTGATGTTTACGACAACCTAAATTTTGATATGGTTTTTCAAAATGGTCCCAAAGAATATATAAGTTGGTTTATTGAACTTGCGAATAAGAGATCAAACTTTAAAAAAAATAGTTGACTTTTTAATTTTCGAATGACAATTTAAAAATAATAGATTTATGAAAGAAAAATTCCCCTCAATTTATAAAGAACCTATAGAAACATTGCAAATCAATATAGGTTATAAATGCAATCAAGCTTGTAAGCATTGTCATGTCAATTCAAGTCCTCTAAGAACTGAAAAGATGTCCAATGAAATAATATCTCTTATTCCAAAAATAATTGATAAGTACAAAATCAAGACTTTAGATATAACAGGTGGAGCTCCAGAACTGCACCCAGAATTTAAAAACCTAATAACTAGTTTAAGCAAAAAACAAGTTGATATTATTGATAGATGCAATTTAACAATTTTCTTTGAGGAAGGTTATGCAGATCTTCCTCGATTTCTTGCAAAAAATAAAGTGATAGTAACTGCTTCGCTACCTTGTTACGAAAAGAATAATGTTGAGTTTCAAAGGGGTTTTGGGGTTTTTGAAAAAAGTATTAAAGCTATAAAAATCCTCAATGATTTAGGCTATGGAAAGAAAGAAAATGGATTACAATTAAATCTTGTTTACAATCCTGTAAGCCCAATTCTTCCTCCTTCTCAGGAAATATTGGAGAATGATTATAAAAAAATACTATTCGAAAAATATAACATCGTTTTTAATAGCTTATACACAATAACTAATATGCCAATAAATAGATACGAAGAATCTCTAAGAAGAGAAGGGAAACTAAATACTTATTACAACTTACTAAAAGAAAATTTTAATGAAAAAAATTTAGAAAATCTTATGTGCAAAAAGACTATCAGTGTAAATTGGCTAGGAGAAATTTATGATTGTGACTTTAACCAACAGATAAATTTCCGAGAAAATAAAGGGCCAAAGACACTTTCTGATTTGTTGGATGAATCATTTACTTTTGACTACGGGGTAGCTGTAAAAGAACATTGTTTTGCTTGCACTGCTGGTGCAGGATCAAGTTGTGGAGGGACTTTAAGTTAAAAACTACTAAATGCAATTAGGACAAATAGCTCGTACATTTAAAGAAGATTCAATTAGTTTAAACCCATTAACTTTTGCTGCAACTTTGCCTGCTTCTAAAACTTCGTCATTTTCGAATTCTTCTGTTCTTCCACACCTAATGCAAATTAAATGATGATGGTCAGGAGTGTCGTTACTAAGCAATTCATATCTGTGTCCACCCTCACTGAGTTCTAATTCATGAAGCAAACCCATTTGTACTAAAAGCCTTAAAGTTCTATAAATTGTTGCAAGTGAAACTTTGGAACTTGATTTAACTAAATTTTCATGAACCTCTTCAGCACTAAGATGTTTTCCAGATCCAATATTTTCAAATAAATTAAGAACCTTTAGTCTCTGAGGAGTTAACCTCTTACCATCTTTATGTAAACCATCACCAAGAGGAGATGTAATGACTTTGTACTGCGAGGATAATGACAAAATCAACCCATTGCTATTCTCAATAATAACCCTTGATGAGAGTAAAACAACTTTTTGATTTTAAATCTTTACTAAAGTTCTTCAAAATATTATTTTAGATGTATCTTCAATAAGGAAATGATGAAGGATCATGAAATCTCTTCTGATAAAGTATCAGCGAAACTAAACGCCTTGCTAATTATTGATACTCAGGAAAAAATAATAAGACCAATTTTTAATAAGGATTCAATAGTCAAAAACATCAAAAAGCTAATAAATGCATACCAAATTTTAGAAGAAAATATATTCGTATCTGAACAGAACCCACTGAAATTGGGAGTAACTATACCTGCATTATTACCCAAACCAGGATTTAGAAAAATTGAGAAAATGGAATTTAGCCTAGCTAAAATAGATGAATTTTTAAAAGAACTTAAAAATAAGAAAATTACTAATTTGATAGTTTGTGGGATCGAAACGCATATTTGTATTCAACAAACAGTCTTAGATTGTTTACAAATAGGATTTGAAGTGATTCTTATATCAGATGCCATGGGCAGTCGAAATAAGATAGATCATGAAATAGCATTGCAAAGAATGACTCAAAGGGGGGCGATCTTAACAACTACTGAATCAATGATTTTTGAGTTATGCAAAACTGCGGATAGAAAAGAATTTAAAGAAATTAGAAATATAATAATAAGTTAAAAAAATTAAGACTGGTTTGTTGTTTAGAGATAATTTAAAATTTTATTAGAGAAAAATTTTTAGGGTTTATTTGAATATGAGATTAGTTACTGAAAACTTCCTTTTGGCTATATCTATTTTTTTTATTGGGATTTTATTGTCGATAATAATTTCTAAACTTTCAAAAATATTTTTTAAAAAGGTCTCCAAAAGGACAAAAACAAATTTCGATGATTTTATTTTTGAGGTGATCTCTGGAATTATAAAACCTATAGGTTTCCTCCTCTCATTTTATTTTTCAATTGACTATTTTTTTTCTGATGAAATAACTTTTATCTCTGTCTTATTGAATATTCTGAAATTATTTATATTAATAATCATCATAAAAGCTCTCAACAAAGTTTTAATAAGGTCTTTAACAGAATCGATATCCAAGATTAATGATTCCTCAATTAGTTCAATGATTTCTTCACTAACTCCTTTGATAAAAGCATTAACATGGACTATTGGCTCAATATTTTTCTTACAGAATATAGGTGTTCAAATGACTGCTATTTGGGCTTTACTAAGTGCAGGTGGTATTGGGGCAGGATTGGCTTTGAAAGATCCAGTTCAGGAGTTTTTTGAATATATAACAATCTTGCTTGATAAACCTTTTCAAAAAGGTGAGTTTATAAAATCTGACGGAGTCTTAGGAATGGTTGAGAGGGTGGGGGTAAGATCCTCAAGGATAAGAAGTATTAATGGAGAAGTAATAGTAATGAGCAACAGCGCCCTAACAAATGGAATAATTTCAAATTACGCACAAATGGAAAAAAGGAGGTTAGTGCATAAATTAGGAGTCGTTTATGAAACCTCTCCAAAACTTATGAAATTGATTCCAATAATAATTAAAAAAATAGTTGAAGAGACAAAAGATGCATCTTTTGATAGATGTCATTTCACAGATTTTGGCGACTTCAGTCTTAATTTCGAACTTGTTTATTACATACCAACAAATAATTATCTTGCTGCAATGGAAGCTCAACAATCTATTAATTTAAAAATAATAGAGGAATTCGCAGCTAATAATATAGAGTTTGCATTTCCAACTCAAACCTTAAATATTGAAAGTAGCAAAGCCAAATGATTCGCAAATCTCTTCACTTAAAATCCAAAGTTTTGAAGCCAACTCAGTACTATTTGCTTCATTACTAACATTACTTTCAACTAATTTATGTTTCTTAAATGATATAAGTTTATTACTTAAATGTATGAAGCCAATATTATTTAAATTCGAGTCAAGGACAATCTCAGAAAGAATCCTTCCAGCATTTTCTGTACTTTCCGAAATTCCTAAAATATTTTTTGCAACTTTTGAAAAAATCAAATATCCAAAGAGATTAAAATTTCTACTATATCTAAAAAAACCTGAATCATCATTTGGTATTACTAGACCAGGAGCCCAAGTAATTACAGAGATTTTTCTAGAGGATATGCTTAATTTTTTTACAAGCTCTTTCGCAAACAAAATATTACATAACTTACTATTTTTATAAGATTCATCAGCATTAAAATTTAAAAATTGACCAGTAACTTTTTTTCTAAAATCAACTAAACTATTAAGTCCTGCTTTCTTTCCTATATTTCCACCTGAGCTTTTGGGATCGTGAACATCTGATGATGTAATGATAATTCTAGATTCTTCTTTATCTCTAACAAGATCTTTTAAGATGTTTACCAAGTAAAAATGTGCAAGATGATTAACTGCGAAAGTTAGTTCTATTCCTTGTTTTGATACTTTAGGGTAAAAAGAACCTGTATATTGCAATCCTGCATTTAAAACAACAACATCTAAAAATATCTTTTTACTAATGAAATAATCTTTAATTTTTTTTATATTTTCTAGATCTGAAAGATCACAATTATCAATAATATTTAAATATTTACTGAGGTAATTTTTATCAAAATGTTTTTCAATTCTTCTTAAAAATTCTTTCTTTCTTAATTCAGATTTAATTACAATGTATAAATTATTTTTAGTCTTTAGTAAATTAATAATGGCAAAAAAACCTATACCAGAATTCCCTCCAGTAATTAAAATATTTTTATCTTCAATCATTTAAATTTGTTATTTATTTCTTATGATAAAAAAAAGATATAAGTTTTTTTTATTTTGTAATCTTATAAATTATTGTTAAAACACTGAAAACTTATTCACTAGTATTTGAGTAATTTGATTATTATTAACCTACTCTCATTACAAGTATTGAATGAATAATGGAAACCTATTAGCGGAAAGTATAATTTGTTTCACAAATTCCTTTAATCATAAGATTTATATTTAATGTTAAAAGAAAGCTTGCCAGATGTTCTTGTTTTGGGTGCAGGACCTGCAGGTATGGCAATTGCATCAGCTTTAGGCAAAGAAAAATTGGATGTTGAAGTCCTCTCTCCAAATGGACCATATGAACCTTGGCCAAACACTTATGGTATATGGGGGGAAGAAGTTGATCAACTTGGGCTACAGGATCTGCTGGAATATAGATGGAAGAATACTGTAAGTTTTTTTGGCCATGGAGCTTTAGAAGAACAGCATGATGAGAATAAAGCTACTGAACATTCACTTGATTACGGACTATTTGATAAGAAGAAACTACACAATTTTTGGCTTAATGAATGCAATAAGTCTTTTATAAAATGGCATCAAGGTTTTGCAGATAAAATACATTTTGAAAAATATAAAAGTACTGTCACTACAAATAATGGCAATACTTACTCTGCAAGATTAGTAGTAGATGCAACAGGATATGATCCTGTTTTCCTTAAATTAAAATCATGTGGTCCCTTAGCTGTACAAACTTGTTACGGGATAGTTGGACATTTTAGTAAACCTCCTCTTAAAAAGGGGCAGTTTGTATTGATGGATTACAGAAATGACCATCTTAACGAAGAGCAAAAAAAAGAACCTCCCACTTTTCTTTATGCAATGGATATGGGGAATGGGAAATATTTTCTTGAAGAGACATCACTTGGTTTAGTAAATCCTTTAACAATGGAAAACTTAAAAGAGCGATTGGAGAAAAGGCTATCTTATCGAAATATATCTATCACAAGTATGCAACATGAAGAACTTGGTTTGTTTCTACCAATGAATATGCCAATACCAGATTTCAAACAACAAATACTTGGATATGGTGGAGCTGCTTCAATGGTGCATCCTGCATCTGGATACTTAATTGGTAATGTTTTAAGAAGAGCTCCGCTTGTCGCAAAAGCAGTATCAGAAGCAATTAAAAACAAAAATCTTAGTACCTATCATATTGCCAGAAGAGGTTGGGAAACTTTATGGTCAAAAGAATTAATTAGAAAGAAATCACTTTACCAATTTGGATTAGAAAAACTCATGAGGTTTGATGAAAAACTATTGAGAGAATTTTTTGGTAGTTTTTTCCAACTACCCAAAAATCAATGGTATGGTTTTCTCACTGATACTTTATCCTTAAGAGAGATTGTATATGCTATGTGCATAATGTTTATAAAGGCTCCATGGAGTGTAAAGAAAGGTCTTATGATTATGCATGGTAGAGAATTTAAAATGTTGCTTAGGATAATATTTCCAAATATATAGTTTCTAAATGAGAACCATATTAATAAGTGGAGCTAATAGAGGAATTGGACTAAATATTGCGCATAAAGAATTAAAAGAAGGCAATAGAATTAGTGTTGGCATAAGAGATATAGAATCATTAAAAGGAAGTGTAATTGATCCAAATAAATGGCCAGAAGGAAGAATTTTAATTAACAAATATGATGCATTAAAAAAAATTTCAGCCAGAAATTGGATTAAAAATACAGTAGCTGAATTCGGGGGATTCGATTCAGTTATAAATTGTTCTGGCGTATTGTCAAAAGTTCCTTTCTTATTTAAAGATGGAGATGAGGAAGAGATTTTAAATACACTGAATATCAACTTTTTAGCAATTTGGAATTTATGTAGACTTTCTTGGGATCATTTATGTGCTTCAGACAGAGGTAGAATAATTGTTTTAGTTTCAATGAGCGGTAAAAGATCTAAAGGGGATCTAGCAGCTTATTCTTCTTCAAAGTTTGCTTTGATGGGATTATGCCAAACAATGAAAAATAAAGGTTGGGATAAAAATATAAGAATTTCAGCAATTTGTCCAAGTTGGGTTAATACTGACATGGCACAAGACATCTCCTCTCTAGAAAAATCAAGCATGACCCAACCTGATGATATTGCTGAAATATGCTCAACTATTCTGAAGTTACCGACACAATCAGTTCCATTTGAAATTGCCTTAAATTGTAATTATGAATTTTAGCCGAAATTGAAAATTAAGTAAGCCATTGATATCATTGCAATTGCTATAAATAGGCCTTTTATTCGATTAGTTAACAATGAAAAAAGAGATAAATCTTCAGAAAAATATCCCCCAAAACTACCTGTAATAAATAACACAACCATTGGTAGAGATGCAGCTCCAAAAGAATACGATATAGATTTTACAAATCCAAAATTTAAATAATTTAAAATCAAGGAACTTAATGAAAACAATAAAAAAGATGCAAATAGAGCAATGGAAACTTCAGCATCTAAAGTGTGAGGTAAGCTTCCCTTTAACTCAAAGTGCTTTTTACATTCTCTAATCTGTCTTTTAGAAAGCTTTAAATAACCAGTCTCAGGTATTCTTTGCGACTTATATTTTCTTAGCAACCTTGCTTCAAGAGTTTCTGGCTCCTTTGTCATAATTGATGTTAATAATTCATCTGGGTTCAATTTCTTAATTTTCTGATCAAGATTATCAGTTTTCCCAATTCTATAAAGGTCTCCGACTCTTATAAGATAAACATATCCCGACATTTGCGTTGTAAAATTAAATCTATTCCTAACTAAATAATACTAAAAGAATCAAGTAAATTAAAAGTTTTTACAAAATGACAAACGATATTTTATATTCATTTCGAAGATGTCCATACGCAATTCGTGTTAGATGGGCTCTATTAATTTGCGAACTCAAAGTTGAGATTAGAGAAATTGATTTAAAAAATAAACCCTTTGATTTTCTAATTAAATCTAAGACAAAAACGGTTCCAATATTAATAAAAGAAAATAGTGAAGTTATTGAAGAGAGCCTAGAAATCATGATATGGGCACTCTCAGAGTCAAAAAAGAAAAACATTAAAAATATCTATTTTCCTAATAATAAGAAGGTAGACATTATTGAAATAATTAATGAAAACGATAACGAATTCAAATATCATTTGGATCGATTTAAATATTCCACAAGATATCAGGATAGTAATGAAGAATTTCATTTCAACAAAGCCATTAAATTTATTAAAAGATGGAATGCGCTTCTTACAGAAAATAAATATTTTTTCGGAGATCACCCCACAATCGCGGATTGGTCTGTTTGGCCTTTTGTCAGACAATTTAAAATCGCTTGTGAAAGTCAAAAAATAACAAATTATTTGGAACTTCCAATAAAAAACTGGTTAGATTCCTTTGAAAATAATAGAAAATTTAAATCTTTAATGTACAAGTACGAATTATGGGAACCAAATTCTAGAAAGAATTATTTTCCTTATAATTAGCTTTCTAAAAAATTCCTTTTCTCAATTATCCGTGCTAACTCCAAAAAATATCCTGCAGTCCTAAATTTTCCAATATTCTTCTCCTTAAAATCAAGGTCGCTTCTTATTTCTGCAGTCTCAGCCATAATCAAATCCAAATCATTTGGGCTAAGGCTATACAATTCACAAAGTTCAATTTCCTTCCCAAGTAAATGACTCCTAAACCACTTCCCTTTATTTTCCTGAGGTGGAATATCGTAGGAAGTAAATGACATTAAAATAAAATTATATCTAAAACCATTCTAGAGTTATTATTGAATTTTTTTCAATTCTCCTTTATTAAAAATCAATGCAACAAGGAGAATTACAAATGTAATTGCAGCACAAATTTCTGTCCAATAATCTATTCCAATTTTAGAAATCATTAATGGTGCCAAAACTGTAAATAATCCACCAGATAGAATTAATTGTGCGAATAGCTGTTTTGATGTAAAAATTGGTAAAGTCCTAGAAATATTTTTGGGATCTGCAAGCCTTAAAAGAAGTAATCCAGAAGCAACTACACCTGTAGCGTTACCAAACTCTATCAAACTTTTTTCGAACCAATAATCGTCAAAAATAAAGTATGCAAAATAAGAAATACAAATTAAATTCCAAAATAAACCGAAAATAGTAAAAACTAAAATTAGTATCCAATTTTCAAAAATAACAGCAATATCTAAACTGGCCATAGCTGTAAAAATCAATAGATCTGTAGATAAAATCCCAATCTCTCTTTGCAAAATGTTTGAAATAAATTCTGTATTTTTGGTTTTTTCTAAAATATATCTAATAAGGAGTGAGCCTATTAGAATAAAAGGGAATACTGGTAGTGAAAAAATGATTTCTTTAGAGAAGTCACCAAAAGAACCTGAGATATATCTTAAGAATTTAAGTAACAAAACACCAAAAGAAATTGCCATGCCGGAGAATCCTAGATTTATTATCAAAATTCTTAAATCCGCAAAAATTCCTACTTTGTTTTTTAACTTTAGATTATCTTTGTTTTCAATAATTTCCTCAGTATCTGAAATCCCTAAAGTTCTCCCGAGAAAAATAAATACGCTACCCAATATTGAAGATGATAAAAGACCCATTGTTGCCATAGCTAAACCAAGATCTAAACCATTTGGGAAACCTAGTCTATTAAAACTCTCACCTATAATAGAAGCAGCTCCATGACCTCCCTGAAAACCAACCTCGATTAAACACCCCATTAGAGGATTAGTATCAATAGATGGGGGCAAAAAATATTTAACAACTAGACCTCCAACAAAAAATTGTCCGAAACCTAGAGAAAGTGCAAGCAAAAACTGATTAAAGATTGGTTTAACTAAACCATTTATATTTGGAATAGGTCTTCCCATCATTAAAGTTGCGAATACCAAAGATAAAAGAGGTGTAGGAAAATTACTCCAAACATTAATTGTTTCTTTTGGCAAAAAGTGTATCACTCCAAATGGACCTATAGATATACCTAAAATTCCTGATATAACTGCTATTGGCAATCCAAATCTTTCAAGTTGAACAGCAAGTTTAAATCTCCTACCAAAAATTAAGAGAAAAAATATAATTAAGAATCCAAAACAACTTATTAATAGATAATTTGAAAAAATATCTTTATTCTGTAGAGTAACAATATTCAACGACTTCAAAAACATATAATTATAAATTTAAATTAATAACCAAATTTTTTCAAATAAAAAAGGCCCCAATAAAATTGAGACCTTTATATTTAGTTGCTAAATAAAATAATATTTAGTCCTTAAGAGTAACTGAGGCGTTATCAATGTTACCAATAGCATTTGTTACCCTCTTAAAGTCAAAGCCTAGAGCTCTTAAAGCATGCCATAGATGACCTTGAATAAAGAAGAATCCAAAATAGTAGTGAACATTTGCCAACCATGCTCTGTTAGTGTACTCACCAGCAGGAAGGTCGCCAGTATCTACCCAGTAAGGAGAAATACTAAATTTCAATTGAAGTGGCTCACCAAAGAAATCGACAGGATAGACTGTTGTATTAGTAGCGCTCCAGAAAGCAGCAATAATTGCCATCCAACCAATACCTGCTAGAGACCATGAAAGCACAGCTTCAGCAGATAGTAGTCCTTTACCTTTGAATTTGGTGTATTCTCCAACTTGCTTTGTAGCAATATGGAAAGCTCCACCAGTAATTTCAACAAAAGCTAAGAATGCATGACCACCTAAAACATCTTCAAGACTATCGATAGTCAAGAAATCAACCTGATGATTCCATATATGTGACAAATTCAAATCATATTCAACTTGTCTTACTGCACCAATAGCAGGGTCATAGATACCATGAACTCTCGCCCATTCTACGAACCAAATACATGCAACACCAAAGAATATTAAATGATGCCCAAGAATAAATGTCAATTTATCTGGATCATCCCAACTAAGGCTGAATTTTCTTGCTTTTTCTAAATCAGCTTCTTGTAAATCTCCTGGCAATAGTACTGAATGTAAAAGTCCTCCACCGGCATAAACCATTGATAAAATTAAGTGGACGATAGCAATTACTACTACAGGTTTAGTATCTCCCATAGCAACCCCATTAGCGTCAAACCCTATTCCAAGGGCTGCTAAATGAGGAAGTGCGATAAGAGGTTGATGACCCATAGGGATAGAGGGGTCAAATCTTGAAAGTTCAAAAAGGGTGAAAGCACCCGCCCAGAAAGCGATTAATCCAGTATGCGCAATATGCGCAGCAATGAATTTTCCTGTGCGATTAGTTACACCTGAATTACCAGCCCACCATCCGTAGGTGACATCTGGATTTCCATAGGTTTGCATTTAGGAATTGATTAGCTTAAACGTTTCGAGAATACTTGAAATTTCAACAAACAGTTGGATTCACAACAAAATTGTAAAGGTTATTAATTCTAGTAATAAATAACTAAGATAATTTCCTTAAAAATTTAACCCCAAAGAAGTTAGATTTAAGCAGTCAAATTATAGTTATCGTATGAATTACTCATAAAAAAAAGTATTATTTCGATTCGAATTTTTTTGATAAATTTCTTTTTGCTGACATTAAATAATGTTTTATTTCAGAAACCCATTTTCTTTATTGCGTCAGTATCAAACAATTATTAAAAAGGGGATAAGACATTTAATATTATGAAATCTCCTCAAGAATCTTCCAGAAAAATTTCACTAGAAATGAAATCTGAGGTTCATTACAAAAAGGCTGCAAAATCTTACAGAAAATCACAACAATATATAAAAATGATTAATTTATATCCAACTTTGCAAAACACTCTAATTGATTGTAAAGGAGAGCATTTAATTGAATAAAGATTAGATATATCTTTCCAAATTAATATTCAAAAAATATCTTTTTTTAAGCTGCAATACTATCATTCTGTTCAAAATAATAAATATTAATAATATTTCTGCACATTTTTATATTATATACGGCTTTGGGGTTCCAAGGTTTTTTTTGACCAAGAGGAGAGCTTTTCCAATGAATTCCAGGCTTTAGTATTCCATTTTCACGTAAAAAAGAAAGTTTAATCTCAGTAATTCCTAATTTTTCAGCAGTCAACTCAGAAGAGCTCCATTTATCCCCTATCATTGAATTACGTAAATATTATTAATCCTTGATAACGTTAATTTTCTAATTTTGAAAGGGGTAAAATGTTTAAAACCTTACTTAATCAGCAAAAACTTAGTCTCTGCATGAAAAGTAATTTTAAAAGATTAATCTTTAAATTAAGAAATATTAAATAAAGAATTATCATTAATGAATATCTTATTGATTCCTTCTTCTCTACAGGTTGATTTATATTTATTATATTCTTCCGTAATAGATTCGCTTTTAGGGATGTTGAGCCATCCCTTATCCCAATTTCTACTATTTATTAATTCTTCATAAGTAATTTTTAAATTAATTTCAGAGTCAAGTACCGAAACCATTAAAAAAATAACATCTCCTTTTTCCCTGCTCTCATTTACTAAAACAAAATGTCTTAATCCATTTATATTTTTCTTAGAAGTCCAGAAATATTCCACTATTTTGGTATTGTTAATTTTTTTCAGAATTTCCTCTAGAAATCCTTTTATATTCATTTCTAATTTCTTCCAATAATACTTTTCTATTATTCATATATGTAATAGATTCTTTTTTTGATAGGTTGTATCTTTCCTTTTTGGTTAAATTCATCCAACTATTTAAATTATTTTTGTTGAAGTTTACAAACTTTTTAGACCAAAAAAACTTTTTTAATTTAGAAAATCTCTTCAAACAAAAAAAGATCAATATGCAGAGAAAAATTATCATTAGCTTTAAGAGAATCACTTTACAAGCAGGTTATTCTTTAGCCACTTTTCTAATTGAATATCATTCCCTAAAGATATAACCTCTTCTTTATTTAAAGAGCTTTCTTTATCAAATAGCCTAATAACAAATTCTTTTTTATTTGCCTCATCATCTCCAATAACAATAATACTTTTGGATTTGAGTTTATTGGCCTTTTTGAATTGTTTAGAGAAAGAGGCGCCACTTAAATCCAATTCAACTAACAAATCATAATTTCTTAATTTTCTAGATAAATCGATGGCTAATACTTCAGCAATTAAGCCTTGATTAATAATATAAATATCAGTATTTCTTGGAAATTCAAGCTCTTTCCCCGCTAGTAAGATTAATCTTTCTAAACCAATAGCGAATCCAATTGCCGGGGTGTTTGGTCCTCCCATTTGTTTTATTAAATCATCATATCTACCTCCTCCGCACACTGTAGCTTGTGAGCCTAGAGCCCCACTAGTAATTTCAAAGGCTGTATGGGTGTAATAATCCAAACCTCTTACTAGATTAAAGTTTTCTACGTAAGGGATTTTTAAAGCCTCTAATTGTTTTTTTAAGTCTGAATATCTTTTATGGCTTTTATCAGACAAAAAACTAAATAATCTTGGAGCATTTTCAAGGACTTTTTTTGTTTGAATATTCTTAGAGTCCAAAATCCTTAAGGGATTTTTGTTAATCCTATTCTGAGAATCTAAATCTAGGGACTTTTTATTTATTTCTAGCCACTTTATAAAAGATTTTTGAAAATTTAATCTATCATTAAGATCACCCAACGTATTTATTTCAAGATTAAGTTCTTTTATTCCTAATTTCCCTAAAATATCCCACGCCAAAGCGATAATTTCAACATCACTTTTCACTGATTCGTATCCTATAAACTCAACACCTAACTGATGAAACTGTCTTTGCCTGCCTGCTTGAGGCCTTTCATATCTAAACATCGGGCCCATGTACCAAAGTTTTTGAAGAGGATTAGAGGAAATTCCATTTTGTATCAAAGCACGTGCGACTGAGGCAGTTCCTTCAGGCCTTAAAGTGCAAGATCTCTCCCCTCTATCTAGAAATGTGTACATTTCCTTGCTTACAACATCTGTTCCTTCACCAATTCCTCTTATAAATAATTCAGTCATTTCTAATATTGGTGTTCTTATTTCTTTGATAGATGTTCGTGAAAGCTGCTCCAACACAATTTTCTCAACATTTTGCCACTTTATTAATTGATCAGGTAATAGGTCTACCGTTCCTCTAAGATTTTTTAAGTTATTCAAAGTTCTAGAAAATAATTCAAAATTTTTAATTTAAAAAAAAATTAAATTTTGATTGGTTGTTCTGTGAGACAATTTTAATTATACATTTAGAAAAACTATTGGAAATAAATAAAAATAAAGAGAGTCAGCATTGTGGTACAAAACCAAAAAAAATTGCTTTTGGGATAGCACCACTTGGTATAGTTTCAATTGGAATAGTACCAATGGGAGTAATAAGTATTGGAGTAGTTCCAATGGGTGTATTTTCTTTTGGTGCAGTAGCAATGGGAATTGTCAATTTATCAGTAGTTGGAATGGGAATTATCTCTGCAGGTATTACTACTATGGGAGTATGGGAGTATTCACCTAATTCACAAAATCACCATCATAATCATTCCAAACAAATTTCAAATTCCAACAAGGAACATATGATTTCAGAGCTATTTAGCACTAAAGCAGAAGCTGAAAAGGCTGCCTCTAAGTACGGATGTATTGGGGCACATAAAATGGGAAATAAATGGATGCCATGCAAAATGAACTAAATATTTTCTTAGTCAAAAATTCATTAAATATTAATTTAAAATCTCTACTCTAAAATCAAGATTTTGTGCCTCATGAGTAGTTAATTTTCTAGACCAAGCTCCTTGAACAGGACTATTCCATCTAAACCCAGCATTTTTAGCTAAAGACCTCTCTTCATAACTAACCAATGCCTTATATAAAAACCTCGGTTCAGTAGCTTTAAGTAAAAGTTCCTCTAAATTATCGCATTTTTTGAAAACCTCAGATATGTAAAAGCAATCAGACAACGCCCTATGTAAATTCCAAACTGGTATTGAAAAGGATAAAGCCAGATCAGTTACGGAAGGTCTAGTTTTTAGTGATTTTTGAAAAGACCAATTAATATCCTCTAAACTACATATCCATTTTTTATTAAGTTTAGGCAATCTTCCTTTCCCAAACCATTTCTTATCGAACTCAACATTATGAGCCACAATGAAATCCGAACAATCAACAAGTTTCAAAAAGAAATTTAATCCATCTTCCCATGGTTGAGGGATATTAGTTACTTCTGCAGATATACCATTTACATATTCAGCTTCATTATTATTTACTGGGAATAAAAAAGAGACCTGCGAAAGTACACATTTAAAAGATACGTCAAACAAGATACAACCTATCTCTATCACTTCATCTTTATTTTCATCTAAACCTGTTGTTTCAGTATCAAGGATTAAAATTTTTTCAATTTTTTTATTTTGATTAATAACACTTATTTCAGAACAGCTGCTATTAATTTGATCCTGAATTAAATTCAATTGATTTAATTCTTTTTTGTTGAATAGTTCCAATTACATGAAAATACTTTCATTTATCTTGACGCATATAATAAAATTTTCTTTTAAATTAATATTAATTAAACAAATCTGATTAGAAAATAACTTCTGAAACCTTTTTAAATTTAAAAATAAATTTATAAATATGACTTTTAAAAAATATCAATTTAACAATTTTTGTTATTGGCCTTCAAATCCTAAGAAAATTGTAGAATTTATAGGAGGAAGTTATCTAGCTTCTAAACCAGATTTTACCTATAAAAGATTCATAGAGAGCTTAATAAATAAAAATTATGCAGTACATGCATACAAGTACTCTCCACAATTTGATCACCAGCAACTTGCTATTAAAGCATGGAAGGATTTTAAGAATTGCCGAACATCCTTATCTAAAAGAATAGGGGCATCAATTCCTTCAGTAAGAATTGGTCATAGCTTAGGCTGTAAACTTCATTTAATATCTCCCGATGGAGGAAGAAATTGCGAAAAGTTCATATCAATTAGTTTCAATAATTTCAGTGCAAAAAAATCGATTCCATTATTGAAGCAGATTGCTCAAAAATTAGAATTCAATAGCGAATTCAGCCCAAGCCCAGAAAGAACCTTTCGAATAATTGAAAAAACTTATAATCAAAAAAATAACTTCCTAATAAAATTCAACTTAGACGAATTAGATCAAACAGATAAATTATTTTCTTGTCTTAAAGCAAGAAAAGAAGATAATTCTAAGGGGATAATATTAAAAGGAACGCACACTATTATTGCTAGTGCAGGCCTAAGAGAAAATTTTCTAGGAGACTGGGCAGATGACGATTTCAAAAGAAATACTATAAAAAAAATTTCCAGTTTAATTGATGAATCCAATTAGGATGTTTCTTTCAATTTTTCCAAAACAGAACTATCTTCAAGAGTACTTATATCACCACTAATTTTTTCTCCAGCAGCCAAAGATCTCAAAATTCTCCTCATAATTTTTCCACTTCGTGTTTTCGGTAGAGAGTCAGAAATTATTATTTTTTCAGGCTTCGCGATAATTCCAATTTCATTAACAACATGTTTCTTTAAATCTTCTACTAATTCTGAAGAACTTTTCACAACTTTCTCTAAAGATACAAAAGCAACTATAACTTCACCTTTTAGATCATCTCTTCTTCCAACAACAGCAGCTTCTGCAACTGATTTATGACTTACTAAAGCAGATTCTATTTCCATTGTTCCTAATCGATGACCTGAAACACTTATAACATCATCCACTCTCCCCATAATCCATGTATATCCATCTTGATCAATACGTGCTCCATCTCCAGCGAAGTAAACATTCTTTTCTCCTTTATAGGAAATATATTCCCAATAACTCTCTAAGTATCTCTCAGAGTTTCCATGAATTGTTCTCATCATTCCTGGCCAAGGCTTCTTAATAATTAAATATCCACCCTCGTTCTCCATTACTTTATTTCCATTCTTATCGACGACTTCAATTTCAATTCCGGGTAAAGGAAAAGTAGCTGAACCAGGCTTTGTCGGAACAACTCCAGGCAAAGGACTTATCATCACACCACCAGTTTCAGTTTGCCACCACGTATCAACTATGGGACATTTATTTTTGCCAATAACATCTTTGTACCAAATCCATGCTTCAGGATTAATTGGTTCTCCTACTGTACCCAAAAGTCTAAGACTATCTAGATTATATTTATCAGGTATTTCACGTCCAGACTTCATAAATGCTCTTATTGCTGTTGGAGCAGTATAAAAAATCGAGACCTTATATTTCTGAACAATTTCCCAAAAAGCCCCTAAATTAGAGGGCCTTGGAACTCCTTCAAACATTAAAGTTGTAGCTCCATTGGATAATGGGCCATAAACTATATAACTATGGCCTGTGATCCAACCAACATCAGCAGTACACCAGTAAATATCATTATCTTTTAAATCAAAAATCCATTTAAATGTCAAATGAGTCCAAAGATTATAACCACCTGTAGTATGAACTACACCTTTAGGTTTTCCAGTGGAACCAGAAGTATAAAGAATAAAAAGTCTATCTTCGCTATTCATGATCTCTGGTTCACACCAATCTTTTTGATCTTTCAATAATTCATGCCACCAAAAATCTCTACCATGAAACATAGAAATATTTTTTTTAGTTCTTTGAACAACAACAACTTTTTCAACAACTTTATCTGCCCCACTTTCAATTGCCGTATCAACTGCCTGCTTAAGCTCAATCACCTTATCTTTTCTAAAGCCACCATCTGCAGTGATAACAAATTTAGCATTGCCATCAATTAATCTATCTTTTAAAGCTTCTGAAGAAAATCCCCCAAAGACTACTGAATGCGGCGCTCCGATTCTTGCACAAGCTAACATCGCAAACATGGCCTCAGGAATCATTGGCATATATATACATACCAAATCTCCTTTTTTTACACCAATAGCTTTTAATGCATTAGCTGCTTTGCATACCTCTTTTAGAAGTTCTTCATAAGTATAGTTTTTGCTATCTCCTGGTTCACCTTCCCATATCAGTGCAGTTTTCCCTCCAAGTCCTCTCTTTATATGTCTATCTAAGCAATTATATGTAATATTGAGCTTCCCTTCTTTAAACCACTTAAAAAATGGAGCATTATCGCTATCTAACACAGTTTGAAATGGCTCGAACCAATCTAATTCAGATTTTGCAAAAGATTCCCAAAATTTAATTGGATTATCTAATGCTTGTTTTTTGAGGCCAAGTAATTCTTTTTGAGATCTAATATTTGAGTTTTCTGAAAATTCTTTTGAAGGAGGAAAAATTCTCTTTTCTTCGAGGATGTTATTGATTGAATTTTTTTTATCTAATGACATTAAATAAATCTATGCTTAATAAACTTAGTCTAAAAATTTATGGTTTTCAAAAATTTTAATATTAATTTAGCAGGGAAATTTTCTTATTAGATCTAATAAATACGGCTGAGAACAAATTCTGGTAGAGCTAACAACGCTCTCTTATAGTCTGAATCAGGAATCCAGACTATGGATTCTTTAGAGATCATTGCAAAATCCTCAGCTAGTTTTCTGGAACTTTCGATAGCTTTAGAATTCATAATAATATTAAGAGCATCATCTAAATCATCTTTTTCAGCAAGTTCTCTGTTTATAAGAACAGATAATTGCTTATTTTCTTCTAAGGCATATAAAACTGGTGCAGTAAGATATCCACTAGCAAGATCGCTTACAGCGGGTTTTCCTAGTTCTTTATCGTTTCCAGTAAAATCAAGTATGTCATCTACAACTTGAAAAGCCAAACCAATATTTTTGCCAAAATTGTACAAAGAGGTTAATTTCTCATCATTAAGATCACTCAAAACTCCAGCTGATTTACAACTATTTGCTATTAATGATGCTGTTTTACAATAGCTTTTATTGATGTATTTGGGAAAAGATTGGGCTGAATCAAATCTATTTAAATTTTGTTTAATTTCACCTTCAGCTAAATCCATTATCACTCTACTTAGTAATTTAACTACATTTAAATTATCAAGATTTGCCAAATGCCAACTTGCTTGAGCAAATAAAAAATCACCTGCCAAAACAGCTACTCTGGCATTAAATCTGCTATGTACTGTATCAACACCCCTTCTTGTAGAAGCCTCATCAACAACATCATCGTGGACTAATGATGCTGTATGAATCATTTCAGTAATTTCAGCCAGCCTTTTATGTTTACTTGTTAGACTAAATTTAGGGGATATTGCTTTTGAAATTAAGAGGACTATACCTGGTCTCAGTCTTTTACCCCCAGCACTAAAAAGGTGTTCCGCTGCGGCTTGAAGAATTGGATGACCAGCTCCTATAAGATTTTTCAGTTCAAGAATAAGATCATCAAGATCATTTTCAACTGGTTGTAGTAGTTCTGTTACTGTGTTCATTATTGACCTCTTTTATATATTAAGGAATCAAACATTGCTTCGGAGGTTAACTAACCTAATTTCTTTATTAATTTCAAACCAAAATTTAACTTTTTTGCAAAATACATCTTTTTCTGAAGTAACAAAGAATTCTACATTTTCGTAAGAAAGACTTTCATAGAGTTCCGTTTTTAGAATAGCAAAAGATTCATTAAATTTTTTTATTAACGCTGCTGATGGGTCAATTATTTTTATATTTGAGTCTATTTTTTTTCTTAAAATGTCATAAATCAAAGGATAATGGCTACATCCAAGTATTAATTCTTCAATATTGTTTTTTTTGAGTGGTCTTAGATACAAATCCGAAAGATAATTTAATTTATTAAGATTTAGCTTTTCTTTTTCAATTTCTGACACAAATTCGGGGCATTCCTGCTGAAATATTCTTGAATTCTCTTTTTTAGAACTTATAGCGTTTTTGTAATATGATGATCTAACTGTTGCTTCTGTTGCCAAGATCCCAATTATTTGTTTGTCAACTATTTCCGATACTGAGTTTATAAGGTCAAAACAAGGGACTCTTAAGTTATTTTCTAGGATATCAAGTGCACACGCATTTGTAGTGTTACACGCTATTAAAAGTGCATCCAAATTCTTATCTTCAAAAAAGAGGCAAATCTCTTTAGCGATTGATCTTATCTCTTTAAATTTTTTTTTGCCAAAAGGGATTCTTTTTGTATCAGCTAAATAAAAAACTTCAACATCTTTACGTGTTTTCAATAAAGAATTAAGGATAGTAAAACCACCTATGCCACTGTCAAATATACCTATTTTTAGTTTCACCCTGCTTTAGAAAGATATTCAAGGATACCTTTTGAGATTGCATAAGCTAATCTTTTACGATGTGTAGTTTTTTCTAATCTTCTTGCATCTAATCTTCCTGTTAAAAAACCAATTTCCACAAGAACTGCAGGCATCCTAGTATTTTTAATTACGTAAAATCTACCTTGTTTAACTCCTCGATCAGGACTTCCAGGGGAAACTCTAAGAATTTGTTTTTGGATTCTTTTAGCGAGTAACCTACCTCTCCAGCCTCTAAAGTAAAAAGTTTCTAACCCATTAATATCTCTTCTTTTCCCTCTTGAGGCATTTGCATGAATGCTTACAAAGATATCCGCATCTGTATTATTAGCGAAGGAAACTCTTGGAGGTAAATCCAAATCAACTTCATTTGTTCTAGTTAATCTTACTTTGACACCCTTCTCAGATAGGAACTTTTTAACTATTTTGGCAACCTCAAGTACAACATCTGTTTCCCTTATACCTCCAATACCTATCGCTCCGGGATCAGGGCCTCCGTGCCCTGGATCGATAACAACCGAAAATTTGTTATGTATT
The DNA here is from genome assembly GCF_017696015.1 of Prochlorococcus marinus CUG1415. Classification (NCBI taxonomy): domain Bacteria; kingdom Bacillati; phylum Cyanobacteriota; class Cyanophyceae; order Synechococcales; family Prochlorococcaceae; genus Prochlorococcus; species Prochlorococcus marinus. The sequence goes on along the minus strand of NZ_JAAORL010000001.1, from coordinate 591,197 downwards.
ATGTCTGGCAATTGCAAGGAATCAGGAACCTTTTTTCTCATATAACTTGAGTTTGGATTTGCTTTAATATTTCTTATTCTTTTTTCAATTACGCCTTCACCAATATCCCTAAATGAAAATTTTGGAGAAAATAGTTTTATTCTCCACCTATTTTGATCTAAGCCAACCATTTGCCAAGTCAAAGGTTTCAAATAAGTTTTCTCTTTAAATTCAATTACTAATCTTGTTTTACCATTATTTGGTTTACCTAATCTAATTTCTTTTATAGGACCATTACCTTTTATTGTTCTGGGACTTTTTAATTCTCCGGGGAAATCTACCCAGAATCTATCGCCATATATTTTGTTAGCCTTCTGAAAGTATGCTTTTAAATTCGTATTTGATTTAGTTCTTAATTCTAAAACCCCATTTTTTTTTAATGCCCATGCCGCCAGAGCACTTGAAGATTTAACTGGAAGAATTACAGAATTTAAAAATAAAAAAATAGATAAATAACGAAAAAGCTTATTATTTAAAAACTTCATCATTAGTTTGAAAACAATTTGTTTTTTCTATGCTTAAGGCTTGGCATCTGCTCCCTAATTTTCTTTACTCTTTCTTTATCAGCAGGTGCTATTGCCGCTCCCTGAGTTATTCCAGCATCAGACAAAACTGTTCCCCATGGGTCAATTACCATTGCATGGCCATGACTTTGCCTTCTCCCATAATGAATCCCAGTTTGAGCTGGAGCAACTACATATGCTGTATTCTCAATAGCTCTTGCTTGTAATAGGATTTGCCAATGATCTTTTCCAGTAAATGCTGTAAAAGCTGCGGGGATCATAATTAGCTCTGCACCATTTGAAGACAAATATCTATAAAGTTCAGGAAATCTAACATCGTAACAAATCGACAATCCCACTTTGCATAAACCTGGGACATCTACAACAGGTGGATATTCTTCTCCAGATAAGATAGTAGATGATTCCTTATATAAATTTCCATCTGGCAAATCAACATCAAATAAATGAATTTTGTCGTATTTTGCCAAAATCTGTCCATCCTTCCCAAATAGTGCTGACCTATTAAAAATATGACTGTCATTACCAGCAGGAACAGGATACCCCCCTCCCAAAAGAAATACTTGATATCTTTGTGACATGGTTTTTAGGAAATTTGCACACTTCGTTGACAATTCATAAGCCAATCTAAGTTTTGCATCATCTTCTCCTAAAAAAGCAAAATTCTCAGGCAATCCTATTAACTCAGCACCTCTTCTAGAAGCTAATTCTATCTGCTCTTCAGCCTCAGCAAAATTTGCTTCAACATTAGAAGTACTTGTAATTTGCAATGCAGCTACCAAAAAATCAGTCAAGGCTTAACTCCTATAGAAACAATTCGTAAATCATGAGGCACGAATCACACCTCTTTCAACTTGAGCAGGAACAATATCTAAGCAATCAAGTTCAGAGCAACATTTAAAATCATCCTCATAATCTCCAAGACTTGTCAATCTTTTGCCATGGGTTGCTGTTTTTAAACATTTCAAAATATCATTTTTCCAAAAATCCCATAGTGCCAAAGCGGCCTGCAATTCGTCATTCATAATATTAATTTCAAAATCACAGTTCTGTTGCAAGTATGAGGCCAAAGCACCTGCAGCCAAAGAATCCTCAAGAGAATATGAGCCTTCCCAACCACTACCAAGTATTAAAACATTTTCTTTATTTAATGTAATGATTTTTTCGGCAACTGCTTTCCTATTTGGGAGCCCCATAGCAAATAAATGATTTGCATTTTGAACTTTTTTCAATGATTTAGTCCCATTAGTAGTACTCATAAAAAGTCTTTTACCATTAACAACTTTTTTAGTAACTGATAAAGGAGAATTTCCTAAGTCAAAGCCCTCAAGCTTCTTTCCACCTCTCTCTCCGAGCATTAATCTCTCGTCAGGTTTCCACTTAATTGCAGATTCTTTCAATAGATCTAAATCAGCAAAAACTTGTACTGAGTCGGCTCCATTGTTTAAAGCCCAAGAAATTGTGGTTGTAGCTCTTAAAACATCAATGACAACTGCAATATCTGGACTGAATTCTGGAACATCCTTTGCAACGTGATAATAAGTAAGGTTAATGATCAGATCCTTTTCTTATTTTATTATAGAAAACAGTTACTTAATTTGATTATTTTTTTTTTAAAACAAACTTATTGATAATATAGAACTAATTTATTTTTATAGAAATTTCACCAGGTATTAATTTGAAAATGAATAATATCCGCACAATAAAAGGTGGAGTTAATTTGAAAGGAAAAATAAAAGTACCTGGAGATAAATCTATATCTCATAGAGCTTTAATAATTGGAAGTATTGCTAAGGGTGAAACGACTATAGAGGGATTTTTATATTCTGAAGATCCACTTTCAACTGCTGATTGTCTTAGAAAATTAGGTGTAAACATACCCGAAATAAAAAAAGATAAGCCTTTTACGATTACAGGATTGGGTCTTGATGGATTAAAAGAGCCCAAAGAAATCCTAAATTGTGGGAATTCGGGAACCACCATGAGATTATTAATGGGGTTACTAGCCGGTCAAGAAGGTAAGACTTTTATCTTAACAGGTGACATATCTCTTAATGAGAGGCCAATGGGAAGAGTTGGCAAACCTTTATCTTTGATGGGTGGCAAAATTTCTGGTAGAGAGAAAGGGAATAAAGCTCCAATCTCAATTGATGGGAATAAACTTAAAGGATGTGTTATCGGAACCCCTGTAGCGAGTGCTCAAGTAAAATCCGCAATATTATTGGCAGGCCTTAATGCTTCTGGAAGCACTTCTGTTATTGAGCCAGCATCTTCAAGAGACCATACAGAAAGAATGTTAAAAGCATTTGGGGCAGACATAAGTATCAGAGGAGAATTAGGAAGGAATGTAGTTATAAAGTCAGGAAGTAACTTAATGGGTCAGAGAATCTTAATCCCAGGAGACATAAGCTCTGCTTCCTTTTGGATGATTGCTGCATCTATTGTTCCAAATTCGGAAGTTTTAATTCAGAATGTCGGCCTAAATCCTACTAGAACAGGGATATTAAATGTAATGGATTCAATGGGTTGCGATTATGAGATTTTAGATAAATCAATTATTGCAGGAGAACCTATTGGATCTATTAAAGTAAAGACTGCAAATAAGTTAAGATCATTCACTATTGAAGGAGATATTCTCCCAAAACTTATAGATGAGATTCCTATTCTTACTGTAGCTGCCTGTTTTTGTAATGGAGTTTCTGAAATTAAGGATGCACAAGAATTAAGAGTTAAGGAGACAGATAGATTAAAAGTCATGGCACGACAGTTACAAAAATTTGGCGCTGAAATATCAGAAAAAGAGGATGGGTTAATTATTAATGGGGAATCAAAATTTCATTCTGCGGAGGTAGATAGTGAGACAGATCATAGAGTAGCAATGAGTCTCGCTATTGCTTCACTTCTTGCCAAAGGTACCTCAAAAATCATGAGAGCAGATGCAGCTAGCGTCTCATATCCCACCTTTTGGGAAGAGCTGACCAAACTAACTAACTAGCCTTAAAAGTTTTTGTCTGAATTAATAGAAGTATTAACTAAAGATGGTAGTTACTCTTTAAGAAGTGTTGTTTTTCAAGAGAACTTCCATAGTTTATTGGGCGCATTGGAGGAAACAAAGTTAAAGTTTACAGCTACTTCTAATTTGCAAAGATTTAAGGGCAAATCTCTTAATGTTTTGGATATATGTTTTGGTTTAGGATACAATTCCGCTTCTTTATTAGATGAATTAATTAAACAAAAATCGTATTTAAATTTGTATGCTTTGGAGATTGATAAAAAGCCTCTTGAATATTCGCTTAGAAATGAATCTTTCCTTAAATTATGGGATCCAAAAGTCAAAAAAATATTTGGATCACTGTATCAAAAAGATTACTTTGAGGATCAATTTTTCAAATGCAGTATTTTGTGGGGTGATGCTAGAAAAAAAATTAACATTATTCCTTCCTCTATTAAATTCGATCTGATTTATTTAGATGGTTTTTCTCCTCAAAAATGCCCACAAGTATGGACAATTGAATTTTTATCTAAAGTCACAGAAAATCTTAATTCTCAGGGTTATTTAATAACTTATTCTTCTTCAGCGGCAGTAAGAAAAACCTTAAAAAGTCTTGGATTAGAAATTTTTACTATTAAGCCAAGTTTTAAAAACAGAACTTTTTGGAGTCAGGGAACTGTCGCAATATCAAAATTTGATAAGAATAAATTGAAACCTAATTTCAATTTTGAAAAGTTATCTTTAATGGAAGAAGAACATCTCTTAACTAAAGCTAGTATTCCATATAGAGATCAAGATTTGAACTCAAGTAAAGACGATATAATCAGGAGAAGATTAGATGAGCAATTATTCTCAAATCTATTATCTACAAACAAATGGAGAGAGAAGTGGGGAATGACGAAGTTATACTTTAAGAGTTAGATTTAAATAAGATTTCAAATAAACATGTTAAGTGTTGCAATATTAGCGGCAGGCAAGGGCACTAGGATGGAAAGCTCATTGCCAAAAGTTTTACATAAAATTTCTGGCAAAAGTCTTATACAAAGAGTAATTGATTCATGTGTCGAATTAAAACCTGATCAAATTTTCGTAATTACTGGACACAAATCAAAAGAAGTAAAAAAGGCAATCCCAAACGATAAAAAAATCCATATTGTTGTTCAAGAACCACAATCAGGAACCGGTCATGCTATCCAGGTACTTTGTAAAGAAGTAAAAAAACATGCAGGAAAACTTTTAGTACTTAACGGAGATGTGCCACTCATTAGGCCTAGTACTCTAAAAAGACTTTTGTATTTACACGATTCAAAAAATGCTGATGTTTCTTTAATTACTACAAAGAAATCAAATCCTCATGGATATGGCAGAGTTTTTTTGAAGGGGGATTTTATAGAGAGAATTGTTGAAGAAAAAGATTGCAATGATCTAGAAAGAGAAAATCCATTAATAAATGCAGGTGTTTACTGTTTTAACTGGGGTAACTTGTCAGAAATAATTAATACCTTGCAAAGCAATAATAATCAAAAAGAGATTTACTTAACAGATACAATATCTTTGTTAAAAAATTCCTTAAGCCTCGAGGTAGAGGATAATGGAGAGCTTCAAGGAATTAATAACAGAATTCAACTATCAGAGTGCGAGGAAAGTATTCAGAATTCCATTAAAGAGAAGCATATGCTTAATGGTGTAACTTTTATAAATAAAGCAAGTTGTTCAATTAGTGAAGAAGCTGAAATTGGTAAGGATGTAATCATAGAGGCTAATACACATATAAGAGGAAATACGAAAATAAATAGTCATTGCATTATCGGACCAAATACTTTTATTGAGAATTCTTATGTGGGATCAAATTGTGAAATTTCAAACTCTACTGTTTATGCTTCTCAGATAATGGATTATATAAAAATTGGCCCTTATAGTCATATAAGACCTAATTCCAAAATATCTTCCTTTAGCAAAATAGGTAATTTTGTTGAAATCAAAAATAGTCAATTAGAGGAAGAATCTAAAGTAAACCATTTAAGTTATATTGGCGATTCTATTATTGGAAGATCTACAAATATTGGAGCAGGTACTATTACTGCAAATTTTGATGGTCAGAAAAAACATCAAACAAAAATTGGTAAAAATTCCAGTATTGGTGCAAATACAGTTTTTGTAGCACCAATAAGTCTCGGGGAATCAGTTACAACAGGAGCTGGTTCAGTGATCACAAAAGACTCCAAAGATAATTCATTAGCAATCTCAAGAACTAAGCAAGTAAATATAGAAAATTGGGAAAGAAAGAAATCCTGATCTAGTTAATTAATTCAATAATTTTTTCAAGTTGCCAACATCTGCTCCCTTTTATAAGAATAGAATCCCCTTTTTTTGTGGATTTGTTTATCTCTTGAGGTACATCTTTAATATTATTTAAAACTAAGAATTTTTTCTTATCTTTTAGATAATTGGTATAAATTTTTTCACTTTTTTTATCGCAAATAAATAAACACTTTTCTATTTCTGAATTATTTATTAAGTTGAATATTTCTTTATGATATTTTTCAGATTCTTTTCCCAATTCTTGCATACTTCCAAATATAAAAAATTTATTTCTCGGTTTTTCAAGCAGGTTTTTAATACATGCTTTTACTGACTCTGGCGAAGCATTATATGATTCATCATATATTGTTGTTTTTACTGATTTAAGAATTTTATTCCTTCCACCTAAACTTACAAAATCAAATTTATTAAAACTTGCAAAATCAATGCCTAGCTCTTTAGCAACTGCATAAGCAAATAAGAAATTCGAAGCATTATGAAATCCCTCAACTGAAATTTCAAAGGTATTTTCTTCAATTAAAATTGTTTTACTCGAAGGATTATAAAATCCTTGCAAATTATCATCTTTCTTAAACCTATCCTTTTGATTTTCTATATTTAATAGTTTTACTTTTATCACTCTACCTTTCCAAAATTCTTTTAAAGTTTTTTCTAGAAATGGATCATGTGCTGGAATTATTACAACTCCTTCTGGATTTAAGAACTTACTAATTTCACACTTTGCATGAGTAATATTTTTTTTCGAGCCTAACAATCCAATATGAGCTGTACCAATGTTAGTAATAACTGCAATATCGGGTTCACTATATTTAGATAAATTCTCGATCTGTCCAAGACCTCTCATCCCCATCTCAAGAACTAAAACTTTATCTTCTATATCTGTAGCAAGAATAGTAAGGCCTACTCCAATCTCATTATTGAAATTTGCATGAGATAATTTAATTCTTCCAAGTTTATTTAAAACTCCACCAATCATTTCTTTTGTTGTTGTTTTACCCACTGAGCCAGTTATTGCAACAATAGGAATATTTAATTTTTTTCTTTTTAGCAATGCTAATTTTTGAAATGCCTCTGTTGTGTCATTTACAACCCAATAAGGAAAATTACTAGGAAGTAATCTCTGCATCCCTTTTTTTATTACTACAGATTTAACTCCTTTATTTAAAACCTCTGGAAGAAAACTATGTCCGTCAAAATTTTTACCCTTGATAGCTATAAAAAGATCATTTTCTAATAAAGTTCTACTATCAATACTTATATTCTTAAAATTTAAAAAATCTCTTTTCCCCTCGCTCAGATTTCTAATATCCCCCAAAACATCATTTAATTCTGATAAAGAGAATTCCATTAAAAAATTAAGTCATACTTTTTTTTAAAGATGGATCCGCTGATTGTCCGTAAGAAAATTTTTCAACTTCAGCAACATCTGGCGATGGTTCTTTTATTCCGCAAACATCCTTATACATAACTTCGTATTCAAGAGCTGAACGTTGCCAACTAAACTCTTGGCTCATGGCTCTTTTTTGCAGTAATTCCCAACTATCTTTATGCCTAAAGGCTTCCCATGACCTTACTAAAGAAGTATAGAAATCTATAGGTTCAAAGCGATCAAAGCAAAATCCCGTACCATTATTATTTTCTGGGTCATGAGGTAAAACCGTATCAACTAAACCTCCAACTCGCCTTACTATTGGAATAGAGCCATATCTCATAGCGAGGAGTTGACTTATACCACAAGGTTCAAATCTACTTGGCATTAAGAATGCATCTGAGCCACCATAGATAAGCCTTGATAAAGAATCATCATAGGTAAGAAATACTGAGAATCTTCCTGGGTAATCTAATGCCAGTTGCCATAATCCAGACTCTAAATATCTATCTCCAGTACCTAAAACAGCAATTTGAGAATCTGTATAGGCTAATAGTCTTCTTGAAACTTGTAAAAGTAAGTCAACCCCTTTCTGATCAACTAACCTACTGACCATTCCTAAAAGGTATTTTTTAGAATTAACTTCGAGACCCATTTCTCTCTGCAGAATTTTTTTATTTTCTAGCCTATTTTCTAAATTGTTAATACTGAATTTTGCAGGTAAAACAGGATCTTTGGCTGGATTCCATTCATCAAGATCTATGCCATTAAGAATTCCCCTTAATTTACCTGAAATGTAATTAAGTAATCCTTCAAGGCTTTCTCCGTATTCATGGGTTTTAATTTCATCTGCATAAGTAGGAGAAACAGCATTAACCCTATCTGCGTACAACATTGCCGCAGCCATTGTGTGGTCTCCATGCATATACCAAGGACACCAAGTCATTTTTTCAAGTTTCCACCTCCAAGGGCCTTGGTATTTTAAATTATGAATTGTGAAGACAGTACTAATTTCGGGGTCCTGATGCATCCACACAGGAATCATTCCAGTGTGCCAATCATGGCAATGGAGAACTTGTGGTTTCCAACAATTCCAGGCAAATTCTGCAGTGGCACTAGCAAAAAATGTAAAGCGCCAGTCCTCATTTTCGCCTCCGTATATTTGGTCAGAGTCAAATGTTGGATGACCCACTAGGTAAATCACATAATTATGAATGGGATGTTTTGCTTCATATACGGCGAAATCAGTCCCCATTGTATTTGCTCTAAAGACTGGTTCATTCGATACCTCTAAAAGACTCCACAATTTTCCATATCCTGGAATTATTACCCTTACATCGTGACCAAGTTTTATCAAAGATGGAGGTAACGAACCAACCACATCTCCCATACCTCCAACTTTGATCATTGGAGCACATTCAGCAGCGGCAAGAAGGATTCTCATTGATAATTATTTAAAAAAGTTCTTTTGAAAAATAAACTAGGGGGTCCACTTATAGTCAGAAAAGTCTGGTGGACGCTTTTCAAGAAAGGCATCTCTACCTTCTTGAGCTTCTTCAGTCGAATAGAATAATTGAGTTGTGTATCCAGATAATTCTTGAATACCCGCAATCCCATCATTCTCCGCATTGAATGAAGCTTTAAGAATACGAATAGCAGTTGGACTATTACGTAAAATCTCTCTTGCCCAGATTACACCCTCAGCTTCTAATTCTTCAATCTTTGTAATTGCATTTATCAAGCCCATCTTAAGAGCTTCCTTGGAATTATATTTTCTACATAAAAACCAAATTTCTTTTGCTTTTCTTTGACCAACAAGTCTTGCCAAATAACTTGATCCAAAACCCGCATCAAAACTACCAACTCTTGGACCTGTTTGACCAAATATTGCATTTTCAGAGGCGATGCTTAGATCACAAATCAAATGAAGTACCTGGCCTCCTCCAATTGCGAAACCAGGAACCAAGGCAATAACCACTTTAGGCAAACTTCTTATTAATCTTTGCAGTTCAAGTACATTTAATCTCTGCTTCCCTTCATCATTTTTATATCCATTTTTACCCCTTACACTCTGATCACCTCCCGAGCAAAAAGAATAAACACCTTTCTTGTCAGGTCCCGCACCTGTAAAGAGAACTACGCCAATAGTTTCGTCATTTCTTACGATATCAAATGCGTTAATAAGTTCATCTACAGTTTGTGGCCTAAATGCATTTCTTTTTTCAGGCCGATTAATTGCAATTCTCGCAATTCCCTCATCTGATTTGTGAAACAATATATCCTCATAAGATTTGCATTCTGACCAATTTAAAGTTGTTTTACCAGGTAATACTTTCATGAAACCTAATTATTCAAAAATAGAAAATGATTAATTTAACTGCCAATTATTTTTTCTAGCAGGGCATTTTTTTCACAAATTTCATTTTCTGGATCAATATCAACTTTAATTATTACAGATTTCTGGATAGAAATGCTCCAATCGAATGCCTCTCGTAATTTTTTAAAATTTGCCACACTTTTAAAATTTACTTGATAGCCCTCTGCTAGTTTTGGCCAGTTTATTTCTTTTGGCATAAGAAAAAGTTTTTTTAATTCATCTTCTTTTAAATTTTCTTTATAAATTCGATTAAATATATTTCCGCCATTATTATTTATCAGAAGAATTGTTAAATTCATGTCGATTGAATTTTCAATCAACCAACCGTTTATATCATGAATAAAAGCCAAATCTCCAGTCACAAGAAGTAGAGGATTTTTAATTCTAGAAATACCTAATGCAAGAGATAAAGTACCGTCTATACCAGAAGCTCCCCTAAAGCTGAAACAATTTCTTGTTAAAGTAGCATTTTCAGAAAATGTAAGCCAATCTCTAATCGGGCTACTCGCTGAGAGCATTATAGGATTTTCAGCTGGCCAAAGTTTAGGAACAAGATTTGCAAGCATATACTCAGTAATATGATTATCTTGAGTAATTTTCTCTTTTAAAATTTCTTTAATTTGCTCACCTTCCTCTATTAGATCTAGAGCCATCGGAGTAAGAGACTTTTTGTTTTTTTCGTTAATTGATAATTCTTCTAACAATAGAGTAGTAAAATTTGATAGTCCAAAATCATATTCAAATGATTTTTTTATAGGGTCCAATTTTCTATGGTTTTTTTCTTTTATAAGAATTTGTATCCCTTCGAAGTTTATTAAAAACTTCTCCAAATCAATTGAGCATGACATAGGGCCAAGCCTCAAAAGTTGATGACAATTTATTGAATTTTTATTTTTTCTTAAGACTAATTCCCAATTCACAACTAATCCTCTCAAATCAGAATAAACTCCTGAAACAGGATCAGCAAACACTGGCCAACCAGTAATTTCTTGTAATCGTTCTAAAGATTTATTGAAAGAAGTTAAATCATTTATGGAACCTTGATAAGGACCTACCAAAATAATACCGGATTCATCTAAATTTAAACTTTTTGAAATTTCTAAGAATTTGTTTTTATCAGACTTTATTTCAACTTCCTGAAATATATATTTTTTCTTTAAATAAATTCTCTCAAAAACCTCTAAAACATTTTTTTTATTCAAAAATGAAATACCTAAAGGCTTATCAATAGGAATATTTAAATGAATAGGACCAGGGAATGTTGATATTTGTTTCTCAGTAATTCGCACTAAATTCAAGATTTCATTTTCTTGTGTTTCATGAAGTCCATTTAGATTTGTACTTAAAACCCTTCTGCAGACTGAACTCAAAAAATCTTCTTGATTTACTGTTTGATTAGCGCCACAATCTTTTAATCTTAAGGGTCTATCAGCAGTAAGAAATATAATACCTTTACAAGATCGGTCTGCCTCAACTGCTGCTGGCAATAAATTACTTACGGCAGTCCCAGAAGTGGTAATAACTAAAGAAAGATTACCTGATGCAGCAGAAATTCCAAGAGAGTGGAATCCAGCAGATCTCTCATCTATTGAATTAAAAATATTTACCAGTCCTAATTTATTTAATTCTCCAGCAGCTATTGCTAAAGGTGCTGATCTACTACCAGGACATACTATTAAATTTTGAACGCCTATTTTTATAAGAAGATTCAAAAGTTGTAAACTTCTAAGAAAATTTTTGCATTCAATAGATGATGTCATAATTTATATAAATGCTTTGGGGTTTTCCTTATAACTGAATTAAATAAAACATGTCTACAACTCAAGAAAAAAGAAATTCAATATTAAAGGATTTAAAAAATCTTTTAATCTGGATATCTATAGCTTTAATTATACGATGGCAGGTTATAGAGCCAAGATGGATCCCATCGGGTTCAATGCTTCCAACTCTTCAAATACAAGATAAAATTCTTGTTGAGAAAATATCCCCCAAAATCACATCCAAATCAAATCTTTCAACATTAAAAAATAAAATAGTTGTTTTTAAAGTTCCGGAACAATTAATTAATGCTGGTTATGAAGCAGATACTGCACTAATAAAACGAGTAATTGGAATTCCCGGAGACAAGATAGAAGTAAGAGACGGTAACCTCTACTTAAATGATATCACTCAAAGAAATTACGTTTTTGACAAAAATATTAATTATTCACTAGGGCCTTTTATTGTCCCAGAAGAGTCATTATGGGTGATGGGAGATAATAGAAATAACAGTATGGACTCACATATTTGGGGGTTTTTACCCTATGAAAAGGTTATTGGTAAAGCTATTTTTAGATATTGGCCGTTGAATAAAATTGGACCTATTCGGTTCCCTGCCCTTAATAATTTAGATTAATGGGTACGTGATGTTGTAGGGTTTTTATATATTGAAGCTGTATAAATGTTTAATCCAGAATTTCTTGCTACTGAAAATAATGATCCAAACGATGAGAATGATTTAATCCAATATTTACAAAAACAATCTCCAGAAGTTTTGCAAAGAGTAGCAAAATCAGCTAGTGAAGATATTCAAGAAATTATTAGACATAATGTTCAAGGTCTTCTTGGAATGCTTCCTTCAGATCAATTTGATGTAAAAATAACATCTTCAAAAGAAAACATTGCTAATTTATTATCTTCTGCAATGATGACAGGATATTTCTTAAGACAAATGGAGCAAAGAAAAGAGCTGGAACAAACTCTTAAAAATGATGAAAACATGTCTATAGAAGAGTAATAGTTTTTAAAGGTTTACGTCTTCTGGAATTATTCCTAGTTCAAACAACTTTTTATACAAACCCATCAAAAATTTATTATCTTCAGGAAGTTTGTCCCACTTTTGGGAATTAATTTCATTAATTAATTTTTGACAATCTTCTATTGTAAATTTTATAGGCGCCGTAAAATGAGCTGGAATTAAATATTCCATATCTTCAAAAGACTTTATATTTTCTAACCATTTAAGTAAAACTTCTTTTGAGCGCGGAAAAATTAATTTTTGTAAAACTGGTGCAATTTGAATCGTAGGAGTATCTTTACCCATTATTTCAACAAGAGAGGATTCCCAATCTTCGTCCCATAAAAAGGGATAAATGCCGAAATGATATCTCCAATTTCTAAGATCTTTTTTGAATGAATACTTAAATATTTTTTTTAAAGGTGGAATATTTAATTTACCTGGTTTCAAAAAAGATGAAAATAAGATTAACCTTTTCCATCCTTTTTTTCTTTGTTCGATGGAGTCAATCAAAGGTTCGTCTCCTCTCTCTCTAGAATGAAAAAGAAGTGGAGTTGGATCAAAATTAAAGATCTCAGGTGGTGTGGAATCTATTCCAACTATTGCGTCTGTCACATGAAGAGTTTTCGTAGGATAGTGGAAACAGCTTATCTCCTGATATCTTCCAAGTCCTAAATTCAGTGGGCCTAATGAAGACCATTTAAATGAGTTTGTATGTGGAGTACCTTCCTCAAACAGTATTCTTGTTCTTTTTGATGGAATTCCTAAAAAATCTAGTGGTAGATTTATTGGAAAACTCCATTGTCCAGGACAAAGCCAAATTTCTGCATCTTTAAAAACTCTTGAAAGAGCTGGCAGTCCGATTTTATGTTCTAGTCCAGAGGCACTCGGTAGAATTATTGTTTTTACTTTGCCGTGAATCGCAATTAATTTTTCTAACTCATTTATTAATTCTTTTGTCGGTGGTAGTGGATTTATTAGCATCAATCCATTCTCAACCTTTATTACCGTCATTCTTATTGGAACTGCAACATAATAAAGACCCTGTATTTGTTCCAAAGACCATATTTGATCAGGAATTAATTCTCTTAAAAGAGTTTTCTTTTGCCCATAGGGATATAAAGGGAATACAGGCCACCAATGCCAATTTTTATTACTACTTTCTTCAACCATGATTATTTGTAATTAGAAAAGAATTTTTTAAACTTGAATATTCCATATCTCGGAGCGAATAAAAAAGCAAATAAAAATATAAAAGTTTGCGCTAATACTATAGAACCTCCGGTTTCAAGATCGAACCAAAAACTAAAATAAATACCTATTACACTTGATATAATGGCGCTTAATACTGAAATAATGGTCATATTATCAAATTGATCAGTAAGTAAATATGCCGTAGCCCCAGGAGTTATCAACATTGCTACTACCAATATGATTCCAACCGTCTGCAAACCAACAACGGCCGCTAATGATAAGCATGTCAGAAGCAAATAATGTAGGAAAAGAACATTAATTCCCACAGTTTTTGCATGTCTAGGATCAAAACAGTAAAGCATTAAATCTTTCCTAAAAACTGATAAAAGTATTACTACCAACAAAGAGATCAATAATGTTTGCTTCACATCAGATAGTGATATGCCTAATGGACTTCCAAAAAGAATAGAGTGGAGATCAATATTACTTTTAATCTTAGAAACCAAAACTATTCCAAGAGCAAAGAAGCCTGTAAAGACTAATCCAATAACGGTATCTTCCTTAACTCTCGATTTTTGTTTAACAAATCCTATAAGCGCTACAGAACCTACACCGAATATAAATGCACCCAATGAGAATGGGAGTCCCAAAGCATAAGCCACAACAACTCCAGGCATTACAGAGTGAGATACTGCATCCCCCATTAAAGCCCAACCTTTGAGAGTTAAATAACTAGATAAAAAACCACAAACAGCTGCCACTAAAGAGCTCATCAATAGAGCTTTTCTCATGAAATCATGGGATAAAGGATCTGTTAAGAATGTATTTATACTAGAGAATAAATAGGGCTCCATAATTATTTTTTCATGACTCAGGCCCAAACAAAACGTCAGGAGAGATCCCACCAAAGGTAGTTGTTATATTTTCAGGTGTAAACACTTCAGAAGCCTCCCCATATGCAACAACTGTTTTGTTTATTAAAAGTACCAAATCACAAAATTCGCGAACATGGATAATATCATGAGTAGATAATAAAATTGTTTTACCCTCATTTTTAAACTGAATAAATAATTCTGAAATTAGTTTCTCAGTTCTTATATCAACTCCTGTAAAGGGTTCATCCAGCAATAATATTGAAGCTCTTTGTGCAATTGCTCTGGCTAAAAAAGTTCTTTTCCTTTGACCTCCAGACAAATTCCCAATTGGTGTAGATAAAAAATCGGTCAGGTCAACCCTCTCAATAGCATCTTTAACAGCCTGAATATCAGACTCTCTTGGACACCTTAGAACATTCATCGATCCATATCTTCCCATCATTACAACATCCCAAACATTTACAGGGAATTGAATATCAATACCTTCACTTTGAGGAACATAAGCGATTGTTTGGTCTTTCTGAGCAGACCTTAAAGACTCTCCATTTATTCTTATTTTTCCCTTAGAAATGCTAACAAAGCCAGTCAATGCATTAAAAAAGGTTGTTTTCCCTGCTCCATTCATTCCTACCAATCCACAAATTTGACCAGGCTTTAATCTTAAGTTTGCATCATACAAAGCAACTTTGCCGTTGTAGTCTACGCATATATTTTCTGCATCAATCCTATAGTTTTGATAATTAGGTTTTTCCATATTTTATTCAAGACCTCTTTTAATAATTTCCAAATTATGTTTCAGCATTTCCAAGTAAGAATTAGCTGGGCCATTATCACTTGACAAAGAATCAACATAAAGATTTCCTCCAAATTTAGTTCCAGTTTCATTGACAACAACCATTTGAGATTCATTACTTACAGTACTTTCACAAAATACAGCTGGGACATTTTTTTTCTTAATTAAGGATATTGTTCTTGCCATCCTCTGGGGCGTAATTTGACTCTCGGCATTAACTGGCCATAAGTAAACTTCATTTAATCCATAATCCTTAGCGAGATAAGAAAATGCCCCTTCACAACTTACTAGATACCTTTTATCTTTTTCTAAGTTATTAATAAAAAGTGAGAAATCTTGATCAATTTTAGAGAGTTTATGTTTATAAGTTTCTCCATTTTTTTTGAATAACTCTGTTTTGGAGGGCATCAATTCTGATAAAGATTCCACGATAATATCTACATAAAGAATTCCTCTTTTTGGAGAAATCCAGGCATGGGGATTTGGTTTCCCTTTGTAAGCATCTTCACTTATTAATATTGGTTCTAAATCATCTGCAATAGTTATTCTTTGAACTTTCAAATTAGAAACAAATTTTTCTGACCATATTTCAAATCCAAATCCATTATCCACAAAAACAAATGCTTCAGAGGCATTTATTAGGTCGCTTGGAGTTGGTTTATAACCATGAACCTCTATTCCAGGCTTAGTGATCGATTTAACCAGGAAGTCATCATTTTTAGAAATATTTTGAATTATATCTGCCAAAACGGTAAAGCTTACTAAAATCAACTTTTGTTTAGTTTCATTTTTAGTTGAGATTGACTTACATCCAGTAGTTGAAAAAAGAAAAATTAAACATCCAAGAATTGAAAGCAAAAACTTTTTACGCATTATTTGAATAATTCCAGAGATTATGAACTATATCTAAGTCGAATTAAAGGATTTTTTAAATCAGATATCAAAGATTGCCAATTTATTTTCTCCTTTTCAAAAGCTTTTTCAACAACTTTTTCAGAATTTTCTTTTATAAATTCTAAGTCAGGCTCAGATACTCCTTTTGTTATCGCCATAAAATCCGCCAGGGAACTAGAAACGACTCTTGTTAAATATGCTGCACTTATTGCCTGATAAGTTCCTGAAAACAACCAATTTGGGCCATGAAATTTTGTTAATCCAATTAAAGTCTGACCACTCCATTCAATTACTCCCTGAGCTATTGCAGTCTTTATTATTTGTTTTGATACTTTATCCAAAATTTCTGGCGACCAATTACATCCCCATATTGATTTTATCTCTTTAATCATTAGAGAATTTAAGACTGTCATAGATAAAACATCTATTGAAGGAAGTGGTGACAAGAAAACAGTCGTAGCAACAAGAATTTGATTCTTCCTCTGTAAAACTTTCAATTGTTTTCTTCTTATCCCCTCAATCTCAGACTGCCATTTAGTATGCAATTGCTTCAAAAGTCTTTTCTTCGTATTCTCAATATTTTTACTTGAACTTAGAAAAAATCTCCTTAAAGAAAAAGGTATATGAGTTAATTCATTTTTATTTGTATCAACTTTAATTATTCTATTTATAAATTCTCCTGAAATTTGATCCCTCAATTCATCTATTTCATTTTGAGATTCAAATCCATTTGAAGATTGGGCTACTAACCAAATGGGCATATCCTTGGGAAGCTTTTCTAACCATAAAAAATCATTAGCAGATAAAGGTGCATTTAGAAAATATAAAACAGCATCAGTATTTATTACATTATCAGGGACAATCTCCGAAGAATTATATTTTGGCAGTTTTTCAATAAAATTAAAATCAAACTTATCTTCTTTGAAGAAATCTCTAAATAAGGATTGAGTTGAGTCATAATTTTTCTTCCCAATAAAACATATTTTCTCTTTTGCAAATCTATTAAGTATCGAGTCAAGGGATTGTTGCCTTTTAAGATTTTCTTTTTCTAAATTATTAGTCTCCTCAAGTTTTTCATAGAAGTTTAAGTCTTCATTACAAAGATTTACCCAGCCATCTAAGTCCTTTGGCTCATTAAATTTTGGTTGGTCATTCTTAAGGAAAAAATATCCTCCAAAGCATAAAATAAAAAATCCTATTGACCCGCCTGTTAAATGTATTACATCACTTGCAAACCATTCTCCAAAGCCTAACAAAAGTAAAATTATAAAGATGTTTTTCTTCGGAAACTTTATTAAATCCTTCAAAAGGTTCTCTTTGGTAATATCAAACACAATACTTAGATTTATCTAATTTTATTTTAGTGCAAGTTGGGAATGAGAAAAGGAAAATTACATAACTCGTTAATTAATAGATAAAAATTTAAGGCTTTTAAAGAGACTTATTGCATAAATAGATGCTAAGTTAATAGACTATTTAAACAAATCAAGAAACATCAAGATGTCTAATTCAAATTTCAGCAATAATTCTGGACAAGAAAATTACAGAGGTCGTTCTAACAATGAAAGATCTGTTTTCAGAGATAGATCAGGCGGCAGAAGAGATGGAGGAGGATTCCGCATAAGATTGAGTGATAACGAAATGAAAGCTGTTAAATCAATACAAGAGACCTTTGAATTAAGATCTACCGTTGCAGTTCTGGGTTTCTCTGTTAGAACGCTTAGCGAAATGATCAAAGACGAAAAATTGATTGAATCAATTAAAGAATATGCAAAAAATAATAAAAACTCTTCTCCGAATAGACAATCACAAAATTCTTATGAAGAAAAGACAAAAACAGCACCTGACCCTTTTGCAAGACCTGTAAAAAGTACATCAACTGAAGAGATCCAATCTAGCGCAGTAGAAGAGGATGGCAAATAAAAAAAGAATTCTTTCGGGAGTTCAACCAACTGGTGATTTACATATTGGGAATTGGCTTGGGGCCATAAATAATTGGGTTACGCTTCAAGAGCAATATGAAACATTTCTATGTGTAGTTGATTTGCACGCAATCACAGCTTCATATAATCCCAAAGAATTATCTCAGAACACTATCTCTACTGCTGCTTTGTACGTCGCTTGTGGAATAGATCCCAATATATGCTCTATTTTTGTCCAAAGTCAGATTTCCGCACATTCAGAACTTTGTTGGATATTGAATTGCATGACCCCAATAAATTGGATGGAAAGAATGATTCAATTCAAAGAAAAATCCATACAACAGGGGAATAATGTATCTATTGGATTATTTGACTATCCGATCCTAATGGCTGCAGACATTCTTCTATATGACGCTGACTTTGTACCCGTAGGTGAGGATCAAAAACAACATCTTGAACTTGCCAGAGATATTGCACAACAGAGAATTAATGCCAGATTTAGTAGGGATAAAAATATTTTAAAAATCCCTCAACCAATAATCATGAAGAATGGATCAAAAATAATGAGTTTAATTGATGGTTCAAAAAAGATGAGCAAAAGTGATCCTAATGAAGGCAGTCGTATTAACTTATTAGATGCTCCTGAAGTAATAACGAAAAAAATAAAAAGAGCAAAAAGTGACAGTTCTATTGGAATTGAATTTAACAACCCTGAGAGACCAGAATCTAAGAATCTTTTGATGATTTATTCAATATTATCTGGCAAAGAAATTTCTCAATGTGAAAATGATTTATCAGAGACTGGATGGGGGACATTTAAGAAATTAATTACAGAACAACTTATTGAATCACTAGAACCTATTCAGAAAAAATATAAATTATTAATTAATGATCCCTATCAATTAAATAAAATCCTTGATGAAGGGAAGGAAAAAGCTGAAAATTTAGCAAATCAGACTTTAAAAAGAGTTAAATCAAAATTGGGATTCTTTGAAATGGAGAAATAAAATATGCCAATAATTACCTTACCAGATGGTTCAAAAAAGGTTTTCGAAAAATCTGTAACTATTCTAGAAATTGCCCAGACTATAGGCGCTGGATTAGCTAAAGCAACAATTGCTGGAAAAGTAAATGATGTTCTCCTTGATGCAACTATTCCTATAAGTAGAGATTCCGAAGTTGTAATCATCACATCAAAAGATAAAGAAGGCATTGAAATAATAAGACATTCTTTTGCTCATCTTATTGGTCATGCAGTTAAACAAATTTACTCTGATATTAAGATGGCAATTGGTCCTGTAATTGAAGATGGTTTTTATTATGATATTTTCTCTGAATACAGATTTACTCCTGAAGATTTAATAAAAATCGAAAACAGAATTAATAAATTAATAAAAACAAACTATGACGTTGAAATTTTACAAGTTTCTAAAGAAGAGGCAATTAAAACGTTTAAAGAAAGAGATGAGACTTTTAAATTACGAATAATTGAAGAAATTCCTGAAGAAGGGCTCATAAATTTATACAAACACGAAGAATATATCGATATGTGTAGAGGGCCTCACGTACCCAATACTAGACATTTGAGACACTTTAAATTACTTAAGTTATCAGGTTCATACTGGAGAGGGAATAGTAAGAATGAATCATTACAGAGAATATATGGAACTGCATGGGCAAAAGAAAAAGAACTCAAAGATTATTTAACAAGAATTGAAGAAGCGGAAAAAAGGGATCATAGAAAACTTGGTAAAAAACATTCACTATTTCATATACAAGAAGAATCTCCAGGAATGATTTTTTGGCATCCAAATGGATGGACAATTTACCAAGTACTGGAAAAGTACATAAGAGAAATACTCAAAAAAAATGATTATTTAGAAATTAAAACCCCACAAGCTGTTGATAAATCTCTTTGGGAAAAATCCGGTCATTGGGAAAAATTTAGAGACGATATGTTCACTACTGCATCAGAAAATCGAACTTATGCAATTAAACCAATGAATTGTCCATGCCATATACAAGTATTTAATCAAGGTTTAAAAAGTTATAAGGATTTACCTATTCGTCTTGCTGAATTTGGTTCTTGTCACAGAAATGAGCCCTCTGGTGCACTGCACGGCTTAATGAGAGTAAGAAACTTTACACAAGATGATGCACATATATTCTGCACAGAAGAGCAAATTCAAGAAGAGGTATCAACTTTTATAGATCTTGTTTTCGAGGTTTATAAAACTTTTGGTTTTGATGAAATTATTATCAAATTATCAACCCGTCCTGAAAAAAGGGTAGGTAGTGAAGAGATTTGGGATAAATCAGAGGAGGCTCTTACCAAAGCTCTCGATAATAAGAACCTCAAATGGGAACTCCAACCAGGAGAGGGGGCTTTTTATGGTCCCAAAATAGAATTCTCCTTAAAAGATTGTCTTAATAGAGTTTGGCAATGCGGTACTATTCAGGTTGATTTCTCAATGCCTATTAGGTTGGATGCAACTTATGTAGATATTGATAATGAGAAAAGAAATCCAGTTATGCTTCATAGAGCAATTTTAGGATCCTTTGAGCGATTTATCGGAATCTTAATTGAACAATATGAGGCAAAATTCCCAATTTGGCTTGCGCCTTATCAAATAATTTTATTGAGCATTACGGATAGAAATATTGAAAAGTGTTTAACGTTTAATGAATTAATAAATAATAATGGTTACCGATCAAAAGTTGATGTTAGGAATGAAAAAATAGGATATAAAATAAGAGAGGCAACTCTAGGGAGAGTTCCCTTAATTGCAGTTATTGGGGATAAAGAAGAGGAAATTGATTCAGTCGCTTTAAGAGCTTTGGATGGAACAAGTTTAGGAATTTTCGACCTACCAAATCTATACAAATTAATGGATGAATTAATAGAAAAAAAAGGAAGAACACAATAATTTCGAATAGATGAATTTTCTGGCTTGTGATTTAGGAGGTACCAAGGTTCTATTGGGAATATTTGAAAGTGTAATAAATGATGATTCACCTAAATTGTTATTCAAGAAGAAGTATATATCTTCTGATTGGGATTCTTTTGAACTGATCCTAGAAGATTTCCTCAAAAATGAATGCAAAAATATTACTCATCCTTCTTCTGCATGTTTCGCTGTAGCTGGTCCTTTATCTAACAACAACGCAAAAATAATGAACTTGTCATGGAATATTTCAGGAAATAAATTAAAAAATAAATTTAAATTTGAACAATGCGAGCTAATTAATGATTTTGCAGTACAAATTTATGGAATTCCTTTCTTAAAAAAAAATCAATATTCAACTATCCAGAATGGATCAATATCTGCAGGGACTAACAATGATTTGCATGCTATTGTTGGAGCCGGTACTGGTTTGGGCATTGCAAGAGGTCTAATATCAGGAAGGGAGGTAAAAGTTTTAGCTAGTGAAGGTGGACACGTTGAATACTCTCCAAAGTCAGAATTAGAGTGGAACTTAAAGACTTGGCTCAAAAATTCTTTAAATATTGAGAGGATATCTTGTGAAAGGATCGTTAGCGGTACTGGTTTATCAAGAATTGCTGAATGGAGACTTAGCAAATCTGATGCCAAAAACCATCCTTTACAAAAATTTTTTATAGAAACTAAAATTTCTGATAGTTTGAGAAAAAAGCTGCCCGAAAAAATTTGTAATCTTTCTGAAGAAGGGGATCAAATAATGATTGAAGTTGAAAGGATTTGGTTAAGCGCTTATGCCTCTTTATTGGGAGATGTTGCTCTTCAAGAATTATGCTTTGGGGGATTATGGATTTCTGGAGGAACTGCACCAAAACATTTCAAAAACTTTAAATCAGATTTATTTATGAAACAATTTTTTGATAAAGGAAGATTAAAAGATATTCTTAGAACAATACCTCTGAGAGTGATTTCAGATGAAGAGTTTGGACTCTTTAGTGCAGCCTGCAGAGCAAAAATGCTTTTAAACACTACGTAAAAAAATGTCTATTCCTGAAGTAGGAAAAAAAATAAGAGTAACAGTACCTTCTACGACTGCCAATTTAGGTCCTGGGTTTGACTGCCTTGGTGCAGCATTAGATCTATATAATGAATTTATTTTTACAAGAATTGAAGGCGGTGGAGGGAGATTTGATTTAATAATGGAGAGTACAGATGGTAATCATTTAAGAGGTGGACCTGAAAACTTAGTTTTTAGAGCGGCTCAGAAAGTATGGGAGAGCACAAATATGGAGCCTTTTGCACTTGAAGCGAGAGTTAAGTTGGCGGTGCCACCTGCACGAGGACTTGGAAGCAGTGCTACAGCAATAGTTGCGGGACTAATCGGAGCAAATGCAATAATGAACTCACCATTGCCCAAAGAAAAACTCTTAGAACTTGCTATTGATATAGAAGGTCATCCTGATAATGTAGTTCCCTCCCTCTTGGGGGGGCTTTGTTTGACAGCCCGGTCATCTTCTCAAAGATGGAGAATCATAAGATGTGATTGGCACGATTCCATTAAAGCTGTTGTAGCAATACCTGCGATTCGTTTAAGCACAAGTGAAGCAAGGAAGGTTATGCCTAAGAATGTACCAATGTCAGATGCAGTGATAAATATGGGAGCACTTACTTTATTACTAAATGGCTTAAAAGCAGGAAATGATGAACTCATAAAAGAGGGAATGTTTGATAAGCTACATGAACCATACAGATGGAAACTTATTAAAGGTGGATTAGAAGTCAAAAATGCCGCGCTTCAGGCAGGTGCTTTAGGATGCGCAATTAGTGGGGCTGGACCAAGTATATTAGCTTTGTGTAAAAAGGAAAATGGCAAAATGATTAGTCAAGCGATGGTAAAAGCATGGGAGAAGTTAGGTGTGGCTAGTAGAGCCCCATTTTTAAACCTTCAAACAACAGGTAGTCAATTTAGTACTATAGCGGGTAAGTAGTTTTACTTAGACATTTTTAATGTTATAGTCTCAAGCTAGTACAACTTCAACTAGAATAAAAAAATTATTCATTCCATAAATGAATTTAGAATATTTTCCTTGGCTATCCTCAATTGTTTTACTGCCTTTAATTGGGGCACTAATAATGCCTTTCTTGAGTTCTAAGGAAGGAGAAAATAATACACTCCCTAGAAATATCTCATTAAGTTTTTTATTTATAGATTTTTTACTAATAGTGGGAGTACTTTTCCAAAAATTTAATACTACAGATAGCTCCTTGCAACTTATGGAAAGAGTTACTTGGTTACCTTCAATAGGCTTAGAGTGGTCTCTAGGTTTAGATGGATTATCTGCTCCTTTGGTTGCCTTGAGTGGGTTAATTACATTCTTATCCGCTGCAGCAAGTTGGAAAATAAAGAAAAAATCTAATTTATATTTTGCCCTATTATTAGTGCAAGCATCTGCTCAGGCACTAGTTTTCCTTTCTCAAGATTTCTTGCTATTTTTCTTAGCTTGGGAACTAGAGTTGGTTCCGGTATATCTTCTTATTGCTATATGGGGAGGGAAAAAGAAATTATATGCAGCTACTAAATTTATTCTTTATACAGCTTTAGCTTCTTTATTAATACTCATAAGTGGTTTAGCACTTGCCTTGAGTGGCGATACCTTTACTTTAAATATTACCGACTTAACAAATAAACACGTAACCGGAAGCCTAGCATTGTTATCATATCTTGGATTTTTAATTGGTTTTGGAGTAAAACTTCCTATCTTTCCACTTCATACTTGGTTACCCGATGCGCATGGAGAGGCTAATGCACCAGTATCAATGTTACTTGCTGGAATACTTTTAAAAATGGGAGGCTACGCTTTATTAAGATTCAACGTTCAAATATTACCCGATGTACATCTGCAAATTGCCCCTGCATTAATCATTCTTGGAATCATTAATATAATTTACGGGGCACTAAATGCATTCGCACAAGATAATGTTAAAAGAAGAATTGCATGTAGCTCAGTGAGTCATATGGGTTTCGTTCTCTTGGGGATTGGAGCAGTGGATGCTTTAGGGATTAGCGGAGCAATGCTCCAGATGATCAGTCACGGGCTTATTGCAGCAGCTATGTTTTTCGTTACGGGATCATTTTATGAAAGAACAAATACTCTTTCAATTCCAAATATGGGTGGATTAGCAAAGGTCTTGCCGATAACTTTTGCTTTTTTCTTAGCAAGCTCATTAGCTTCTCTAGCATTGCCTGGAATGAGTGGTTTTATTAGCGAAATAACTATATTTCTAGGTATCACAAGTCAAGAAGGCTTCAGTTCTATATTTAGATCAATCACAATTCTTATGGCAGCTATCGGTCTTGTACTCACTCCTATTTATTTACTGTCGATGTGTAGGAGAGTATTTTTTGGCCCCAGAATTCCTGCACTAGCTACAGTTAAAGAAATGAATGGTAGAGAATTGACAATTGGTTTCAGTTTATTGTTGCCTACTTTAGTGATAGGTTTTTGGCCAAAGATCGCCATAAATTTATATGAATCTTCAACTAATGCTCTCAGTCAGCAGTTAACTTTAGCTAAATTAGTAGGGATAATATCGAATATTAGTTAAGTTTAATTTGCCTTAAAAATGGAAACCTCAATTTTTAAATATGGAGAATTACCAGAATTTAAAAAATTCACTCCAGAAACTATAAATAAACAATTTCCAGGTGTATTAGAAAAGATAGGCAATGATTTCAAAAATATAGAGAAAAATCTATCTAATCATTTAATTCAGAACGATTTAACTTGGGATAAAGTAATAAATCCTTTAAATGAAGTCAATGAAGTTCTCAGGTGGAGTTGGGGGGTAATAAGCCACTTAAATGCAGTAAATAACTCTGAAAGTCTTAGAGATATTTATTCAAAATTTCTTCCCGAGATTATTAGCTTGAGTAACAGATTTGGGCAAAGTAAAATAATTTACAATTCTTTAGTCAAGCTTAAAGAGTCAAAAAACTTTGATCAAATCAAAAACAGAATTTTAGATAAAGAAATTCTTGAGATGCAACATAGAGGAATTTCACTACAAAAAAATGATCAAAAAGATTTCAATAAAATAGCAGAAGAGCTTGGCAAGCTATCAACAGATTTCAGCAACAACGTTCTTGATGCTACAAACAATTGGTTTTTAATTTTAAATAAAAAATCTGAAGTTGAAGGCCTTCCTGAACGAGTTCTAGAACTAATGGCCATATCAGCTCATAATCACTTAAAGAAAGATAGCCAAGTTAACTTTATAAATGGCCCTTGGAAATTAAGTCTAGATATTCCAACTTATACAGCTTTTATGACATATGCCACTGACCGAAAACTCAGAGAAAAACTCTATAAGTCATTTGTAAACAGGGCGTCTCAAGGAGAAAAAAATAATTCTCAAATTATTGAAGAGATATTATTTCTCAGAACTAAACAGGCTCATCTACTTGGGTATAAAAGTTGGGCAGAACTAAGTTTGTCAACGAAAATGGCCAAAGAAATTAAAAATGTTGAAACCCTTTTAGAGGAATTAAGAGAACCAGCTTTTAAAACCGCAAAATTGGAATTACAATCTCTCCACAAATTTGCTAAAGATAATGGATTTCCAAAATCCGAGACTATTGAGCCATGGGATATTAGTTATTGGTCTGAGATTCTTAGGAAGGAAAAGTTCAATTTAGATCAAGAGTCTTTGAGGCCTTGGTTCCCTCTAAATGATGTTTTAAAAGGTTTATTTAGACTAAGCGAAAGGTTATTTGAAATTAAAGTTGTCGAAGCAACTAATGAAGCACCTTCTTGGAATGATGACGTTTTGTTTTTTAATATCCTCGATAAAGAAGATAAAAAAATAGCATCTTTTTATCTCGATCCATATTCTAGACCGGAATCAAAAAGAGGAGGGGCCTGGATGGATGAATGTTTGAATAAAAATAATGTTGGCAATAATACCCTGCCTGTGGCTTATCTTGTTTGTAATCAGACTCCCCCATCAAAAGACAAACCTAGTTTGATGAGTTTTGAAGAAGTTCAGACACTTTTCCATGAATTTGGTCACGGTCTTCAACATATGCTTACTACTGTAAATCTCCCTCAAGCTGCTGGCATCAATAATGTTGAATGGGATGCAGTGGAACTTCCAAGTCAATTTATGGAAAACTGGTGTTTCCATAAAAATACACTATTGAATATTGCTAAACACTATCAAACAGGAGAAAAATTATCCGATGAAAACTTTGAGAAAATCTTAAAAAACAGGACTTTTAATTGTGGGATGGCAACTCTTAGACAACTTCATTTTGCGATTACAGATCTCAGATTGCACAGTAATATTGATAAAAACAAAGGTAAAACCGCAGATGAAATCAGAAGAGAAATTGCAGAACAAACAACTGTAATTGCTCCAATTCAAGAAGATCAATTCCTTTGTTGTTTTAGTCATATATTTGCAGGTGGATATTCTGCAGGATATTACTCATATAAATGGGCTGAAGTTCTAAGTGCTGATGCTTTTTCTATGTTTGAAGAAGCTGATCTGGAAAATACTGAAGATTTAAAGTTAATAGGAAAAAAATTTAAAGACACAATACTTAGTTTAGGAGGAAGCTTATCTCCACTAGAGATATTCAAACTATTCAGGGGGAGAGAGCCACAAACAGATTCCCTAATAAGACAATTGGGTTTGTCTGGAGCTACATCATAATTGTCTCAATTATTTTTTTAACAGAAGAATTATTTCTTACTAAATTTCTGTGTTTATATACTTTTACTGATATTTTTTCTCCTGAATTTAAATTAGTCCACCAGGAAGGAAAAACCATTAGATCCCAGTAAGTAAAAAAACTTATACACTCTACATCATCAAGAAAAATATCATTTTTTGCAAGTTCTCTCAAAAACTTACTATTTATTTTCATTTCTGATATTCCTCGAAAAGGGTATTTAGGTACTAATTGAGCCATCAATGTTCCTTTATGAGGGGAACCTAAAGATATTAATCTTCTTGTTCTTTTATATCCATTAAATTTTTGAAGCCAATATCTACCAATTATTCCTCCCATAGAGAATCCTAAAATATCTATTTCTTTTTCTAAACCGTATTTCTCTAATATTAATTCGTTCAACACATTTGTTAAATCAATAATAGAAGTCATTCCTAATGAATGATTAAGAGTTGGGGCGAAATATTCAATTCCAATTTCATCAAGTTTTGAGGTAATAGAAGAAAAAATAGTTGAAGTATTCCAAAGACCATGAATCAAAATAATGGGATTTCTTTTTTCCAAAACTTTTACTTGTTTTCAAGAATTCTTACTATTGAAACCTTCCCATCAAAACCAGTAATTGGAGGATTACATTTTGTCAAAATAATTTTAATTTTAGAAAGCTTAAATTCCTTATCAATAATTTCTAAAATTTCGTTTGAGTATTTTTCTATTGTGAAACAATATATTTTCTTTGATTGATATTTTAAAATTTCAACTAATTTTGAATAGTCAACTGTTTTTTTTATATCATCATTTGCAGTACACTTTTCAAAATCAGTCCACAAAAATATATCCAAACTAAATAGTTGACCTAATTGCCTTTCTTCATACAGGACACCCACTCTAGCCCAAAGTTTAATATTTTCAATTTTTAAAAATGTTTCCATCTTCAAAAAATTTAAAGATCCTTATGCGTATAGATAGCCTTCCCAGATGAAAAATCATCAACTATATTCCCATCTCCTTTTAGGAAATATTTATATGTAACCAAACCCTCTAGACCTACAGGTCCTCTTGGGGGCAGAGCTTGAGTTGATATCCCAACTTCAGCTCCGAATCCATATCTAAACCCATCTGCGAACCTAGTAGAGCAATTATGAAAAACACCTGTGCTATCAACTACATTCATAAAATTCTTAGCAGTATTTAAATTTTCAGTAATTATTCCATCTGTATGTTTTGAACTAAATTTTTGAATATGAGTGATTGCCTCCTCAAGATCATCAACAATTTTTATCGCTAAGATTAAATCTAAATATTCAGTTTGCCAATCTTCTAGACTAGCCTCATGTTTTAACCCTAATTCAACTGATCTTTCATCTCCAATCAATTTAACGTCATTAGAATTAAACAAAGGTATAGCCTTTTCTAGAAAGACTGGTGCAATTTCATTATGTACTAATAAAGTTTCAATAGAATTACATGCTGCAGGATATTGAATTTTACTGTCCAAAGCCACTGATAAAGCCATCTCGAGATTTGCCTCATTATCTATAAACAAATGACAAATTCCATCAGCATGACCTAATACGGGTATTCTTGTATTCTCCTGAATAAATTTTACTAATTCATTACTTCCTCTAGGAATTATTAAATTAATATATTTCTCAAGATTTAACATCGACATACTATCTTTTCTGCTTTTAAGTAAGCATATTGCATTTTTATCAAGGCCTGATTCCTGCAAACCCTGTTGCAATGCTTTGACTATTGCAGTATTTGTTGAATTAGCTTCACTTCCGCCCTTTAGCATAACTCCATTACCAGATCTTATTGCTAGAGAACTAATCTGCATTACAGCATCTGGCCTTGATTCAAAAATAACCCCTAGGACTCCGATAGGCACAGTTTTTCTTTCTAAGATCAATCCCTTGGATAGCTCTCTTCTGATTTGCACTTGATTTACAGGGTCAACCAAGTCTCCAACTTTTCTTACTCCTTCAATTCCTGAAGTTAATTTTTCTTTTGATAACTTTAATCTAGAAAGTAAAGCCTTTGAAATACCTTTCTTTTCTGCTCTTGTATAGTCCTCATGATTAGCCTCTAAAATTTCTGTAGTATTTTTCTCTAGATAATCAGCCATAAAATTTAAGGCTTTAATTCTATTGTTATTTTCAGTCTGACTTATTTTTATTGATGCCAAACGAACTTGATCAGCTTTTTCTAAAAGATCATTCTCTGGTTGAGAAACTTCAAAGATATTGGCCATAATAGTTTCTAGTTAAATTAATCATAATTCAAATTAACGATTCTTTAAACCAACTTTATTTATGACTTAATATCTCCAGAATAATTGCAATTGACTTTTCCAATCTCCTTTGGAATCAGTAGAACCTGTTACTTCCAAATCAATGTTTTCATTAAAGAATTCATTATGTTGTAAAGTTAAAATTCCTTGAGGTGGTATGTCATCTCTTCCTGGGATTGTTTGAATTGCAAAGTTTATCCAACCTTTATCAGTAATATCAAAACCAATTTCTGTGATCCATTCTTCTGAAGATTGTCCAATATTAGAAATCGACCCTTCACTATTTTCTAGATCTAAATTATCATTTGCGTAAATATTATTTAGAGAATCATTATTTTCTATTAATGCGGGGTATAAAGATAGCTGAAATCTTTCACTAAATGCATCTGCATTATTAATTCGAGAAATAAACGTACGATTAATTAAATTAGCTGAATTACCGCTCATTAAACCAATAATTTGAGAGCGGTTATAGCTGGGTGTACTCCTCAAAAAGATATTATTACTGGATCTTAATTCATCTAAGTATCCATAATATGAGGCCTCAATTCTTATAAGTCTTGTATTCCCAATACCAATCGCAGCAAAGTCTCTTGAATTATCATTAGTACTCAAATCAGTTGAAGAGTCATTTTCTTTGTCGTTTTGATTGATCTTTCTTATTGGTTCTGGAACTTTACTAATAAGAGAAAAATTAACTAAGGGAACCAAACAACTTCTTGATGCAAAAGCTAAATGGTTATCATTATTTTTATTTAGCTTAAATGGTGTTGTGTACAAATTAGCTATTCCATTCATAAGGTTAATACGACCTTGTAAGGATAAAGAACCACATTTCTTATCATCATCTTCTTTTAAATTAAATTCTTTTTTGTCAATATCTTCTTTTATTTTTCCATTTATTATTAAATCAGTGCCTGGAGGTTTAGTAGATAATTGAGTTTTAATTATATTTAAGTACTCTACTCTAAAGTTTGGTCCAAGTTTTAATTTCAAATTATCAAAGCTAAAAGTATGCAAATAACTTGGGATAATTTTCCTTAACTCAACTAAGCTAAAAGGGGTTTCATCAGATATTATTTCAATTTGATCATCATAATTCCAAGTCAGTTCTTCCCAATCTATTTTATTTTCCTTGCTTGCTAAATTAAAATTTTTTAATTTGTAAGAACCATCCCTCAAGGTTATATCCCCAGAAAAAATGGGTTTTAAAATTGATCCTCTTACATTTAAATTTGAGTCATAAATGTAGTTAAAATTTTCAGAAACTAGATTTAAGTTTTTTGTTTCTAAACTAATCTTTTTTTCAATTAAATCATCTTTTATAAAAAGAGGAAGAACTCCTGTAATGGATATAGTCCCTTTATCCTCGTCTGTTGCTTCAAATTCTATGATTTCAATATCATTTATTATTTTTGAATCTTTTTCATAAGAATTCCAAAAAACTCTCGAATTAATATTTCTTAAATTAGTATCTAGAATATCAACATCTGAATCAATTATATTCAATCTTCCAGATATTTCTGGCTTTTCAATTGAACCTCTAATTTTAAAGGTATAAAAAAGGTCTCCTTTCTTAAAATCAAAATAATCTTGAGATAAAAAATTGATAATATCAATAAATTGTTTGTCCCCGCCAAAAGTAAGTTTTAAATCTTTTTTTTCTGGTTTATTTTTTATTGGGATAGAACCTTTGAGGTATATAGGAATGTTGGAATTATCATATTTTAATTTTAAATTTGTTGTAACTATTTGATCATTAACCTTAATCTCTCCTTTGCTAAATTTAAACTTATTTTCATTAATTGATGTATTGATTGAATTTATTTCTTCTATTTCTAAGAAGTTTTTGTCAAGATCATACTCTAAATTAAAATTCAAAGTGCCATTTAAATCTATTGGGTTATCTAATAATAAGTTTAAAGTTTTCAGAGGGATTTTATCAACATTCAGTTCTCCATTACCTTTCATTAATCCTCCATTAAAACGCAACGAAATTTTTTCTTTTTTACTAATAGAGGTATTTCTATTTAATTCTATAGCGCCATCAAGGTAAGCATTTTTTATTTTTAAATTATTTTTTTCTTTAGCATCTATTAGTAATTCTGCATTATATCTACCATCGAATTTTTTAATAAGTTTCTTTAAATTATATTTATCCCCAGAATAAAGATTTACTGCATTATAGTTTTTAATGAAATTGACCTTTTCCTCTAAAGATTTTTTATTTAAATCAATATTTAAAGTTTTTAGTTTTCCCGACGTCTTATTTTTGCTTATTTTATTTTTATTATTATTTAAATTTTTTATTTTTTCTAACTTCTTATTTTTACTTATTTGATTATTATCAAAATCTAAAATATCAACTATAGTTAGTAATGTCCAATCTGTACTTACATTTTCAAAACTAATATCATAAATTTCTTTATTAGATGAATAATTATTAATTTCTATTATTCCTCCATCATTTGGATATAAAGAAGAATTTAAATAATAATTATCGTCTCTGACTTCAAAAGAAAATAAAGAATTAGCAAATTTGATATTTCTATATTCACCTAAACTCCAAGCAAGTCTTCCACTATAGGAAGAATCACTTAGCGAGAAAAATCCCGTTCCATTAATATTTCCACTAATCCTATCAAACTTATCATTTCCTATCGCCATTTGAAGTTCATTGAGAGGAAAATTCTTGGCATCCCAATTAATCTTATCGCCCTTTCTAACCATATTTAAGCTTCCATAATTAGAACCTTTTTTGGATCGAGAAAGTCTACTGAAATTTACTTTCTTAAGTTTTATATTTGAATCATATTTAATTGTAAGAAAAGATGGAACTGGCGTATTTCTATTATTCATGTTTATTGTATATTCATCATCTTTATTGTTAATTTCACCTCCCCAAAATTCTGTGATTTTTATATTTTTGTATTGTGGATAATCAACATTAAATTTAACTAAAAGCTCAGGGTTATTTATACTTCCTCCAAAATCTCCATTAGCAGTAACAAAACCGCTTATTCCTCTTCCTTTGAAAATATTTAAATTATCCAACTTAGTTCTATTTAATACAAATTTAGAATTAAGCTTTCCAAAATTCACTCCTCTTTTATCAAACCAATATGGAATGCCCCCTGATAAATTGACATCTGGGTTTGAACTATTTTCAAATTTAATTGTTCCTTTAAGATCTATTT
The DNA here is from genome assembly GCF_017696015.1 of Prochlorococcus marinus CUG1415. Classification (NCBI taxonomy): domain Bacteria; kingdom Bacillati; phylum Cyanobacteriota; class Cyanophyceae; order Synechococcales; family Prochlorococcaceae; genus Prochlorococcus; species Prochlorococcus marinus. The sequence continues at coordinate 558,960 of NZ_JAAORL010000001.1, read as the reverse complement.
TATTAACGCTTTGATTTAATGGAATATTAAGATTAAAATCTGAAATTAAACTTCCATATTTAAATGCAAGATTATTAGCTATTAAATTATTTTTTTCACAACCAAAATTTAAAGAATCAGAGTTTATATCTTCCTGTAATCCATAGGTATTTAGTTTTAGTTTATTTAAAGAGAATCCTCCTTTACAAATTGCTTGGTTTGATATTTTGTAAAATTTAAAATTGGATTTAAACTTCCCTTCCTTTAATAAAAATTGTCTATTTCCAACATTGTATTCAGACAAGCCAAGTTTGAGCCCATTTGAAAAAAACTCAAATTTCAAAAAGTCTTTATTAAGTTTCTTATTAAATTTAAATACTAACTTACCCCTATCTTCAAAATTTGATTTTATATTTCCAATTATTTGTTTATCAGCAGACTTGTATATAAGATCACCCTTAATTTTAGTATCTAATCCAATTCCTTTCAATTTAAAATTTGAATAATTAGTTAAATTAAAAATTAAATCATAATTCAAATTTGACTTAGAAATATTTTTATTACTTAGATATAATTTTTCTCTTTTGAAAAAGTCCCTATCAATATTAATTTCAGTATTTTCAGGTTTTATTTTAATGATCCATTTTTGATTTAAAAAAGACCTTAAAGGCATAATCCCCACATATATATTCTTAGCTTTAATTTCAGAATCTATATTTTTTTTATCAATAATTTTGGAATTCCCAATAGCAATCCCCAGAAATCTAATTCCAGCATAATCACCTAAATCAACCTCTTTATTTAAAAAATTCTCAATGGTTTTTTCTAGTTCTGATTTCTTGGTGCTATAAGTTTCTCTTAAAAAATTATTTAATAAAAAGGTGCCTAAAAATCCTAAGGACATGATTATCCCTAAATAAATAATTTTTGTATTTAAATTTAGAGATCTAATTTTTTTCAAGTTAGAACCCAAAAATAGAGTAGGCTTACAAAATATAAGAAATTAATTAGGTCAAAGCCACTAAATGTCTTTTTTTGAACTATTAGAGAACACACCCAAAATCTTTGGATTATTTGGAATATGCCTTTTAATGGCTACTGTAATAGCTTTTATATTTAATTTTGGGTTTAAATTTCGAATAATAGGAGCAACCATTTTCTCATTATTACTTTCATTAAGTAGTTGGGCATTTATACAAAGTTATACTGAAAAAGTTGTAATAGAAGGTGCAAAATATGTTCCAATTGTTTACGATAACGGATTTGATTTAATTGTTGCTAAAGCAGAGGATGACTTCCCAGAAGAATCTATTGCACCAACTTTAGAGCAATTATCAGAAAACCTGAGGAAAGGTAGCAGGTCGGGTGCGAACGTAAAAATAAAGCTAAGGAAACTCGAAAAAATTTCAGAGGGAGTAAGTAAACCAGTAATAATAGGGAAAGTGCAGAAAAATGTAAAAATGAATTAGTCTCTAATAATAATGGAAAGCAAAAACTTTTTAGATTTTTTGCCTACTAACTTTAGACATGAGAAATCTTTTTTTATTCAAAATAATCTAACTGACTTTAAAAAACTAAGTAATCTTTCAGACTTAGATATAAATGAGATCCAAAGAAAATCTCCACTATGCACATTAAATAATTTAAAAAAAATTAGAGCCATAGCTATATTTAAAAAAGAAATTGAAATTTCTCCACCGAAAGCATATCTACTTTTACATTGCGGTATTGGATCTATTAAATCATTATCACTATGTACACCTTACGAATTAGAACGAAAAATTGGGAGATTAGAAAGAATTCTAAGAGTAAAAACTGAAGCAGATATAACTTTTGCTCTTTTAAAAAAATGGATTAAAAAAGCAAAGCAAATCTACAATTCTTTTTAAAATCTTGGTTAAAAAATATTTTTTATGTAGAATTTAGAAAAAAGTAAGTAATAATGAAATCTTTTTTATTTGTTTTATTCATGCTTTCATCTTCATTAAATCCTATTTTAAGTCAACCTAACTTACTAGAAAGGGCAAAAAATAATCCTAATGAAGGTTTGAAATTATGTAAAAAGTTTAAAGAGTACAATGCAGACAATAAATCTGCGACTTCAGTTAAAGCAACTAATTTTGTCTCTAAAAAGAATAAACTATCTTTAGTAAACGCTGAATTTTATTCTATATATGTAATTGGTCTTTATTGCCCCGAGATTTACTAAAAACCAAATGCATCAAATAAGATGGTTTGACAAATCTCTGGTACTTAGAGATGGAGTAAGACTTATATCAAGGATTTGGTTGCCCAATGGTCATGGGCCATGGCCTGCATTATTAATGAGACAACCTTACGGTAGGAAAATTGCTTCAACCATTACCTACTCTCACCCTTCATGGTGGGCTCACAAAGGATACATAGTAATAATTCAGGATGTTAGAGGTATGGGATCTTCTGAAGGGGTTTTCAATGGTTTCACACAAGAAGCTAGCGACACTTCAGAAACACATAAATGGGTGAGATCCTTAAAAGAATGTAATGGGAAACTTGGCTTATATGGATTTTCATATCAAGGATTTACACAACTAACTGGCGAATTAAATTCAGAGCCTCCCGATTGTTTATCTCCAGCAATGACTGGGTTGAATATTAAAGATCATTGGTGCTCAGACGGAGGAGCATATTGGTGGCATAACAATATTGCATGGGGCCTGCAAATTGCAGGACTAAAAAAGAAAAGAGAAAATAATTTACTTGAATGGGAAAAGATAAGATTATCCTTAGAAAATAAAAGTTATCTAAGGGAAGGACTTGATATCTTAAAAAAATACGACCCTAATAGCTTTGTCTTGGAATGGCTTAAAAATTTAAATAATAATTATCCATTTGAAGAATTCAAGCCAATTTCAACATGGATTAAAAAACCTATGTTAATTATTGGAGGACTTTGGGATCCACATTTAAAAGGTGCATTTGATCTTTATAAAAAATCAAAAGAAGCTGGTGGAAGTCCAGAGATACTTATTGGGAATGCTACACATCTAAGTTGGTGGGAAGGATCACAAGAGTGTTTATTAAAATTTTTTGATAAACATTTAAAATTTGATAAAAAATTAAATTTTGATGATACTAAAATAGAGAAAAAAATATGGAATATTTCATTAAATAAATGGGACGAATTCGTTAATGATTTTAACCCTGAATTTATTTTTGGACTTAAAAGTGATGGTACCGCAAATATAGCAATTGAAGATGGAAGTCTTAGCATAAATTCAAAAGGATCAGGTTGGTTCACAATTGTTAACGACCCTTGGAGGCCTACACCATCTGAAGGTGGTCATTTAGGTCCAAATCCAGGAAAGTTTAATAGAAATATTATTGATAAACGTTTGGATGTAGGTGTTTTTCAAACAAAGTTTTTTGAGGAAGATCAAAATTTCAAAGGGATTCCTAAATTAGAAATCTCTATAAAAAGTGATCAACCAAACTTTGATGTCTGCCTTGCCTTATCTCTAGTTGAAGAATATGGTGAGAAGGTAAATCAATTCTCAACTGGATTCTTAAGAGTTAAAAACTCTAAAATAAATGAGGAATGCATTTATTCAATAACTATGCAGCCAACGAATATCTGTTTGATTAAAGGTAGCAAGCTTCGATTATCTATTTCAGCGGCAGCTTATCCTGCTATTGGAGTTAATCCAGGATTTGGGGAAGAAAATGTTGGAGCACCTTCAGCAATTCATAGAATTATTACTCTTAGTTTTAGCCTTAGTAAAACATTTATGAAAATGGCCCCTTTTTTTTAAAAAATTATTTTTTTTTTGGTTAATCATTTGATATTATTAATCCTTAATATCCACCAGTCATGATAAATACAAATCAAGCAGACTGGATTAAATCAGAAGCTATCAACCTAGAAAATTGTTGCAATGATAATCCATTAAAAATTTTAGGTCCTCATTTTTATGAAGAGAAATGGGTAATAAGGGTTTGGATCCCTGAAGCAGATGAAGTTAAAATAAATTTTAAAAATAAAACCTATAAGGCCGAAAACATAAATCATCAATGGCTTTTTGAAGCAATCCTGCCTGAAAATCCAAATTCTAATTACGAAATAACTATTTCAAGAGGAGGCATCACTCATTCACAACATGACCCATGGTCTTATAGAGAAGAGTGGATGGGAGAGATTGATAGGCATCTTTTTGCAGAAGGGAATCATCATCATATTTGGGAAAAAATGGGAGCTCATCTAATTGAAGATGAAAATCAAAAGGGTGTCATGTTCTGTCTTTGGGCTCCAAATGCAAAATCAATCTCGATAATTGGAGATATAAATTCTTGGGATGGAAGACATCATCCTATGCAAAGAAGATTAGGAGGGATTTGGGAACTATTCATGCCAATAATGAAAGAGGGAGACAAATACAAATATGAAATAAGAACGCAAGAAGGGCATATTTATGAAAAAGCTGATCCATATGGTTTCCTTCATGAAGTCAGGCCTCAAAATGGTTCAATAGTTTCAAAATTGAATAACTTTAATTGGAATGATAGTTCTTGGATTACAAATAGAGATTCCTCTACTCAAATCAACAAGCCAATTTCAGTTTATGAGATGCATTTAGGAAGTTGGCTTCATGAATCAACAGATAATAAATATCTCGAAGACAATGGAAATCTTAGAGATCCAGTGCCTGCTGCAGATTTGAAACCTGGAACAAGATTATTAACTTATCCAGAATTAACAGAAAAACTAATCCCTTATGTGAAAGAGAGAGGATTTACTCATATTGAACTGATGCCAATCTCTGAACATCCCTTTGATGGTTCATGGGGATACCAGGTTACAGGCTGGTATGCTCCAACGAGTAGATTTGGTACTCCGAATGAATTTAGAGAGTTTGTAAATAAATGTCATGAAGAGGGCATAGGTGTAATTCTTGATTGGGTACCAGGTCATTTTCCAAAAGATAAACATGGTTTAGCATTTTTTGATGGATGTCATCTATACGAACACGGAGATTCACGAATAGGAGAACACAAAGAATGGGGAACTTTAATCTTTAACTACAGCAGAAACGAAGTAAGAAATTTCCTAGTGGCCAATCTTGTTTATTGGTTTGAACAATTTCATATCGATGGAATAAGAGTAGATGCTGTAGCTTCAATGTTATACAGAGACTATCTACGCCCAGATGGAGAATGGATACCTAATGAGAATGGCGGGAATGAGAACATAGAAGCTGTTAAATTTCTTCAACAGGCTAATCATGTACTCTTCCAACATTTTCCTGGTGCACTTTCTATCGCTGAAGAATCAACAACTTGGCCGATGGTGACCAAGCCAACAGACACGGGAGGACTTGGGTTTAATTTAAAATGGAATATGGGATGGATGCACGATATGCTCGATTATTTCGAGATAGATCCTTGGTTCAGACAATTCCATCAAAATAGTGTGACATTCTCAATAACATACAACTATACAGAGAACTTTATGCTTGCTCTTAGTCATGATGAGGTTGTCCATGGGAAAAGTCACCTATTGCATAAAATGCCAGGTGATGACTGGAAGAAATATGCAAATACTCGAGCTTTACTAACTTATATGTGGACCCATCCCGGGAAAAAAACGATATTTATGGGAATGGAATTTGGACAAAGACAAGAATGGAATGTTTGGGATGATCTGCAATGGGAATTACTAGAATTTGAACCTCATAAAGGTATCAGAAACTTGGTTGATGACCTAAATGAACTTTATAAAAATGAACCTGCGTTATGGAAAAATGACTTTGATCCTTATGGATTCCAATGGATTGATTGTAGTGACAAATCTAATTCGGTCATAAGTTTTATGAGAAGAGAAAGCGATACCAATGAGTGGCTTGTTGTAGTTGCAAACTTTACACCTAATACTCATGGGTCATATAAAGTAGGTGTTCCTTTAGAAGGATTCTATGAAGAGATATTTAATTCAGACAGCTCTAGATATGGAGGCAGTAATAAAGGAAATATGGGAGGTAAGGAAACTATAAATTACAATATTCATGATTATCAAAATGCTCTAGACATTGCTTTGCCACCATTAAGCGTGAGTATTTTCAAACATCAATCAAAAAAAAATTAGGAGGACCCATCTAACTTAGTGCTTCATATAAATGTTCATATAACGCTTTTGATATGCTTTGCATTGTAAGATTTTTAAGTTGGAATTTTAAAATTTATTTTTAAAAACATATCGAATTGAAAAATGGGTGAAAATTTACCACTACTACTTTCTGCCGCATTAGGTAAAAAAGTTAATAGGCCTCCAGTATGGATGATGAGGCAAGCAGGAAGATATATGAAAATCTATAGGGATTTAAGGGAGCGTTACCCAAGCTTTAGAGAGAGGTCTGAGAATCCAGAACTTTCATATGAGATTTCAATGCAGCCTTTTCATGCTTTCAAACCAGATGGTGTGATCCTTTTTTCAGATATTCTCACACCTCTTCCAGGGATGGGCATAAATTTTGAAATAATAGAAAGTAAAGGTCCAATAATTGAGGACCCAATCAGAACTCTTAGCCAGATAGAAAATTTAAAAGAATTAAATCCAAGTGAGAGTTTAAGATTTGTTGGACAAGTTCTTTCTTCACTAAAAAAAGATGTGAATAATGAAGCAACAGTTTTAGGTTTTGTTGGCGCACCTTGGACTCTTGCTGCATATGTAGTTGAAGGTAAAAGCAGTAAAAATTATTCTTTAATAAAATCAATGGCTTTTAAAGAACCAGATTTACTTCACAAACTTCTTGATCATTTTGCAAAATCTATTGGTGAATATCTTAAATATCAAATAAAATCTGGAGCGCAAGTAGTACAAATTTTTGATTCATGGGCAGGTCAACTAAGCCCACAAGATTATGACATCTTTGCTGGACCTTATCAAAAAAAAGTTGTTGAAATTGTAAAAGAGGAGTACCCTGACACACCTGTTATTCTCTACATTTCAGGAAGTGCTGGAGTAATAGAAAGAATGGCCAAAACTGGGGTAGATATAATTTCATTAGACTGGACAGTAGATATAGAAGAGGCTTGTAAAAGAATCCCTAATAGGATAGGAATTCAAGGTAATGTTGACCCTGGCATTTTATTTGGAAATAAGCAATCAATAAAAGAAAGGATCGATGATACTTTCAATAAAGTCAAAGATAGGAAATATATTCTGAATTTAGGTCATGGTATTTTACCTGGTACTCCAGAGGAAAATGCACAAACATTTTTTGAACATGGAAAAAAACTCACTTACTAGTCAAAATCTTGACCTATAAAAACTTATTAATAACAGGAGCGAATGGATGTGTTGGCCAATATTTAGTTGATTGGTTTTTAAAAAACACAAAATTAAGGCTTTATCTCATGGTAAGAGATAAAAGTAAGCTACCAATTAATATTCAAGAAAATAACAAAGTCAAGTTAATAGTATGCGATATCAGAGAATCAAATAGATATAAAAAGGAAATTAGTCAAATTAATTATCTAATACATACTGCTACGGCTTGGGGAGATCCAAGAAGAGCATATGAAGTAAATATTAAAGCTTTTGAAGAATTACTTGAAATGCTTGATATGGAAAAGTTAGAAAAGATTATTTATTTTTCAACAGCTAGCATTCTTGATAAACAAACAGAATTAATGAGGGAATCATTAATTTATGGAACGGAGTACATACAAACAAAATATGAATGTTTCCAGAGACTTAGAGAAAGCTCATTTGCAGAAAAAACATTCGCTGTTTTCCCTACCTTGGTTTTTGGAGGAAATCTTGGCAAAAAAAGTAAATATCCTGTGAGTTATTTAACTAGTGGATTGAAAGAAATTAGGAAATGGCTTTGGTTGGCAAGATTTTTAAAACTCGATTCTAAATTTCACTTTATACATGCATATGATATCGCTCAAATTTGCGGGTTTCTAATTAAAAATTATAAAGAAGATCAATACAAAGGCTTTAGAAAATTTGTACTAGGTCAGAAATTTATTTCAATTGATCAGGCCATAATTACACTTTTAAAAAGAAATAATATGAGGAGATATTTTGCGATACCCCTTACAAAAAAAATTCTAAAAATATTATTAAGAATTCTTCCCATACAAACCACCCCGTGGGATAGCTTCAGTATCAAAAAATATGACTTTAATCATGTCACCATCACTAATCCTGAGACTTTCAAACTTAAAAGTTATGGTAAGTCACTGAATGATATTTTAAGGTTATCAAAGTTACCAAGCTGTAATAACAATTAAAATTCTCACAGTTAGGTTCCCAAAGCCTTGTAATATATATATAACTAAATTTTAATTATGTTACGTTCAATCTTTGCAGGGTTATTCGCAATAGTTTTAACTCTAGGTCTAGGTATTTCATCAGTTTCAGCTAAGACAGTTGAAGTAAAACTTGGTACGGATGCTGGAATGCTTGCATTTGAACCAAGTACAGTAACCATAAGTGCTGGTGATAAAGTTAAATTCGTCAATAATAAACTTGCCCCTCACAATGCTGTTTTTGATGGGCATGAGGAATTAAGTCATCCTGACCTAGCTTTTGCCCCAGGAGAGTCTTGGGAAGAAACATTTGACACTGCAGGAACTTATGATTACTATTGCGAGCCACATAGAGGAGCTGGAATGGTAGGTAAAGTTGTTGTTCAATAAATCTTCTAGTAGTTAAGTATTCTTTTTTACTTAATTCAGTCATACCTTAATTTTAATTGATGAAAATAGTTCCAAGCGAATTTTCAAATTCTGCTTGGAACTGTTTTATTTTGGCCAAAGAAATTGCTTATAAAAATAACCAACAAGACGTAGACTCTGACCATTTATTATTAGCTCTCATAAAACAAGACAACCTTACAAAAAAGATCTTAAAAAAAAATAATGTAAATCTCAAAGAGCTGGAGAAAGAAATAATGTCTTCATCAAATTCGAAGGCCAAAATGAAAAATAAACAAGAAAATTTATATATTGGTGATACTCTTTACAAAATATTTTTAAAAGCCAATGATATTAAAAATAATTTAGATGATGTAGTGATATCAACAGAACACTTGGTTTACGGTTTCACTTATGATAATAAATATGGATTTCAAATTTTAAATCAAAAAAGTATTCCAGAATTTCTTGAAACTATAAATAAAATGAAGTCAGATCCAGCAGTAAAAAATGACTTTGATACTTATAATAAGTCTTTAGATAAATATGGTATTGATCTAACCCAGTCAGCAAGGGATGGGGTATTAGATCCAGTTATTGGTAGGGATGAAGAAATTAGAAGAACAATTCAAATATTGAGTAGAAGAACAAAAAATAACCCGGTTCTTATTGGAGAACCTGGCGTTGGCAAAACAGCCATAGTGGAAGGGTTGGCCCAAAGAATTATTAATGGCGATGTCCCTTCTGCACTACAAAATAGGCAACTAATTTCATTAGATATGGGTTCACTTTTAGCTGGAGCAAAATATCGTGGAGAATTTGAAGAAAGAATAAAAAATGTCCTAAAGAAAGTCAAGAAATCAGACGGTAAGATCATTCTTTTTATTGATGAAATTCATACAGTAGTTGGTGCAGGCGCCAGCGGAGGTTCTTTAGATGCCAGCAACCTATTAAAACCTATGCTAGCAAGAGGAGAACTTAGATGTATTGGTGCTACAACTATTAATGAACACAAACAAAATATAGAAAAAGATCCTGCTCTAGAACGAAGATTTCAGAAAATAAAAATTGATGCTCCTTCAATAGATGATACTGTATCAATTTTAAGAGGATTAAGAGAAAGATACGAAGTTCATCATAGTGTGAGGATTTCTGATAATGCTTTGGTTGCAGCTGCCACCCTTAGCGAAAGATATATTAACGATAGATTTCTTCCTGACAAAGCAATAGATCTAATCGATGAAGCAGCCTCAAGATTAAATATGGTCATAACTTCGAAACCTGAAGAAATTGATGAAATTGATCGAAAAGTTCTACAGTTTGAGATGGAAAAATTATCTTTAAAAAGAGAAACAGATGATTTTTCTATAGCAAGATTAAAAAAAATCAATAATGAACTTATATCACTTAAAGATAGACAGGCAGAATTAGGCGCTCAATGGAAAAAAGAAAAAGATGAAATTGATGAGATTAGCACCATAAAAGAAGAAATTGAATCCATTCAATTACAAATAGATCAAGCCAAAAGGAGTTTTGACCTCAACAAAGCAGCAGAATTGGAATTTGGAACTTTAAATTCTTTACAAAAAAAATTAAAAGAGAAAAGTGAATCCCTAGTATATTCTCACAAAAAAGGAGAGACGAGTCTTTTAAGGCAAGAGGTAACTTTTGATGATATTGCAGAAGTTGTCTCAAAGTGGACCTCTATTCCAGTACAGAACTTGAACCAGTCAGAAAAAGATAAGCTTTTAAGCCTGGAGTCGATTCTTAAAGAAAAAATTATTGGTCAAGATAGTGCAATTAGGGCTGTTGCAGATTCCATTAAGAGATCAAGGACGGGTCTAAATGATCCAAGCAAGCCATTAGCCAGTTTCCTCTTTTTAGGTCCAACTGGTGTTGGGAAAACAGAGCTGAGTAAAGTAATAGCAGAAATTATATTCGATTCAAATTCTTCAATTACAAGACTAGATATGTCTGAATATATGGAAAAGCATTCAGTTAGCAAAATTATAGGTGCGCCGCCTGGATATTTAGGTTTCGAATCAGGCGGTCAACTAACTGAAGCTGTACGCAAAAATCCTTATTCATTGATACTTCTAGATGAAATAGAAAAGGCTCACAAAGATATCTTAGATATTCTCTTACAGGTTCTTGATGATGGGATCATTACTGATAGTCAAGGCCGTACAATCAATTTCAAAAATTCAATCATAGTTCTCACAAGTAATTTAGGAAGTCAATCAATAAATGATTTATCAGTTAGGAAAGAAGATACAAATGAAATTAAAAAAATTGTAGATTCTGAACTTAAAAAATTTTTCAAGCCTGAGTTTTTAAATCGACTTGATGAAATAGTTATTTTTAATAATTTAGAATTATGTGATATAAAAGAAATTGCAAAAATCCAGCTTCAAAATTTAGAAAATAGACTTAACAAAAAAAACTTAAAATTCAAAATTACTGATGAGGCAATTAACCAACTAGTCCAAAATAGTTTCGACAATGCCTATGGTGCAAGGCCTTTAAAAAGAATTATTCAAAAACAAATTGAGACAAAAATTTCAAACAATATATTGAATAATAATTACCTTAATCAAGACGAGGTTAATATTTATCTGGTTAATGGAGAGATAATTGTTGATTAAAGATCTAAATTAAAGACTTTTATATTACTCGAAATTTAATAACTTTAATCTAAGATTGGAACCACTCAGGAATTTTCTCATAACTTGCTTTATTAGATTTATTTTCTTTTGATTCTGTTTTCCAACAACATGTTCTGCCCTTATCCTTATCATGCAAGTATTCATTAGCCCATCTCCAAATCAATTCAGAAGTGAATTCCATTCCCACATTATCCATAATTCGCAGATCTAAAGCATCTAAGTCATATAATTTTTCCCAGTAATGCAATAAAGGATCATCTTTATTTATCAAGAAAGTATGGTCAAATTGCTGCTTTAGTTTATTTTCAAGGGGCTTTAGACTTGAAAAGTCCACAACAAAACCATTTAGGTCTAATTTCTTTGCAGTAAACCAAAAAGTGAATGATCTTGAATATCCATGCACAAATCTGCAGTGACCTTCATGGCGCCATTGCCTATGCGAACATGGAAAATCCTCGTAACTTTTACTGCATGAAAATTTCAGAGAATGAATATACATCAATTAACTGTTAGGATAATTTTTAATAAAACACAATGAGTAGGATTTAACATAACGAACATAATGACTTATTCAACTAATTTTTCGATAGAAGATCTACGCTTTGATAATTATGGATTAATCCCTGCAATAGCACAAGATTGGCTTGACGGATCAATTCTTATGCTTGCTTGGATGAACAAAGAATCATTGACAATGACTCTAGAAACCAAAAACGTCCATTACTGGAGTAGATCAAGATCTGAAATTTGGAGAAAAGGAGCTACGAGTGGAAGTACCCAAATACTTAAGGAGATAAGATTTGACTGCGATAATGATGCACTAATCCTTTTGATTGAACAAAATGGTTCAGGTGCATGTCACACTGGGGAAAAAAGTTGTTTTTTCAACGAAATTCAAATTAATCAAAATTATAAAAAAGAGAAAATAACAACTCCCTTCTCAAATATTTGCTCTGAATTATTCAATACCATTAATGAAAGATCAATAAATCCTTCAGACAAAAGTTACACAAATCATTTATTAACAAAAGGTAGTAATACTATTTTAAAAAAAATAGGAGAGGAATCCGCTGAATTTATAATGGCTTGCAAAGATAATGATAAAAATTCCATCTCAAATGAAGCTGCCGATTTAATTTATCACCTGCAAGTAGCCCTTATGCATAAAGGTGTTGAGTGGAGAGATGTACTTGCTGTTCTAGAATCAAGAAGAAATTAAATAATTAAAATTTAGAATTTATTATAGTAGTTTCATCTAAAAATTTCAGAATTAATAATTAATTAAGTAATTAAAAATTATTAATTAAATATTAATTAATTATTACATGTATGGCTTATTACTGAATTAACTATAAGTTAAATATATAAACTTTTGGGGTCAATCTTGAGTTCATTAAGCGATTTTCTTGGTGAAATAGGGCGTCATCAACTATTGACCCCCGAAAAAGAACTCACTATGGGCAGAAAAGTCCAAGAGATGGTGCAACTTTCAAATAGGTGTCAAGAGGCAGGTGGTAAAGGTCCCGCTTGTGAATATTCCGAAGCTGAAAGAAAAAAGATCAAAATTGGTGAAAAAGCCAAAAATGAGATGATTACAGCAAACCTAAGATTGGTTGTGAATCTTGCCAAGAGATATCAAGGGAAAGGATTAGAATTGCTGGACTTAATTCAGGAGGGGACATTAGGCCTTACAAGGGCTGTAGAAAAATATGATCCATCTAGGGGGCACAGATTTTCCACCTATGCATATTGGTGGATTAGGCAAGGATTAAATAGAGCATTATCAACTCAAAGTAGAACTATTAGGATACCTGTTAATATCAATGAAAAACTTACAAAATTAAGATCAGCGAGATCAAAGCTTGTGCAACTTAAGGGGATTCCCCCTACAAACAATGAGCTGGCTGAAGAAATGAAAATAACTAAGGAGGAAATTGAGGAACTCCTTTCTTGCGAATTAAGAAGTATTACTGTTAGTCTTCAAGGTACTGTTAAATCAAAGTCAGATCCCTCTGAGTTAGTTGATATCCTTCCAAGTGATCAAACTGCTCCAATGGAATTAGCTGAATTAGCCGAAAGGACTGCGTCTGCTTGGAATTTATTAGATAAAGCAAATTTAACTGAAAAAGAAAGAAAGATAGTAAGTCTGAGATTTGGTTTGGATGGTTCAAATGAGTGGAGAACTTTAGCTGAAGTTGCAAGACATATGAGTTGTAGTAGGGAATATTGCCGACAAGTCGTTCAACGTGCCTTGAGAAAACTAAGAAAGGCGGGGATACAGAATGGATTAGTTGATAGTATTAGCTAAAAATTCCCAGTAAAATATTTAGAGTTTCATTTATTAAAGATGAAAGAGAATTATAAAAACCAAGAGAAAATTTATGATGCTGAAGTTTTAGAAAGTTCAACATTTGATGAGAATATTATTATCAAGATTCTTATTAAAGCAGGAAGAACGATTGCTAAGCCTGCCTTAGAAGTTTTAGAGATGGCTATAGACCCTTATACTCCAGCGCAAGTAAGAGTTTCCTTAATGGCTGCGCTAGCCTATTTAATTATGCCATTTGACCTTTTCCCTGACTTTATGCCATTGGTTGGTTTTAGTGACGATTTTGTAGCCCTCACAGCAGTACTAAGTATATGGAGTAAATATATGACCCCTTCAATAAGAGCAAGAGCAGAAAACAAGCTCAATAAGTTATTCCCTTTTTATTGAATGAGTAAATTATCTCAACAGGAAGAAAAAGAACTAATCTCGTTCATTAAGGATTGGTTGAAATCCTATGGATTTACACAAAAGGATTTAGCCTATGAACTAAATATTAAATCAAGTAGAACCTCTGAAATCATTCTAAAAATCAAAGACTTATATAAAAAAGGTGGTATGTTCAATATTGCAAAAAATCTTATAAAGATTGAACAAAATTGGATAGAGAATATCAAAAATGATTATCCGGAAACGAACCAAACGCCACCATATAATCAATTAGATATAGACTCATTAGTAAACCAGATCAATCAAGATACTAATAAATAAATATTTTGTTTGAACATCATATTTTAAGTAGAAATCATCTTATTGCATTACAAATAGAATTCAGAGAAAATATATTGCTCTTAAAAACTACCCTTTTAATACATAACTATAGGATGGATTCCTAAAAATATCATGAATAATTAAATTATAATATTATGAATGTATATTATTTTTATTTAATTTCCTTTAAAGAATTTTATTTAAATTAATAATAAAGTTTACCAAAATATATAATTCATATTTAAAGAGCCTGAACCCAGTGATAAATATCATAATTAATCCATATACCTTTTTCCCAATATATATCTTCCTCAATCAAATCTCTTAATTGATTTTCGTTATTAACATTAAAAATTCCAAACAAATATTTATTACATTTTGTTGGCCCTAAAGTAACTAAAATATTGCGATCTTTTAAGTTTTTAAGTCTATTAAGATGTTGTTCACGAAATGGTTCCCTTTTAATAATTGCATCTTCACAGTACTTTCCAAAAACTACAAACTTTTCCATTTATAAAGATAAATAATAGGATAAATATATACTAAATAATTGCATATATTACACACAAATTGCTATCTTATTTAAGAAGAACTTTCTTTTAATTAATTATGCTGACTGGTAGCGATCTTCTTGCAAAAGTCAAAGAACTTGGTGATGTTAGCAAGTCTGACCTTGTTCGCGCTTGTGGATATGTTTCCACCAAGAAAAGTGGGGGTGAACGCCTAAATTTCACTGCATTTTATGAAGCACTTTTAGAAGCAAAAGGGGTTAATCTTGGTGATGCTGGAGTTGCAGGTATTGGCAAAGGTGGAAGAAAACTAAGTTACATAGCTACAGTTCAAGGGAACGGAAATCTTTTGATTGGGAAAGCATATACAGCACTTCTAGATTTAAAAGCAGGTGATGAATTCGAAATTAAACTTGGAAGGAAACAAATAAGATTATTACCTACTGAAGAGTCTTAAAAGATAACAAAAATAAATTTAATAGTTATTATTAATTTATAAATCCCCTAATTAGTGTTTTTATCCATTTTTTATCTTTAATATTTATTTTTTTTGATCGGCTGCTAAACGCATATCTTTACAAAATTCACCAACATGATCAACAACATCTTTTTCACTTGAACTAGAAATTCGTTTTACAAATGCGCTTCCTATAATTACTCCATCTGCTCCCCATTCACGAACTTTAATTACATGTTCAGGGGTAGATATACCAAAACCAACAGCAATTGGATTAGTGTTTACTTTTCTTAATTTTGCAATAAGATTTTCTACTCTATTTTCCATTTTGCTTCGCTCCCCAGTTACACCTGTAACACTTACTAAATAAGTAAAGCCTTTTGTATGATTGGATATTTTCTTCATTCTTTCAAAAGGAGTAGTTGGAGCCACCAATAAAATCAAGTCCATAGAATGGGTACTAACTATTTTAGAAAATTTATAAGCTTCCTCTAAAGGGAGATCAGGAATTATTAGTCCAGAGATTCCAGCATTGGATGCTATCTCACAAAACCGTTCAAAGCCAAAAGATAATAAAGGATTTAAGTAAGAAAAAAGTATGATGGGAATATTTAATTTACCTTTTAGAGACTCTAAAAGTGTAATTACTTTTATTGGGGTGGTACCTGACTTTAAAGCACGAGAGGCAGCAAGTTGAATAATAGGCCCATCTGCAAGAGGATCACTATATGGAATCCCTAATTCAATAAGGTCAGCTCCATTTTCTTGTAACTTTAATAAAATCTCAGAGGTTATTTCAATATTGGGGTCCCCAGCCATTATGAAAGGCATCAAAGCTAACTTTTTATTATTTTTTAACTCATAAAACTTCTCATCTACCTTAGATAAAGTTTCATTTTTAGTCTTTTGCATTTTGTTATCTTTCATGAATTTCAGATTTTTTATATGAAAATTTATGGATTTTTTTCTAAATCTTCCATTAGCTTTTCCTGCTCTTCCTTTGACAATGAATTGAACTTGGTTTCTAGTTTATCATTAACAATTTTTTCATACTCTTTTCTATAACGCTTCCTTTGTTCCATAAACGTCATTTTTCCATTTAAAACTCTATAAACATAAGATGATACCCAAGTAATAACAATCAGAATTAAGATACAACTTGAGATAGTACTTGCTGTAAAATTATCAATCCCAATTTGGGGCGATACTTCATAACTAATTAATCCTATTAATGAGACAAATAGTCCTAATTGTATAACTTTACCTTTAGTCAATTATTTAACCTTTACTGCTTCCTTTTAATCTGAGATTTAAAAATGGAGAAAATAAAATTAAACCTGGAAAGAAAAGAAATACTAGTCCATAAATTCCTAATCTTTCAAATTTGCCCATAACATTCCATCTATTATTCATCCAGTAGAATAATAATAATGGAATAACTAATAAATAGAAAGAAATAACCAGAATATAAGCAATTAAAATAGCGAAAGAATTATTGAAAATATTTTCCATTTTGATTTATGGCTTCTTAGTTCAAACATAACAATTATTAGATGTTATCGTAAGCACTAAAAATAAATAATTAAATTATGGGAGTGGGGGGACTTGAACCCCCACGAGCTAAATCGCTCGACGGATTTTAAGTCCGGCGCGTCTACCAATTCCGCCACACTCCCAAAGGAATTTCGCTCTATAATCGTAGCTGAAAGTATCCCATTTAACCAAGAAAATTTCGAATATTTACACTTTTGTGGATTTTGTGAAAGCGCTGGATTATCAACTCAATTAAAAGATCTTTTTGTCAGGTTAGATATGAACTTCCTCTTAACGAGTTAAACCTTATTTCTTACGACTTACATTTAATTCTTTATTAATAATATAAGGACAATTCTAATAATTCATATTATTATTTTTAAAAAGTGATGATTTAGAAATCTATAGTCTCGTTAGATTAAGATATAGCAAAGGATAAAGACAATCATCTGGGGAAATTATTTAATTGAGCTTACAGCAATAATCAGAGGGCCAAGATAACCGAATACAAACCATGCAACGCCTCCAATCCAATATCCAATGATATGATTTTTTTTAGTAGGGTATTTTAAATAATATTCATTCCCATCAATAAAAACCATTGATGACCTAGTAAGAAATATCAGTAAAAAAATAGCGCCTATATATGGTATAGAAACAAAAAATATCCATTTCCATGACATACCAACATCTCTAATTCTTCTTACGGTGAGTGGAAGAGCAATCCAGGTACTTCCAAAAAACAACAAAAAACCTATTAGATAAAGAGGTATTGATATGGCACTCGGAAAACTGTAATAATCAGCATAATCGAATGCTCTTATAAGAAGAAAAAACCCTAAGATAATGGAATTTAAAATTAAAAATTGCCAGTATTCTTTTCTAGTCGATTTCCCTTGAAAATTAAAAGGCTTTTGCCAAGCAGACAAATAATTCTTTATCATGAAAAATATTATTTCTATACGATTTAAATTATACAAATTTAATTACTGATAACTTCCTACATTGCATTTATTTTATAAATCTACTCGGATTTAATTGCTCCTGCTGATCCAATATTAGTTTTTTTGGATTAGCATGCTCGGCAGATTTTATTATGTATTGATCTATA
The DNA here is from genome assembly GCF_017696015.1 of Prochlorococcus marinus CUG1415. NCBI lineage: Bacteria > Bacillati > Cyanobacteriota > Cyanophyceae > Synechococcales > Prochlorococcaceae > Prochlorococcus > Prochlorococcus marinus. The sequence goes on along the minus strand of NZ_JAAORL010000001.1, from coordinate 540,989 downwards.
TATTTGTACAGTTTGATAATTAAGAAAGGGAATAGCTTTTAAAAACTAATCCCATCCACTAATTACTAGATTCTCAGGAGATTCCAAGTCATGAAAGTCTACTGACTCCTGCGCAATCAAAAGGAGTTTCTATATTTAATCGACGCCGAAAGTGAACAATTTAACCAAGAAAAATTGGGAAATTTACACTTTTAATGAATGATCAGATTAAATATAATTTTTTAATTTACTATCCCTTCGACTTGCCATTGTAAAGTTTCACCTGCATGAAATGGTTTTATTTGTCCGATAATATTTTTTTCTTCAAAAACATGAATTAATTCTTCGATTTTATTAGGTCTAGATACTAATTTTAATTTTTCTTTATTTGGGGGCACATTATAAAAATTACAGCCATTCAAACTTGCAAACTTCTCAAAATTATCTAGAGCATTTTCCTCTTCAAATACTGTTAAATAGCTTTCTATTGCAACTGGGGAATTAAAAATACCTGCACAACCACAAAAAGCCTTCCACTTTCTCAGGTGGGGAGCAGAATCAGTTCCCAAGAAAAAACATTCTTTCCCACTTGTTGCAGCTTTCCTTAAGGCCAGTCTATTATTTTCCCTCTTGGCAACTGGTAAACAGTAAAAATCACTATTTAAGCCTCCAAAAAACATTGCATTTCTATTTATATGTAAATGATGCGGTGTGATAGTAGCTCCAATATTATTTTCTTGGACAAAATCCACTGCATAAGATGTGGTTATATGTTCTAAAACAATTTTTAATTTTGGAAATCTTTTAGTTATTTGTGAAAGTTCTCTATCTATAAAAACTTCTTCTCGATCAAATACATCCACTTTAGAATCAGTCACTTCCCCGTGAATCAAAAGAGGCATTCCAGAATCTTGCATTAATTCAAAGATGTTATATAGATTTTCAATTTTCTTAACTCCATGACTGGAATTTGTTGTGGCATTAGCTGGATATAATTTTGCTGCGAAAAATACATTATTGTTGAAACCATTTATTAGTTCTACTTTATCAGTCTCATCAGTAAGATACATTGTCATTAATGGTTCAAACCTCGAACTCTCTGGTAGCGCTTTAGCAATAGATTTCTTGTAAGAAATAGCAGCATCAATAGATGTTATTGGACTTTTAGTATTTGGCATGACGATAGCTCTTCCAAAATATTCTGATGTAAAATGAATTATATTTTTTAATACAAGACCCTCTCTTAAATGTACATGCCAATCATCAGGTTTTAATATGGTTAATGTCTTCAAAATTTTTACGATTTAATCAATTTTAACAGCAAATTAAAATTGACAATAAATTATAGATATTCGAGGATAGTTATTAATCAATTTTTAAAGATTTAATTTTCTAAATAAAGCTTAAATATGAGTGATTTTGTATTTCCAATAATAGAAATAATATTAGGTGTAGTTTTACTTTTCGCAGGAGGAGAGTTTTTTATTCAAGGAGCCATAATTTTATCCTTGATTTTAGGTATACCTCAAATAGTAATTGGATTAACCGTTGTCTCACTCGGTACAAGCTCTCCTGAGTTGTTGGTAAGTTTAAGTTCAATTTTAAAAGGCAGTGATTCGCTTGCGGCTAGCAATGTAATTGGAAGCAATATTTTTAATGTTCTTGTAGTTTTAGGTATAAGCTCATTGATAACACCTCTTAAGGTAAAAAGCAGAATAGTCAGAAGAGATGTTCCTCTTTTGATGGCTATTTCTTGTGCGGTTTGGGCAATGTCATCAACAGGCTTATTAACATTGCAAGCAGGAATATTTCTAATATTTTGTTTAGTCTTAAATACAATATGGGAAATTAATACCATCAACGAGAAAGAAGAGGATACAAAAGTTGCTGAACCAGAGATAGAGGAATTCAATTCCAATTATAAAGGGAAGCTAAATATTTTACTAAAGTTGATATTGGGAATATTTCTTTTAAGCTTTGGTTCAAACATTTTAGTAAATGGTGCTCAAATGCTTGCTACTCTTTTAGGGGTTAATGACATTATTATTGGTTTAACTATTCTTGCCACTGGAACATCTTTACCAGAATTAGTAACTTCAATTATTGCGGCATTTAAGGGGAAAACAGATCTCGCTATTGGGAATGTAATAGGAAGCAATCTGCTTAATCAACTTCTAATCCTTGGAAGTTGTAGCATTTTTTCAGGATTTAAAGGTTTAGTAATTGATCAAAGCCTAATAAAAGTTGATCTACCTTTTATGGTTTTAACCACCTTTGCATGCTTACCAATTTTTTGGAGCAAAGGGAAAATAACGAGAATTGAAGGATTTATTTTGCTTAATCTTTATATTTTTTACATCCTCGATAAGATACTTTTTTTGAATGAATTTAATTATCTCTTTGAATTAAGGATAGGTTTATTGATTTACTTTTCATTACTTACTGTCTTTCTCTTTTTTCAAGAAAATTTAAAATTTTCTAAATTATAATTTAGCCATACATTGTCACAAATTCTTCTGAGATAGTTGGATGCAAAGCCATAGTAATATCAAAATCTTTTTTTGTTATACCTGCGTTTAATGAAATTGATACCATTTGAATAATCTCAGATGATGTTTCTCCAAACATATGGCATCCCAAGACTTTGTCAGTTAGTCTATTAACGACAATCTTTAACATACATTTTGATTTATTCTCTTTAAACGTATTAGACATAGGTGTAAATTTACATTTGAAAATTTTTATATTTTTCTCAGAGTAGATTTCTTTAGCTCTTTTCTCACTTAAGCCAACTGATGAAATTTCAGGAATAGTGAAAACTGCCTTAGGAATATATTTATAATTTACTTTTCTTTTTTGATCATTAAAAAAATTATCCGAAAAAGCTCTACCTTGTTCTATTGCTACTGGAGTTAAGTTAGGTTTATTTATGATATCGCCAACTGCAAAAATATTATCATTACTTGTTTGATTAAGTTCATCAACATCTAAATATGTTCCATCCATCTTTAAATTTAAAAAATCTAAATTTAAAGGCAAAAGATTTGGTTCTCTACCTGTCGCGATAAGAATATTATTAGTTAGAACTTCATCTCCTGAGTCCAGGCTAGATTTCAAATTCCCATTTACTTTCTCGATAGACTTTAATTGAGTTTTAGGGATTATATTTATTCCAGCAAAAGTAGGTGATTCTTCTAAGCATGAAGACAGATCCTCATCAAAACCATTAAGCAAATGTTGACCTCTAATTACTTGAGTTACTTCAGTACCTAAATTCCTGAAAATAGACGCAAATTCACAGGCAATATATCCGCCTCCAACTATTAATATTGATTCAGGAAACTTATCTAATTCAAAAATATCATCACTCGTCCATGCCAAGTCTATTCCAGGAATATTTAATTTCTTTGGTTTACCTCCAACTGCAATAAGAATTTTTTGTGATCTTATTTTATTTATAATTCTGTTTGTTTTTGGACAAATTATTTCTAATTCATTTTGTGTTATGAATCTTCCTAATCCCTCAAAAACAGTTACATTCAGTTTATTTAAATAATTTTTATGTAAATCACTTAACCTCGAAACCTCTTCTCTAACATTCTTCAATAGAATACTCGATTGAAAAATAATGCCTTCACTTTTTAATCCATATCCTCCAGAAGAAGTAATATTATTTTTACTTTTAGCTGCATAAACCATCAATTTTTTAGGAACACATCCCTTTATTACACAAGTACCGCCTATTTGATTTGCTTCTATAATTGCAACTTTTGCTCCATAACTTGCAGCACGTTTAGCCGCTGCCAATCCTCCAGATCCAGCACCAACAACAATTAAATCAAATTGAAATTCCAAGATTTTTTTTAATCAATTATTATAACTTAAGTTTATTACTTAAATTCAAAGAATGTATGAGATTTTGACATGGGAAGACTTAAATAAATTTAAGATTGAAGATCTTGATAGAGTTAATGGTATTAATAATTCCTACGCAAACTTAAGATTATTTGGTCATAAAGAAGAGGATGTCATAGTTACTCTTTTTAGGGATAGACATTCATGGTGTCCTTATTGTCAGAAAATATGGTTGTGGCTTGAATTTAAGAGGATTCCTTATAGAGTAAAAAAAATAAATATGTTTTGCTATGGTCAAAAAGAAATTTGGTTCCTTGATAAAGTCAGATCAGGTAAATTACCTGCAATTGAATTTAAAGGGCAAGTTGTAACTGAAAGCGATAACATCATAGCTTTTTTAGAAAATGAATTTGGAGCACAAGGGTCTTATATAACATCAAGTCACCTTAGAGAAACGCGAAAATTAGAAAGAGAAATTTTCAGATCTTGGTGTAATTGGCTTTGCCGAGAAAGCTTTAATTTCATAGATAACTCTTTTAGAAAAAAAAGATTAAAAGAATCTATTTCTAAATTTGATGAAATCTTGAGCAGATCAGAATCAGGGTTTGTTGATCCAGCAGTATCTAATTCAGGTGATTTAGAGCCTGGGATTGGAGATATAATTTTTATTCCATATATGGAGAGAATGAATGCTTCCTTAATGTACTATAAAGGTTTTAACATAAGATCTAATTATCCATCTATACATACCTGGCTTACCCTTTTTGAAGGAACAAATGCTTATAGAGGAACTCAGGGAGATTTTCATACTCACTCTCATGACTTACCTCCACAAATGGGTGGATGTTTCAAAGAGAGCAATCAAAAACAGATTGTTTTCTCTAAGGCAATAGATACTGGGGAAGGTCTTGGTAATTTTGAATTAAATAAAAATTACGATTCAAAATATTACGCCAGAATTGCTATTCAAAGAGTATTAAAGCATAAAGAAAGTTTAATAAAAGTTAACCCATACGATAAGGAATTCTTTGAAGAATCATTGAGATCAGCATTAACTTATATGATCACAAGTGAAGTAAGAATCCCTGAGAAACTTTCAGGAAAATCTCTGAGATATTTAAAAGATAGAATCTCAGTTCCAAGAGATATGCCAATTATTTCAGCAAGGTTACTAAGACAATCATTAAATAAAATTGAATTAATAAGTGATAACAATGAAATAGATGAGATACCTCTCAAGCATAGATATGATCAAGACCCTATCAATTTCATTTCTAATTAATTAGAAATTTTTTCTTGAATCTATTTGAAGTAAATCTCTTATTTTTTGAACTTGACTTGCAATATTAGGATCAATGGACAATTTTTTTTCAACCTGTTCTATAGCATACATAACAGTGGTATGGTCTTTACCTCCAAATTCATCTCCTATTCTTGGCAGACTTAGATCGGTTCCATGTCTCATAAGATACATACCAATTTGTCTGGCTTGACTTACTGGTTTTCTTCTACTTGAACTAATCAATTCATCAGTAGAAACTTTAAAGAAATCTGACACCTTGTTAATAACTTGTTTTGGAGTTACAACTACTCCAACACTATTCGGATCAAGCATTGGGGCAATTGACTGGACTGTCATTGGCAAGCCTGTGATTGAAGCGAATGCAACTGCCCTAGTAAATGCACCTTCTAATTCTCGGATATTGGAAGTAAATCTTCCTGCTATAAATTGGATTAAATCTCTTGGGAGACTCATCCTCTCTTGTTCTGCCTTTTTTTGAAGAATAGCCGTCCTCGTCTCAAGGTCAGGGGGTTGAATATCTGCAGTCATACCCATTGAGAATCTAGAAATTAATCTCTCTTGAATTCCCGACAATTGATTTGGAGGCCTATCACTTGCAATCACTATTTGACTTCCTGATTCGTGAAGAGCGTTAAAAGTATGAAAAAATTCTTCCTGAGTATACTCTTTACCTTCTAAAAACTGTATATCGTCTATTAAAATCAGATCTACATTTCTATATTTATCTCGAATAGCTGTCATTCCATCTCTCCTGATACCACTAATAACATCGTTAGTAAAAGTCTCTGTAGATACATATTTGACTTTTGCTTCAGGATCTATTTCTACTCGATAATGACCTATTGCTTGCATTAAATGAGTTTTACCAAGACCTACTCCACCACAAATAAATAATGGATTAAATTCTCTCCCAGGAGATTCGGCAACTGCTAAAGCTGCGGCATGAGCCAACCTACTATTTGGACCCACAACAAATCTTTTAAAGACGTAACGTAAATTTAAACCATTAGGATTCTTGGATCGATTTTTTGAAGAATTATCTTGGTAGTTATTAGAAAAAGATTTTGTTTTGTTATTTAACTTCAGTTCCTTTGGGCTCTCTTTATTTGTTAAATCGCTGTTGCTATTTATTTCAGATTTAAAAACAACTTTTACATCATGGCCACAAATTTCTTTTGCAGCTTCTTCGATAGTTGCACAATAATTCTTTCTTAACCAATCACTTGAAAATGTATTTGGAGCGATTAAGGTCAATAACCCATTCTCAAAGCAACTAAATTTAGCAGGCCTTATCCACGTCTCAAATGAAGGCTTACTTAAAGTTTTTTGAAGTAGTTGTTGAACTTCCGACCAAATAGGATTAGTTGCTTGCAAAATTTTATTCACTAGATTATTAATCTAGTTGGAATTTAATAATTGGCCATTATCAAATCACAAGATCACGATAAATTTAAAATTTTTTAACAAAGCATAATCCTAATCTATAAGAATAAATTTTATATTTTTTTCATAGGCATATAATTATTATAAATCTCACTGAAGTATTGGATAAATCATTACTTATTATCATGGCTAAATGGCATGGTTTTGGAAGATGCAAAACAAGATTATCTAGAGATATAGGTAAAAGTAATTCTGCAAAAATACAAAGTGTGATGACCAACCACACCATTTCCGTCGCCAAATCTATCCAGAAACTTCAACCAATTGATATTTCTATAGCTATATCTGGTTTAGGGGGGACATCTTGTAGAAGATGGTCTAAAGAATTAGGCATTAAAAAGTTTAATTTGCAGGGTAAAGGCTGCTTGGGAGAAAAAATGAAACGGCAAATAATTATCAACAAAAAATTTTGTACACAAAATAAGATAAAAAATATAATTTTTATCGGCACTGATCTACCAGATTTATGCCATCTAGATTTATTGAATACTATCAGGGAACTAAAACAAAATGATCTTATTTTAGGGCCATCTAATGATGGAGGGTATTGGCTTATTGGTTTATCAGAATCAATAATATCAAATCATCTACACTTACCTTTTATCAATATCAAGTGGAGTAAAGAAAATGTTCTTCAAAATACAATTGATAATTTTGCCTCGACGAACATGAAATATAAGTTTTTGGACAAAAAAATAGATATAGATACAATAATTGATATTGAAAATAGAAAGTAATCAACTTGTCTAAAATTTCAGTTGTAATTCCAACTATTAATGAAGCCAATAATTTGCCATTATTGCTTTCGGACTTGTCGATTATTCAGAAAGAGGGTGAAATTCTTATTGTTGACGGTGGGAGTGAAGATAAAACTATTGATGTAGCTAATATTTATGGCGCGAAAGTATATAAATCCAAAGAAAGAAATCGAGGCTTACAATTAGATACTGGTGCTAAAAAATCAAATGGGGACTGGCTAATGTTTTTACATGCTGACACAAGATTAACTCATGATTGGTTTACAAAAATACAATCAGTTTTAAAGGGAGATAAAAATTATATTTACTATTTTAAATTTAGAATTAATGACAAAAAGTTAATTTACAGACTGCTCGAGATTCTTGTTAATTTTAGAAGCCAATATTTTAAACAACCTTATGGAGACCAAGGTTTAATAATTCATAGATCTATTTATCTTAAGAATAATGGTTTTAGAAAGATTCATTTAATGGAGGACGTAGATTTTTTAATGAGATTAAACTGCAAAAAATATTTAAAGCAATTAAATTTACCTATTTTTACAAGTTCAAGGAAATGGGAAAGAACGAATATTTTTCTCCAAGCACTCAAGAACTGGAACTTTAGAAGAAGATGGTTAAAAGGCGAATCGACAAAATCTATATATTATGACTACTACAAAAAATAATTAATTTGCATACCAAAAAGCGCATTTAGAACCTCTTGGTTCCAATATCCAACCTTGTCTTTTATAAAAAGTAACCACTTCCGCATCAGCAAAAAGAGTAACTTTTGAAATGCCAATTTGTTTTAATTCTTTTAGAATATATTTCATTAGTTCTTTCCCCAATCCTAGCCCTTGATAGACAGGATTCACAGCAACATCCCAAACAGTTGCTTCTAGAATTCCATCGCCAGTGCATCTCGCAAATCCTACTAGCCTAGGAAATTTATCGTCATGGCGCCATAATCCAACCACTAAAATACTAAAATCCAAAGCTCTTTTAACTCTCCTTATTGGTCGTCTGCTCCAACCAACAGTTTGCAAAAGTTGATCTAGCTCTATTAGATCTAACTCTTTACTTTTGCTACATACAAAAATTTGTTCTTTATCTTTTTGAGTAAATTCATAAGAATTCAAACCATATATATCTATAAGTTCATCTCTAGATATACTGTTTGATTTTTTAATTGATGGCACTTGGTTTCTAAAAATCATTAAAAATTTGCAAATCCTTTTTCTTGAAGCTCAGAGAGCTGAAAATACAAACCCTTTTTCATTCTTAATTCAATATGTGTTCCCTCTTCAATTAATGATCCCCCTTTTAAAACTAAAATCTTATCAGAACTTTCAATAGTTGCTAATCTATGAGCTATTACTAATGCTGTTCTTTTTTTTAGAATTCTTTCAAGATCTTTCTGTAATGCAGCTTCTGTAGAGGGATCCATAAACGCTGTTGCCTCGTCCATTATCAAAACAACAGGTTTTCTAATCGCCACTCTAGCTACTGAAAGAAGTTGTCTCTCTCCCGAAGAAAGATTTCCTCCTCTTTCTCTAAGAAAAGTGTTCAAACCTTCTGGTAATTTTTTTACCAAATTACTTAATCCTAATTCTTTACATAAATTTTCTAATTCATGATTGTCTATATTTGCATTGAGTTTTAAATTATCCGCAACATTGCCACTAAAGATAAAGGTATCTTGTAAAACCACACCCAACATATTTCTAAGGGTGGCAATAGGAATATCTTTGATATCTATATCATCGATTAAAATTTGACCTGATTGAGGTTCATACAATCTACACAACAATCTAATTATGGTTGTTTTACCTGAACCAGTTGGGCCTACGAAAGCTACATGTTCCCCTGGTTTGATCAGAAAAGATAAATCCTTCAGGATATGTTCTCCTTCTTTGTAGAAGAAATTAACATTCTTAAATTCAATTTTACCCTTAAATTGCATATTTGCATTCTGAGCATCTTCTAAAAAATGCTTTGAGGATAAAGAGTCTTTAATCTGAATTTCTTCATCCAATAATTCATTTATTCTCTCAACAGCTGTAAGCCCTCCTTGAATCTGAGTAAATCTTTCTGCAAGCTGTCTTAAAGGTTCAAAAAGTCTTTGGGAATATAAAATAAAAGTTGTTAATGTTCCTAACCCAATATTACCGGACGTAACAAGATACCCTCCAACTGCTAAAACCAAGGAAACTGCGGCAAGCGAAATCCACTCTATAAATGCTGAAATGCTGCTGTCATAAAATATTGTTCCATTAACTGCTTTCTTATAAGCGGCTCCAGTATTTGAAAACTTTTTACTATTAAAAGCCTCTCTCCTAAACATCTGAACTACTTCTAGACCTTGAAGATTCTCTTGAAAATCAGAGTTGAGTTGAGACAACTCCTCTCTTACTTGATAATTGGCCTTTCTATAACGTTTTTGAAGCCAAATAATGAAATATGAAACTGGGATTTGAGTCAAAAGCAATAAAATTGCAAGTCCTTGATCAATTGAAAGCATTGTCAATGAAATCACTATAAGACTCACAAAGTCAGCAATAACTCCAACTGCCCCACTTCCAAAAACCTCGGCTAAAGCATCAACATCATTTGTTAATCTCGTTAATAATTTTCCAACAGGCATTTTATCGTGATACTTAAGAGACAAAGATATTGAATGCTCAAAAAGTTCTCTTCTTATCCTTGCCGTTAATCTTTGCCCAACCGCTTGGATATTGTAGGTTTGGTACCCTTGCAAAACTAACCTAAGAAGAACCGTTACAAATAAAGTTAAAATTATGGCATTTATTGACTGCCCAATGAAAATTTTACTTAGCCAGACATCTGTGGTTTCTTTTTTAAGGATAGTAATTGCTTGACCTACTAATAGTGGCTGAATAGCTCCAGAGAAAGACACAGGAAGCAATACTATTAAGATCAAATAGATTGTTTTTTTATCTTTAGTTAAATATTTACCTAACTTTTTAATTCTTCTAAAATCATTCAAAAACATTTAGCTAATCTTCTATAAAGCATTAATTGATTCTATTGATAAAATTGTATCTCTGAGATGATTATCATCTAACCTCATAGATAAAGGATTGCCAATTAGTCTTGCAGTCGAGTAGAAAAGATCATCTATTTTAATTAAACCATTCTCTTTAAGAGTCTTTCCTGTTGCCACCAAATCAACTATTGCCTCTGCCATACCTGTAATAGGACCAAGCTCGACTGATCCTGTTAAATGAACTATTTCTACAGGTATATTTAATTCATCAAAATAAGATCTTGCCGTTTTTGTGAATTTACTTGCTACTTTACAATTCGCAGGAAGATCTGTTGGTTTTGAAAAATTGCTATTTTTCTTAACGGCCAATGACATATAGCAACCCCCAAATCCCAAATCGAGTAACTTTGCGACTGTCAAATCAGATTCTCGTAAAACGTCATATCCAACGATACCCAAATCAGCCTGGCCATAACTCACATAAACAGGGACATCTCCATTTCTTACCAATAAGGCTTTAGCCCGTTTGCAATTTGATTCAAAGGTTAATGATCTATTATTTTCCTCCAACGCTTTAGTGAAATCTAAACCAGCTCTTTTAAAAATTGAAATTGAATCTTCTAACAGAGCTCCCTTTGGTAAAGCTATAGTAATCATAGTTCAATTTCTTCCAAGGATTCTTCATTCTAAGTTAATAATGGAATTTAATAAAGCTCAAAATATAATAGGAATAAGAGTTTTAAGTGATAATGTCATTTGGTTATGGGTAAAAGATAAATCAGTAGTAGTTATAGATCCATCTGTACACGACCCAGTAGTTAGATATATAGAAGAAAAGAATCTTCACTTAAAAGCTATTTTGCAAACTCATCATCATTCAGATCATATTGGAGGGACTCAATCTCTTATGGAAAGGTGGCCAAATGTAAAGGTGATTGCTTCATCCAAAGAAAAAACTCGAATACCTTTTCAAAATATATCTGTAAATGATGGAGAAACTTTAAATATTTTAGGTGAAGAAGTAAAAATAATTGAAGTATTAGGACACACAAGCTCGCATATCGCCTTCTTTTTGAATGGCAAAAATCCTGTTCTATTTATTGGCGATACATTATTTTCAGGTGGCTGTGGAAGAATTTTTGAAGGGACTTATCAACAAATGTACTCTTCTCTAGAAAGAATAAAATTATTACCAAAAAATACTCTAATATATTGTGCTCATGAGTATACCAAGGCGAATCTATTATGGGCATTAAATCTCAAGCCTAAAGATCAAAATATAAAAAATAAACTTTTACAAGTTGAAAAAAAACTTTCTCTCAATGAATTAACAATTCCATTTCAACTAGATGAAGAGATGAAAATTAACCTTTTTTTAAGAGCAAAAGGTTTAAAAGAATTTACTTTTTTAAGAGAAAATAAAGATTTATGGGCTTAAATGGAGAGGTATCATTCTCAACAAATGTCAACAAAGAAAGTAATTAAAACATCTAATGCTCCAGATCCAGTAGGGCCTTATAATCAAGCAATAAAAGCTGGGGATTTTATTTTTTGTTCTGGCCAAATTGCCATAGACCCAGCTTTAAATGAAATAACATGTTTGGGTGATATAGAGAAGGAAACTATTCAAGTTTTAAAAAATCTCGAAGCAGTTCTTAAAGCTGGTGGAGCAAGCTTAGAGGATGTAGTAAAAACAACTATTTACTTAACCGACCTAAGTAATTTTCAAATAATCAATAAGATATATAGTGACTTTTTTAAAGTTGAAAATCCTCCTGCAAGGGCATGTGTGGAAGTTTCATCTCTTCCGAAAGGAGTTTTAGTTGAAATAGATTGCGTTGCATTTTTAGATTAATTTCTAATTATTTAGAAATTTCAAATATGATCCAATTTTGCACCATATTTGTATAGATTATTAAAGTGGTAATTCCTAATTTGGTCTATGTCAGCAGCAAACCTTAATATAGATGAATTAGAAGCAGGTTATCCACTATTTTGCAAAGCTCTTAGACTATTAATTTTAAAAGGTAACTCAGTTAAAGATATACAAAGAACAGTGTGTTGGGGGCATCTTGAAACTTTAAATAGATGTCTACCGGGAAGATATAAAGCTCCCACATATTTAATGGCTTTAATCAAAAGAGATATTGCTAAGCCCAATAATTAGTAAAAAGGATTAATCTTGTAAATAAAAATTATCTATTTCCTTTGAAAAGTCTTTTTCCTTATCAGATATTTCTTTTTTATCGAAAAATATTGAAAGACTAACAAAATTCTTACCAAAGCTAATATTCGGATAGATGTCCTTTTCTTTACATAATTTCTCAATTTTTTCGATGAATTTACTAATTTTTGAGTATTCGTTAAATTCAAACCTTTTTTCAATCCTCAACGGTGATTCTCTTTCATTCCACATTAAATTCTTTATTCTGGATTAATTACACTATACAGTCAACAAAGTTTCTAAATAAACTTTTTAAGTTAAAGTATTTAATCATTCTCCCAATAATCGATAATACCGCCAATAGTTAAATCGGTTTGAACTTCTGGATTAGGGCAAGCAAATCTTGCAGCAGAGCCACTAGCAGTAAAAACCCAGTTTCCTTCTCTAGCTCCAACAGGATCAACAGCAACTAATTTCTTTCCTTTGTTATTTTCCAAAATTCGCAAATTCATATGACCTAAGCCAGCTACTCTTTGAGTACATACCATCCTTCCTAATACCTTCATTATTTCCACGATTTCTGTCCTCCTAGTTTTTTGAGTTATCAGGATCCCAATGATCAATTATGCCAACAATGGTTAAATCGCTTGGATAAGATTTACTTCCTGCAGCTTCTCTAGCAGCAGAACTCCCAACACAAATAACCCAATCTCCTGGCTTACAGCCAACAGCATCCACAGCAACCTTACTTGAAGAGCCATCTAAAACAACCTGTAGATGTTTATGTTCAAAACCAGGAATCCTATTAGTAGATACTAGTGGTTTTACAACCTTGCAAATTAACATAACTAGTGAGCCTCCTCTGTTTTTTTATCTAAAGACATTCCAATAATTTGGGCGGAATGAATTTTGTCCCTATCTCTAATAGTAGAGCAAGTATGTAACAATCCTTGGTCAACTAAATTTTTATATCTAATTGATATCGCATTATTAACTCTTTCACAATCTTTTATTGCTCTCTCTTTTGCTCCAGGCACTTTGCCAGAGTAATCAAATCTTATAACTACTGGAATTGGTAGATCTTTAGAAATATTTAATCCAGTAAAAATCTTAACTCCTACATCTAAATCTGGCGCCCCTTCTTCTACAGTATCTAAATGAGCAAAATAAGTTAAATTTCTGAGGTGGACTTCTTTGAAACCTATACCAACTCCAATAAATCTCTCAGCATGACCAATATCTTTATAAGAGCTATTATGAAAATTTTTCACATAATCAATTTGAGATATATTATTAACAATTAATTTATAGATAAATTTTTCTATTCCTTGAAGTTTATCTTTGGAAGACTGCTTAGAAATTATCTGACATATTTCTCTCTCAGCATCATCTTTTGAAAAGTTTATTGTTGAATTATAAATTTCTAAAGTAGAAATAGTTTTTTCTAAATCTATATTGCCATCACTAGTTGTCAAATGTATTTTTAATGAATCAGTGTCTGTGTCGAGCCCAATTAACATTAAATCAACAGATGCTCCGCAGCAAAAACTATTCTCTACAGCCTCTTTGAAAGCATATAATTTATTTCTACCTTCTTCTGCAGCTAACTCGTCATTACTCCCATGAGCTGCACATCCCTGATGCAAAGGATCTACAGAACTAAAATGATAAGTTACAACTTTTAAGTATCTTGTATTTTTATGAGCTTCATTAGGGATATTTTCTCTATATCTTTTATGTTCAGTTTTTACCCATCGATTTACTGTATTTTCAATATCAAACATTGCACCAGCATGAGATCTTCTTCTTACTGAACTAAAAGGTATTCTCATAACATATGCTACTGAATGAGCTAATCTCCCATCGGAACAAGGAGTTATATCAAGTAAATGTATTCCACAATCTAAAATAAATTTTTCAAAGTCTTGAGCACTTCTACTACCAGCAGCTCCTTCAAGAGGGTCATTTTTAAAAAAATTGTCACTAAGTTTCTCATGCTGCTTGAAAGCACACCATGCATATAGAGCTCTCATATCAAGAGGTTTAACCCAAGATTTATCTAATACATGAAGGGGTAAATCTATTCCTAAATTTTTTCTTGATATTGACTGAGCAGTATTTATAAAATCTTCATGATGTTGAATTCGAGCAATTTCCTTGAGAGTTGGAACAATTTCGTCAAAATCACTTTTTATTTGGCTGTCGTATCTATAAAGCTTTTCATTTTGTATATTATTAGTTAATTTATGAGACTTTCCCGAATTTCTCAAATCATTTGATTCTTTAGTTTGTATATGAATATTTTCCGTAAAAGTTTTCATTGGAGCCGTTGGCCCCAATGTGAAGTTCTTGGCTTTAGCCAGTCCTCTTAAAGGCATTATTTACTTAACCTCTTGCACCACCTGAAAAGGTAACAAGTTGTCCTTCACGAGTATTACCACTAGATCCAGTTATCAAGAAATCTGGTTTTTCTGTTTCTTCATTTCTTTTAACCTCTAACGGGGGCATTGCACCAATGAATCCTGCTCTTGATGGATTTCTCTTCCTAGAAGAAGCTCCCTCTGTTCCGGTTACTTTATCTCCACGATCCCAATCATCACCAGTTACGTTTCCCACTGATTGTCCTTCACCAGTAATCCTAGAGGCAACTCTTCTTTCTGGTGTCTTTGAAACACGTTCTTCCTCTTCAAGTTGCATTTTTTGTTTATAAGTAATATTTTTATTAGGTTCAAATCTGAATTGTTCAGTTCCAGTGACTTTATCTCCTGCCATATCAAATGGTCCTGTTATCTTTGAACCATTCTCATATTGATTACCTGTAACACCCTGAGTATTTTTTTCAGAATATTTATCTCTTGATGGTGAATTAACGGAGAATTCTTTCCAAGAATTACCTGCTGACTTTTCCTGATTAGCATAAGCATTATCATGTGGAGGATTATCACAAGCTTTTGAGAACTGATCGCCACCAACATAAGGAGTTCCTGTTAAGTTCTTACAAGCACCTTTCTTAGCCCCTGTCATTACTCCACCAATACCTGGTTGATGTCCTGTAAGTCTGGCATTTGAATTATTTCCAGAATTAACTGTTGCTCGGGATTTCATATCTTCTGAAATTTCATTACTACAATTTTCATTAATCTGATCTAAACCTGCATATGGTGTTCCTGTTAATACTTTGCAGGAACCTGGTTCATCTCCAGTTACGATTTTTGATCTTCCTGTCATAGTCCCACTTATCAAATTAGACTTTGAAGAAAGGCTTAAACCTACTTTCCTAGCTTCTGGTTTTGGTTTTGAACCGCAAAACTTCTCATATTGTTGAGATCCTATGTACTCATCACCAGTTACATTTTTACAACTACCATGCTCATTACCTGTCATATGCTCTGATCTGCCTACTCCTGTACCAGTTACATTATTCCCATTAAGAGTGTTGTAAGTTCCTACTTTTTCAAATGCTTTACCTTTTGGATTTGGCTCAGATCCAAGATATTGATCTCCTGTTAATTGTTTCCCAGAACCTGATTCATCTCCAGTGACTAGGGTTGATCTACCGGGAAGGGATCCAGATACTTTTAATCCATCAGTTGTAATACTATGTTTAACCTTTGAAGGGTTTTTTGGGACATCACCACAATACTTCTGGGATTGATTAGCTGATATATATTCAGTACCTGTAAGATTTTTACAAGTTCCTGGTTCATCCCCTGTAACCCTCTCAGATCTACCAACTTCATTACCTGTTACTTTATTCCCCGATGTTGTTGAAGTAACAGTAGATCTAAGTGGTTGTTTATAACTTGGTTTATCTTGACAAAATTGATCAATTACTTCTGCTCCCATATATTGGGTACCAGTAACTGTTCTACATGTACTTGCTTCATTTCCTGTAGTTTTTACAGATCTATTGGCTTGTGTTCCAGTAACTATTTGACCTGAATCAGTTTCACTTTTGCCAACTTTCCAACTAGCATCAGCAATATTTTGTTTAGCTCCATTTTTATTTGGGCCACATGGTCTACATTTACCATTACCTTTATTACCTGTGGCGCCAGTTTTACTTCTTAGCTCTCTTACTCTCTGAGAAATTTCTCTACTACTTAAATCTGGGTCTCCCCTTCTAGCTAAAGAAGCTGCACTAGTATTTTGTTTTGATGCTGATTTACCATGCTTAGATTGAGCTTCTCTTCTCGCTAAAACAATATCTCTACTTGTATTAGTAATAGGCTTTTTCTTCTGATTAATTCTTCTTTTAACGTTTGGTTTGGATGTTTTAGTTTCTATATTATTTGAATTTTGAACTTCTTGATTTTTACTTACAGTTGATTCAAGTTCATTTACAGTAATTTCTTTTTTAACATCAGTACGAGTTCTATCAGATGAAGATATAGCTGATTTACCATGAGTGGACATTGCTTTTCTTCTCTTTATAACTAACTCTTTACTAGATAAAGTTGTTGAAGAAGACTTTCTAGTTACCTGAGTTTTTGGAATATGTTTTATTGCTGGTTTAGTAATATTTTTAGTGTTAGGAGAAGACTGAATCCCAGAATTCTGAATATCTTGAGAAGATCGAACTCTATCTTGAGTAGTTGAAGAATAAGCAGCAGCTTTTTTACCGCCATCACTCATCGCCTTTCTTCTTTCTAGTGCAATCTCTCTACTGGTTTTTTTTGACATAATCTTCAAATTTAAAACTCTTTAATAAACTCTTTTAAAAAATTTCTCCAAAAATATTTTTTTTGGAGAAAGATATTTACTACATAAAGTAGATTTAACGTCCTTGGAAAACTACAAATGCTGTCCCTTGGCTTTGAGTGTAAGCATCGTAGCCGATGATTCTTACGTGGTGATCAGGGTATGCTCTATGACATGCCTCTAATTCACTTACAACCAAGTTAAGATCTTTTTCACCAAAGAATGGGAGTTTCCAATAAGACCAATAAGTTTGCATACTTCCACTAGGGTGAACATGCTCAATAACAGGACTCCAACCTTGAGCAATTATGTATGCAATTTGATCGTATATTTCTTCCTGGGTCATCGGTGGTAAGAAACCGAATGTTTCCAGGGTTGCAACTGTTTGATAGTCGCCTACTGTGCTCTGGAAAGGCATAATTAATCTAAATTAAATGTGAATGAAAAATAGTCGTTATAAAACGAAATTTATAGAAGTTTGAGGAGAAAAAGAATCTCCTCAATTTTGAATCTGGTTTAACCTTGAACGTCAAGCTTGTCGACGGTATCAAACTCAAATTTGATTTCCTTCCAAGTTTCAAGAGCAATAGCTAATTCAGGACTATGCTTAGCAGCTTCCATAAGAATGTCTCTACTCTCTTTTTCGATTTCGCGACCAGCATTACGTGCTTTTACACAAGCTTCTAAAGCTACTCTGTTAGCTGCAGCTCCAGCAGCTGAACCCCATGGATGACCATGTGTTCCTCCACCGAACTGAAGACAAGAGTCATCTCCAAAAATCGCTAAAAGTGCAGGCATATGCCAAACGTGAATACCACCCGAGGCGACTGCAAATACTCCAGGCATTGAACCCCAATCCTGATCAAAGAAGTTACCTCTTGATCTATCTTCAGGAACAAATGACTCTCTTAAGTTATCAATGTAACCAAGAGTTGTTTGACGATCACCTTCAAGTTTTCCAACAACAGTTCCAGTATGTAATTGGTCTCCTCCGGAGAGCCTCAAACATTTTGCTAGAACTCTGAAATGAATACCATGCTTTGGATGTCTATCAATAACAGCATGCATAGCTCTGTGAATATGCAGAAGCATGCCATTTTTACGACACCAGTTAGCCAAACCAGTATTTGCAGTAAAACCACCAGTTATATAATCATGCATGATGATTGGCATATCTAGCTCTTTTGCAAATTCGGCTCTTTCATAGAGTTCTTCAGGAGTGTTAGCTGTACAGTTTAGATAGTGACCTTTAACTTCTCCAGTCTCTTGCTGAGCAAGCTTAACCGCCTCTGCAACAAACTCAAATCTCTCTCTCCAACGTTGGAATGGTTGAGAGTTAATATTCTCATCATCCTTAGTTAAATCAAGACCACCTCTAAGACACTCATATACAACTCGACCATAGTTTTTACCAGACAAACCTAATTTAGGTTTAATGGTACAGCCAAGAAGAGGTCTTCCGTATTTGTTTAGACGATCTCTTTCAACTACGATTCCGTTTGGTGGACCACCGCAAGTTTTAATAAAAGCAATTGGGAATCTAATATCTTCTAGACGTAAATGTCTTAGAGCTTTAAATCCAAAAACGTTTCCAACAAGAGATGTTAATACGTTTGTAATTGAACCTTCTTCGAAAAGATCTAAAGGATATGCGATAAAAGCATAAAAAGCTTCAGGATCTCCAGGAACGTCTTCGATTCGATAACAACGTCCTTTATAAAATTCTAGGTCTGTAAGTAACTCGGACCAAACTGTTGACCAAGTACCTGTTGAAGATTCAGCCGCAACAGCCGCTGCAACCTCTTCTCTTGGGACACCTTCTTGGCCTGTACATTTGAAACAGGCTAGTAAATCGGTGTCTAGGGGTACATATTCTGGAGTCCAGTAGGTATCTCTGTACTCCTTTACCCCTGCATCATACTTCTTACTCATAAGGATAAATTTAGGTCTGTGTAGGGAAAATAATTATTGTGCAAAATTTATAAATCTTGCTTTAGTTAATTAGTCCTTTTGACCAAGAAATTCACCGTTTCCAAGAGCAGGTTCAACTTCTCTATGAGGACGAGCAATAATGTGAGCTGCAACTAAACCGTCACCAACTCTTTCACAAGCATCAGCACCAGCTCTAACAGCTGCGTTAACTGCGCCTGTTTCGCCTCTAACTAATACTGTGACATAACCGCCACCTACGAATTCACGACCAATAAGACGAACTTCTGCTGCCTTGGTCATTGCGTCTGCTGCTTCGATTGCAGGTACAAGTCCGCGTGTCTCGATCATGCCGAGAGCGATACCCATTGTTTCTGTAGCCATTGCCTACTAAATTACTAAATGTGGAATGTTCGTTTGCAAGAATGCTCCATTGAGTACTTATAAGTCAAGTGTTTTTACCTAAAAACTCTATTAATCTTTTTTCTATCACTCATAAGATAAACTTATCACCCTTGGTATTATTGATCTATTAATACTTATGAGAATTAGTTAGAGCATCAAAACATACTGTTGTGTTAAATAAAAATTTACATTAAGTTATTTGCGTACGAGGCAGGCCCTGTCTACTCAGGTGTGGAATGTTCAACCTTTCCTGTCTCCGTATCACATCAAACTTTGAAGTAAGATAATATTCTCAATTAAATAAATTAACTGTTTTGTCTATTCCAGTACTTACTATTGCTAGTGGGAATCACAGAAAGGTATCTGAAATTTCAGAAATGTTAGATGTTTTGTCTCTAAAAGTAGAAAAACAACCGGAATATTTAAATGTAGAAGAAACTGGCTCTAATTACTTTGAGAATGCCTTATTAAAAGCTAAAGCAGCTTCTTTAGAGACAAAAACATGGGCATTAGCAGATGATTCAGGTCTTGAGGTGGATTATTTAGATGGTCGGCCAGGGATATATTCTGCTCGATATGCCAAAACAAATGATGAAAAAATTAAAAAATTAATTAGTGAACTTAAAGACAGTCCATACAGAAGTGCAAGATTTATAAGTTGTATGGTTTTATGTGATCCTTTAGGAAACTTAGTTAAAGATACAACTGGAATTTGCTGGGGAGAAATTCTTAAGGACCCCAAATACCCAAATGGGGAATTCGAATCTATTTTTTGGGTTAAAGAAGCTAACTGTGTTTACGGAGAGCTCTCACAATCACAACTAAGTAAATTAGGCAGTAGGGGTAAAGCTGCGAAAATTATGTCGCCTTTTTTAAAAAAAGAAATAGGTTTAAATTAAAAAATTCTCAATAATTTGAAATTTCTTCAATTGCTCTTATAGCAGCTGCTGCGGCTTCTTCTACATCTCCTTCTTTCCCCGCGAGAGTTAATCTACCAAAAGCTCCGACTGCCTTAACATCAACAACTGTTATATTAGATGCTTTTTCAGCTTCGTTTGCAGCTTTTAAAACATAACCAGCCGGTTCAGTTTCTAGTATGAACATGCTCATTCCAGATTGGATCATTGATCCACTTCTGTTTTGTCTATTTATTAAAACGGCATGATCTGGAGTAATAGCTCGAATAACTTCTGTCCAACTTGTTGCAGGTTTTGTTCTTTTTCTAACTTCACTTCCAATAGCATCTAGAACAACATCTCCAGAATGTAAAACGGTGCTTTGATCTTTATGGTAAAGAGCAAGAGATCCAAATGCTCTTTCAACAATCATCTGACCAAGTCTTACATTACTTGCTTTTAAGGCAATATCAGTAACTCTATGAACTGCCATCCCAGGTGAGACTTCCATCCAAAGACATGAATCACCAGGGATAGGTAAAAAACCTCTACTAACCGTTCCCATATATGCAGCTAATTGAGGTTGCAGAGAATCTAAAAAAACATATGTTCTCAACTCAATTTGCTCAACTTGACTTGCTTGTCTGGATACCAAAGACTTTTCTGAATCAGTAGTAATAAAACAGCTAGCACCACTGGCCTGAGATTGTACCTCAGATCCTGTTACAAGAGAACTCCCTTTTTTTCGTTCCCCTCTGTTAAAGCTAGAAGTTGGTTCCATTCACGCGACTATAACGGATAATGGTTCATTTTTTCTATTAAATTTACTTGCATGCTGCCCACAAAACGATAACTTCAAGTAAAAGATATTCATTTTTATGGGAACATCTCAAAACAAAGAACCAAATGTTTCTGGTACGGAAAAAGAATTAACTCCTGATCAAACTCTTGGATTAGTAAGCTTAAGTTTGATGCAAAAACTATCTCAGAAAGATCCATCTTTTAGTTGGTTAGAAGAAGATAAAATAGAGAAAGTAAATCTTAAGAACCTTAGAGATAGATTGGAGTTAACGCAATTAGCTATTAATACCGGAGCGCCTTTAACGACTTCAGAGGTGACAGCTTTAATTGGAGCAAAGCCAGGAAAATCCAAGTTAGAAAGAGCAGGATTATTAGCTACAAAAATAGCTAGAAATTTATGGAGGATTTCAAAAACAAGTCAAGGAAATTCCTTCTACAGGAATTAAAAAGACCCTTAAAAAATCTATTTAATAATTCTCATTTAATTATTTAAACATTCATATAAGTTTTCTAAATGTGTGCATTTTGTAAGAGAACTTATTAATTACTTTCTTAAATTAAAAAGTTTATGCAAGCTTAAGTAATAAGCTCTAAATATTTTTAATGAGTAAAGTAGAACTTAATAAAGAAACAGGGCCAAGAGAAGTCTTTTGTGGACTAACTTCGATAGTTTGGTTACACAGAAGAATGCCAGATGCATTTTTTCTCGTTGTTGGATCAAGAACATGCGCACATTTAATCCAAAGTGCTGCAGGGGTAATGATTTTTGCTGAACCAAGATTTGGTACAGCTATTCTTGAAGAGAAAGATCTTGCTGGTCTTGCCGATGCTCACGAAGAACTCGATAGAGTAGTAAATGATCTTATTTCTAGGAGACCTGAAATAAAGACTCTTTTCCTAGTTGGTTCTTGCCCTAGTGAAGTAATCAAGCTAGATCTTTCAACTGTTGCCGAAAAATTAAACAAACGATTTTCAGGTCAAGTAAGGTTTGTGAACTACTCAGGTAGTGGAATCGAAACTACATTTACACAAGGAGAAGATGGCGCATTAAAAGCTCTTATCCCCTTAATGGAATCTACAGATGATGAGAAATTATTATTAGTTGGGACATTAGCTAATAATGTCGAAGATAGATTCAAGAAGATTTTCAATAATATTGGGATAACTAATGTTGAAAGTTTCCCCCCCAGGCAATCAACTGAATTACCAAAAATCGGAAAGAACACAAAGGTTTTATTAACTCAACCATACTTAAGTGATACAGTCAGGGACCTTAAACATCGAGGTTGTGAGATAATTTATGCTCCATTTCCATTAGGTGTGGAGGGCAGCACTAAATGGTTTTTAGCTGGGGCAGATGCTTTTGAAATTAATGAACTAAAAGTTCATGAGGTAATTGCTCCTTTAGCTAATAGAGCTAGGCAGGCACTAGAAAAACATACTGAAATATTAAGAGGAAAAAAATTATTCCTTTTACCTGAATCACAACTTGAGATTTCATTAGCACGATTCTTACATAACGAATGTGGAATGAAGCTAATTGAAGTTGGGACTCCCTATTTAAATAAAGATTTGATGGATGAGGAGCTTAATTTATTACCGGATGATACAAAAATAGTTGAAGGGCAACATGTAGAGAAACAACTTGATCGTGTTAGAGCTTCAAGTCCTGACTTGGTAGTTTGTGGAATGGGTTTAGCCAACCCACTGGAAGCCGAGGGTATTAGTACTAAATGGTCTATAGAAATGGTATTTAGCCCAATACACGGAATTGATCAAGCAGCTGATTTGGCTGGACTTTTCTCAAGGCCTTTAACAAGGAATCAAATACTTACATCCAAAACATTAGCGACTCATTAAATTATGGAATTAACTCTTTGGACATATGAAGGTCCTCCTCATGTAGGTGCAATGAGAGTGGCTTCATCAATGAAAGATATTCATTACGTACTCCATGCTCCTCAAGGAGATACTTATGCAGATCTCCTTTTTACAATGATTGAGAGAAGAGGTCAGAGACCTCCTGTAACTTATACAACGTTTCAAGCTAGAGATTTAGGAGGAGATACAGCCGAATTAGTTAAAAGGAATATTACTGAGGCAGTTGAAAGATTTAAACCAAAAACCCTTTTAGTAGGAGAAAGTTGTACTGCTGAACTAATACAAGATCAGCCAGGTGCTCTTGCTAAGGGTATGGGCTTTGATATTCCAATTGTTAATCTTGAACTTCCTGCTTACAGCAAAAAAGAAAACTGGGGAGCTTCAGAAACCTTTTATCAAATAATTAGAACTCTTTTAAAAGATAAGGTAAATGAAATTGATAAAATCAACCCTCAAAGATGGAAGTTGTTAGGTCGAAGACCTAAAGTTAATATATTAGGCCCTACATTATTAGGATTTAGATGCAGAGATGATGTAATCGAGATTCAACGTATACTTTCAGAGCAAGGTATTGATACTAATGTTATTGCACCACTCTGTTCAAGCCCAGAAGATATTGAGAGATTAACTGATGCTGATATAAATGTTTGCCTGTATCATGAGATTGCTGAAATTTCTTGTGAATGGCTTAAGCGTAATTGCGGAATGGAATATACCACTACTATTCCAATTGGTATAAAAAATACGATTAATTTTATTCATGAAGTTCATGAAAAGCTTGACCTACCTTTAACGAATAAAGGGGAACTAGAGCACAAGTCAAAACTTCCATGGTATTCAAAGTCAGTTGATTCTAATTATTTGACGGGGAAAAGGGTTTTTATATTTGGTGACGGTACTCATGCTATCGCAGCGGCCAAAATTGCCAAAGATGAATTAGGCTTTGAAGTCGTAGGTCTAGGAACCTACAGCAGAGAAATGGCGAGACAAGTAAGAGCTGCAGCTAAGAATTTAAATATAGAAGCACTAATAACTAATAGCTACCTAGAAGTTGAAGATGCAATGAAAAAAGCATCCCCTGAATTAGTTTTAGGGACTCAAATGGAAAGGCATAGCGCAAAAAGACTTGGTATTCCATGCTCAGTGATAAGTACCCCAATGCATGTCCAGGATGTTCCCGCTAGATATAGTCCTCAAATGGGATGGGAAGGAGCAAATGTGATTTTTGACGACTGGGTTCATCCTCTAATGATGGGATTAGAAGAGCATCTAATTGATATGTTCAAACATGATTTTGAGTTTGTTGACGGTCATCAAAGTCATCTAGGACATACTGCGACAAATGCTCCTGAGAATAAAGAAACTAAAGACGAGCAAAGTAATATAAGTATTCAAAAAGAAAAAAGTATTCTATGGACAGAATCTGGAAAAGCAGAACTTACAAAAGTACCATTTTTTGTGAGAGGGAAAGTTAAATCAAATACAGAGAAATATGCTCTCTCAAAAGGTCTTCCTGAAATTAATGATGAGACCCTCTATGACGCAAAAGCATTTTTCGCTTAATTATTACAAATAAAATATTATTTAGGCATGAGTATTTTCACTCATAGAGTAAATAAAAAATTCTAGAATATCTAGTTATAAACATATATCTTGCATCTTTAATCTTAATAAATAACTATTTGTTGAGAAATACATTCTAGGAGGCATATACCTGCAAGAATATAAGTATTAACGTGTAAATTACAGCTTTAAATGACAAGTACTATAAATAAACCTCTTGATGGGGAAGGGAGTGTTCAAGTAAAGCAAGATCCAAAAATAAATATTGAAGAAGGGGCTTTAGTTATTGCCGTATACGGCAAGGGTGGTATCGGAAAATCGACTACATCATCAAACCTTTCTGCAGCATTTTCAAAATTAGGGAAAAAGGTACTACAAATTGGATGTGATCCGAAACACGATAGCACTTTCACTTTGACGCACAAAATGGTTCCTACAGTAATCGATATTCTCGAAGAGGTAGATTTTCATAGCGAAGAATTGAGACCTAACGATTTCATGTTTGAAGGTTTTAACGGCGTAATGTGCGTAGAAAGTGGAGGCCCGCCTGCTGGCACAGGATGCGGGGGATATGTTACTGGTCAGACAGTTAAGCTTCTAAAAGAACATCACTTATTAGAGGATACTGACGTTGTTATTTTTGATGTCCTAGGAGACGTCGTTTGCGGGGGCTTTGCAGCTCCATTGCAACATGCAAATTACTGCCTAATAGTTACGGCTAATGACTTCGATTCAATATTCGCCATGAATAGAATAGTGTCTGCAATTAAAGCAAAAGCAAAAAATTATAAGGTCAGATTAGGCGGAGTAGTAGCAAACAGGTCAAAAGATACTGACCAAATTGATAAATTCAATGAAAGAACAGGTTTAAAAACTATGGCTCATTTTAAAGATGTAGACGCTATTAGAAGATCAAGACTAAAAAAATGTACCATCTTTGAAATGGAACCAACTGAAGACGTAATTGAAGTTCAAAATGAATATTTATCTCTTGCTAAAAATATGCTTGAAAACGTAGAACCTTTGGAAGGCAATCCACTGAAAGATAGAGAAATTTTTGATTTATTAGGATTTGATTAATTTTAATTAATTTAATCCAACTAATTTTTTTGTTAGATCATAAGTTTGTTGAGAGGTCTGCGTATCAATTATTCTTTTAGACAACTGTTGAGAAAAAGCTTTTCTGCCAGTTTTTTGACGATTTCCCCAGCTCCAATGGACTGATGGTTTAGCATATTCTTTAAAGGTTGCCACCTGAGCAACCCTCTCTCCTGACAATCTTTGTGACACATATCCTTTTGTTATGAATTTCTGAAATAGGGGGAAAAGAAATCTAAATATCCAAGGTGTATCTCTAAAAAGTTTAGTGTCCGCGACACATCCAGGATAGAGAGAATTAACAATAATTTTCTCTGCAGGATATCTTTTTGATAATTCCTGAACTGTCACCATATTGCAAAGTTTACTATCCTTATAAGCCTTACCAGGTTTGAATCTCTTTCCATTCGCCATACTTATTGGAGATAAAAAGCCATTTTTAAATCCAGATAAATCTCCTAGATCAGCTGGGGCAGGAATGGGAATTCTCCCTCCAAGTTCTGAATAATTAGCAGTGACAGTTCCTAATACTGTAATTCTTGGCTTGAATACAGTAGATTTACCATTTAGGACAATTTCTCTTTCCGAAGATAAAATATTTTCCATAAGCAGGTTTATCATAAGAAAATGACCAAAATGATTAACTGCCATAGAGTTTTCAAAACCCTGAGGAGATCTTTCAGGCCTCTTTAGTCTCGGCTTATAAACTGCTGCATTACAAATAAGAGAATTTATTGGGTTTTCAAATCTTTCCAATATTTCATCGCAACCTTTTCTTACATCATCCAAGTCAGAAAGATCTATTTCTATAAAGTGAACATTTTTAATTTCCTCTTTTGTCAAGAATTCCTCAGCTATTGTTATAGCTCTTTTATTTGATCTATTAACAGCTATAACCTCCCATCCAAACCTCAATAGAGGTTTTAGAGTATTTAATCCAACTCCTGAAGTTGTTCCTGTTATTAGGACTAAACCCTTATTGTTCATATTCACTAGCAAAAAAAGTTAATAGAAAGATGATAAGTAAAATGTTTTAAATCATCCTTATCAACGCCATATTACTCTGATAATGTCCCTAGAAATGATTTGATCCTGATCCTTCATAAATCTTTGCTCACCTTCAGAAGAAAATAAATCATCAAACCTTGTTGTCAAAACATTAAAGCGATATTTTTCGTATAAAAATGAGTCTTGAATCTCTCTTAGTCTGGTCAATCTAAATTTGGAACTATAGCCAAGTTTAATTAAGCTTATTATTGCTAAAAGGGAAAAGCAAATTTTTATAATTAAAAAAACTAAATATGCAGAATCATCCTGTTTTTGTTGCTTTATTTTAGATGGAGAACCTATATATTTTTTGTGAAAAATACTATTTTTATGAAAAAAATGTGACAAATTTAGTAACTGGTATTTTTACTGAATAAGTCAATTCAGTCTTATTGATATTATTACCTTAAAAATATATATTTTCTAATAAATTTTAGTTTCTACCTAAACTTATTCCTAGCCTTAGTGCTAAAACTCCAGCATGCATAACTACTATTAGGCTTAGTGCAATTAAATTTATTGTTTGGGTTGGCTCCATGGTTAAAAAAAATATTTCCTATATTCTCCACCTAAAAGTGGGGTTTTGACACACTATTACAAAATGATGTTACGTAATTAATAAATTGAAAGAAAAAATTTTTTGAAAATTATTATAAATTAGACCTGCAAAGTTAATTTTGGGAATAGGAAATCAAGCTTTAATTTTTTCGACAAGTAATTTACCTGGATTCGATCAAATGGCTTTAGATTTAAATTCTTTAGATCAGACAATTTCAAATCCTGAAATAATTTTCACATTGAGATTCTACTATTGGACTGGAGATTGGCTTTCAATTGGCTATCACCAAAAGGAAATTCCTCCGCACTGGGAAAAATTATTATCCGATGGGGAAATTAACATTGTAAGGCGTCCTTCTGGAGGGGGAGCAGTTTTGCATTCAGGAGGCATAACATATGCATTAACATTTAAAAAAACTTACTATAAAATCCTTAGTTATGAAATGGTAAATAATTGGTTAATTAAGAGTTTTAGAGAATTAGGTCTAAATTTACAAAATGGTAATTTACGAACATCACCTATAACATCTAATTGTTTTGGGTCTTCATTAATTTCTGATTTGGTTGATCAAGATGGGTTCAAGAGGATAGGAAGTGCACAATATCGTAAAAATGGGGCATTTCTGCAACATGGAGAGATTCAAACAAAACCTTCAAAAGATTTATGGTTCAAATTATTTAAAGAAGAAGCTCCACCAAAAATAAATCTGGGCCTCACAAATGATGAAATAGTTCAACATTTAAGAAATTCATTCCTAGAGAATAAATCAAATATAAAGTTCAAAAATGTAGCCATAGATAATAAAAATATTAAAAAATTTTAATGATACGGATTCTTAAAGATCTCCTTTCTTCTTCATTAAATTAATTATTCTTGGTAATTCAATTCCCAAAGGATACTGATTTCTATAATTTAATTTGTTCACAATCTCTGAAGGCAAATTAAAACCTAATTTCTTTAATATAAATTGTCCAATCTTTGACCTATCAATTATCCCCAAAGGGATATCTGCAGCGTTGAGTACCAACAAAATACCTTCACTTGTTTCTTCAAGGGTTTCTATAGTTTTCCATAATTTGTCATTAAGATATACACTTGCAAAACTATTGATTGGTTTCTCAAAGTCTCCAACAAATTTCCGTTCCCATTTATTTATGGAGACAGTTTTTAAAATATTCTCATCAACAAAACCCGACCATCTACCATTATTTACAACAAAAAAATATTTATCTGCTGCATTCTTTTTATTTTTTACTAATCTATTCAATTCTGAGAAATCAGAATCGTATTCAATTTTTCTTAATGGCTTTAATTTAAGTTCAGAAACTTTACTAAATTTAAGTAAGTTTTCAATTTTAAAAAATTGACTTTCTGATTTTGAAGAATTAACTCCAAACAAACCTAAAAAAGAAAGAATAAAGCCATAGTAAAAGTTAAATCTAAATAAACAAATTATGCCAAATATTAGAACTAATAAAGATAAAAACAAATTTACTTTATTAAGGAATTTTCTTCCTTTGTTTTTACTCCCTGAGAAATGCCAAATAATACTTTTTAATAAATTTCCTCCATCTAAAGAACCAATTGGAATTAAATTTAGGAATCCTAAAAATAAATTCAATATACCTACTCTCGAAATTATATTGATTGCTATTATTTGTTGAGATGCACTGTAATAACTAATTAAAAGTAGAAATGATGCTGTAGCAAAACATAATAGAGGCCTTACAACTGCTATTTTTATATTACCTAAAGCAGTTTGACAATACTTATCTATTTGAAAAATTGCTCCCAGAAAATAAAAAGTAATTTTTTTTATTTTCACACCCTGATTTAGGGAAACAAAGGTATGTAAAACCTCATGGGTAATAATTGAAGATAATAAGAAAAAAGAAGTTAGGAACCCTATAATCCAAGCTTCTTTAGTATTGTAGACATCACCAGAAGATAAATTAACCTGTTTACTTATGCTCCATGAGAATAAAAAGAGAATAACAAACCAATAGGGATGAACTTTGAAGGGAATTCCCCATATTTTAAAAATTTGCCAACTTCTCAAAAATAATCTCCGCTATATTTAGCAATAATATTAATTTTACATACAGGATAATGATATGCCCAAGACTAATACTTTAGTTAAAATTTGTGGACTAACTTCCGAAGAACAAGCTCTTAAAGTCGCTGAATTAGGAGCGCATGCTATAGGCATTATTTCGGTTGAAGAGTCACCAAGGTATGTATCAGCTGAAATTAAGAAAAAAATATTTAAAACCTTAGACAGTTTTTATCCAAAAATCCATAGAGTATCTGTTGTGCAAAATTGTCCCATAGATTTAATTATCAAAAATTTCTTAGGCAACCCAAGTGAAACTATCCTTCAATTACATGGAGATGAGGATATTCATTACTGCAAAAAAATAAGAAAAGAAATTCCAAATATTGGCATATGGAAGGCTTTCAGAATAAAAACAAAAAGAGACTTGGATAAAATAAAACCTTTTGAAGATTATGTAGATGCGATACTGCTTGATTCTTGGAATGAAAAAACTTATGGAGGCTCAGGGGAAAAAATAAAATCTATTTATCTACAGAATCTGCAATTTAGCAAACCTTGGTGGTTAGCAGGTGGAATATCAATTAAATGGATTGATGAGATTTTAAATGAAATCAAACCAGATGGACTAGACATTTCTAGCAGTATTGAGACTTCTCCAGGTATAAAAGATCTTAAAAAAACAAAAGAGTTAATTAAGTTTTTAGAAAATAATTAGTAATTATTTGTAGCAGATTGCTGTTTTACAAGCTCAAAAAATTCTTGTTTTAAACTTAAATCATGTCTGAAGTCACCTCTTACTACTGAATTAATCATACTTGTATTTGGTTCTTTAACTCCCCTCCACTTCATACAATAATGTTGAGCTTTTACAATAATGCCTAAACCTTTAGGTTCACACAATTTTTCAATTTCATCTGCAAGTATCATTACAGCCTCTTCCTGAATATGAGGTCTTGAAAAAACCCAATCAGCAACTCTCGCAAATTTTGAAAGTCCTATGACCTTGTTCCCAGGTTTAATACCTATCCAACACTCTCCCAGTATGGGAACTAAATGGTGTGAACACGCAGATCTTACAGAAATAGGTCCAACTGTATAAATCTCATCAAGGTTCTTATCATTCGGGAAACTTGTAACTTTCGGTTGGTCATGATATCTCCCTTTAAAAACCTCATTTATATACATCTTTGAAACTCTTTCAGCAGTTTCCTGTGTATTATGATCATTTTCAACATCTATTACTAGAGACTTCAGTAAGTCTTTTACTCTTGAAGCAACTTCTTTTTCTAAAATTTCTAATTCTCCAGGATTTATAAAATCCGCAATATTATCATTAGCATTAAATCTTCTTCCAGAATTCTTAATTCTGCCTCTTATAATTTCGGAGATTAATTTATTAGTAATCTGGTCGTCAAAGTTTCTAATATTATCGTTGGGTAATGTAGACGTCATAAAATTTTAAAAAGAAAATTGTATGTAACTTAATTAACTGTATCTTCTAAAAGCTTAATTGCTCATACACTATATCACATTCTCTTGTTCAATCGGGTTCGTATAGTCCTAAAAAAATCACTTTTTAAGGATAAAGTAGATAAAAAATTTTTAAAAAGCTCCACCAGAAGGCATTAAAGTTAAGTCTTCAATCAATTGTGATTCAGGTTTTTGAGCCATATAGAGAATAGTATCTGATACCTCACTCGAAGAGAGCATAGAAGTTCTATCAAAATCAGAATTGATTGATTCGGAATCCCAAAGTGGAGTATTTACTGAACCAAGAGTAATTGTGCACGCTCTTATTGAATTAGATCTCTCTTCTTCCCTTAAGCATTTAGTAAACATCGCTAGTGCAGATTTTGAAATACAATAAGCTCCCCATTGGGGGAATGCATTATAAGAGGCATGACTACTAACATTAATTACTAAACCACCATTTTTTCTCATATGAGGAATTATTGAGCTGCAAATTTGAAAAACACTTGTGAGGTTTATTTGAATAGTTTGTTCCCATTGACCAAAATCCATCTCTACTAAAGGCCCATTAAATGCACAACCGGCATTGTTTATCAAGACTGAAGGACAACCATACTTCACAATTGCTTCTTTAACACAATGATCTATTTCTAGAGGATTAGATAAATCACATTTAACTAGGCTAATTTTTGATTTAGTAGTTAACAGTTCGTTCTTTAGTTTCTCCATTAAATTCATATTCCTAGAGAGTAAAATTAAATCCCAGCCAGCATTAGCAAAAGTAATTGCAGTAGATCTACCAATACCTTTCGTAGCACCTGTTATAAAAGCTAGTTTCAATTTATTCAGTTTTTTGGGGAATTTCACTATAAATCTCTTCAATATTATTTGCTTCGATAAATTTACCTAAAACCCTAAATTTTTTGTATCTTTCCTCAATTAATTCATCTTCAGGCATTTTCAGTAAATCATTAAGGTGTTTCTCAATAGCCTCTTTTAGTGTGTTACCAGCATCTAAAGGAGCCCAATTGTTCCCACCAGAAGGTTCTGGTAATACCTCATCTATTATCCCCAATTTAAGTAAATCTTTACCTGTAATTTTAAGTGCTGCTGCAGCTTCTGGCGCCTTCGCTGCATCTCTCCAGAGAATTGATGCACATGCTTCTGGGCTGGCAACTGTATAAACACTGTGTTCAAACATTAGTAACCTATCGGCAACACCTATACCGAGTGCACCTCCTGAACCGCCTTCTCCAATGACAGTAGCCACAATTGGAACTTTCAATCCAAACATCTCTCGTAGATTTCTTGCAATCGCTTCCCCTTGCCCCTGTTCTTCAGCTTTTAAACCAGCATAAGCTCCAGGAGTATCAATAAATGTAAGAATTGGCAAGGAAAATCTATTTGCATGCTGCATTAATCTAAGAGCTTTTCTGTAACCTCCTGGTTTTGCCATCCCAAAGTTTCTTACTACATTTTCTTTTGTGTCCCTTCCTTTCTGATGCCCTAACATCATCACTGGTCTATTATTTATCGAACCTACTCCCCCAATTAGGGCCATATCATCGCCCCCATTTCTGTCTCCATGTAATTCGATCCAGTCATCACAAAACATTTGAACAAAATCCAAAGTACTAGGCCTTTGAGGATGCCTAGCTACCTGAATCTTTTGTGCAGGAGTAAGAGATTTAAATATTTCTTCTCTCCTCCTAGCGGCTAAGGTTTCAAGCTGTAGAAGCTGTTGACTAACATCAACTTCTGAATCTCGAGCTAATTCTTTAATCTGCTCTATCTGTTTCTCAAGTTCAACAAGAGGCTTTTCAAAATCAAGAAGGTAACGTTTAGCCATAATTTAGACAGTTAATACTTTAGGTTGCTTATCAAGTCCAATCGCAGAAAAACCATGTTTTAAAGAAGCTGCTCCAATAAATTCCATCTTTTCAAGAGAGATGTTATTTCTTCCCCAACTAAAGTTTGTATGACACTTTTCAAATTCTAAAATCATAGCTTCTGCAAAACAAGCAAACATCTCTCGCTGAGGGTTTTGCATTTCCGCAAGTTCCATCATATTCCAACCAATATCATTGAAAAACTCTACTATACCTCCTTTTAAAACATGAATATTTTCACCTTGAAATTTCTCATCAAGATTTTTGGGGTATCCACCATCAATCATTAAACATGGTTTCTTTAAGTTATCAGTATCAATTTCAATAGTTTTAGGCATACTTGCGACCCATACAACAATATCCGCCTGAGGCAATGCCTCATCTAAACTTGTTATGGTGCCACCATCTAATTCTTTTTGTAAAAGCGCTAGTGGTTCTTGTTGTCTTGCTACCATAAGAAGTTCTGAAATCCCAGTTTTATTCAAAAGCCATCTACAAACAGCACTACC
The DNA here is from genome assembly GCF_017696015.1 of Prochlorococcus marinus CUG1415. Lineage (NCBI taxonomy): Bacteria > Bacillati > Cyanobacteriota > Cyanophyceae > Synechococcales > Prochlorococcaceae > Prochlorococcus > Prochlorococcus marinus. The sequence goes on along the minus strand of NZ_JAAORL010000001.1, from coordinate 507,694 downwards.
AATATCACCTGTAGCACCAATTACAGCAACAGTTGCTTTTTTAAGGTCTATCCCAATGCGAGGCGCATTTATTTCTAGTTGTTTACAAATAACCCAGGCGGTATGAGTATTGCCAGTAGTAAATCTCTCCCACTCTAATGAAGTATTTCGAATTTGTTTATGCTGTAGAAGATTAAAATTCTCGAAAATAATAGAAGTAAATCCTCCTAAAGCGGTAATATTTATCCCTTTTTTCTGAGCTAGTTCCATAGCATTTAATACCTTTCTTCTGGCCGTTTTAAACCTAGAAAGCATTTCAGGAACAAAGCAAGAATCTATGTATGAACCTTCAATAGATATTCCAGTAGCACTCTTAACCTCTACATTCTCAACCAATTGAGGAGGAGCTGTACACCAAACATCTAGGTCGCCATCTGCTATATGATCAAAGCCTAGTAACGAAGCTTTTCTTTTTGCATCTTCAAAACTAGTTGAGTGGCCTATTAACCCAAACATTTAAAATTTATTAATGGTCTATACGTTGTTATGAAGAATAGCATAGAGGTAACTACTTAATTAAAAAGATTAATTATTAAAATGCTTAAAAAAAGTAGAAGTATAATTAAACAATAGCTGCCATAGCCATTCTTGCTATTTCTCTATTGTCTAGACCTATTTCCATAAGGGTATCTTGATAAGCAATCATAAATTCTTCCATTAATTCTTCTCTATCCATACCTAAAACTGATGCGTCATCTGCTACTTCATCCAGCATTTTTTTTATTAAGGGAAGGTTAACCTTATTAGCTTCGAATAATTCCTCTTTACAAGTGGATAAATTCTCTTTAAGCCATTCTTGGCCATAATTTAAATGAAGATATTCATCTTTAACAACTCCCTCTGTTATTTTTTTTGCGAAAGGATCTGCAACTCGTATATAGACGTTATAAGCAGAGATTGCAAATGCTTCGATTAAAATAGCTTGTATTAAAAGACATGTTGTTATATTTCCTTTTTGTAGAGCAATTTGAAAATTACCATGTAATTTAGAAAAGAATTTTTGAGCAAATTCCATATCGGCAACTACGCCTAAATTTCTTCCACATGCAGTAAAGCCTTTTTTATGCTTCATTTCCATTTTCGCCAACTTAGTTAACTCTTCTAACTCATTTGGAATTAAGGATGCTATTGAAATGTAATTATCATGAGCCTCCTGCTCTCCCTCTATAACAATTGCATTTATTCTGCTGTATGCATCCTTATAAGAATCTGTAGTGAAGTCGGGCAAATCTAAAGAAATCGGGTTTGTAGATTCCTCAGTTGTTTTTTTATTTGATTCTAGAGTTTGCATGTCGGTAATCTTTAGCTCATTATGCATGAATATTACATGATTATAGTAAGTTTATTTAAATATCATGAAAATATTTTCAATTGTTAAATCACATTTTTACTAAAATTTATTGCAATTTATATTGGGCCAATCCGATTGCATCAGATTCATTATCAATTTGAACCAATGATTAACTAATAATTCCTTTAGATTTTTTCCTAAAGACTCATTTGCTCCTCTGCTATCCCCTATAACACCTGATTTACTAAAGTCGTCAGTAAGCCAAGCAGTAGGCGCATTCCCCTCTAGACTCCAACCTTCTGGGATCTGTCCTTTAATGCCCTCATTTGGGCGTGCATCACCTACCAATTCTGGTTTTAAAGCGAGCATCAAACTTGTTTCGGCTAAAGAAGCATGAAGCCCATCCTCGATCTCAGTTTTTGTTAACAATTCATTTAATCCATTAACACCACTCCACAAGAAACAAGGGAAAACTGCCATGGCAGGCGCGAAACTTCTTAACTCTCTTGCCGCTGTATTTAGTAGTGAGATTTGACCTCCATGTCCATTAATCAATATCAATCTTTTAAAACCCATTTCAGATAATTGACCTCCGACTTCCTTAATCATTGAGGTTATTAAATTTGAGGAAAGTGAAATTGTTCCGGCAAAACCCTTATGTTCTGGAGAAAAACCAATATATTGAGTTGGAAGTTTTTTTAATGGAATATCGGTAGGGATTAATTTAAACACTTCGCTAATAATTTCATCAACAAAAATACTATCTGTAGCAAGAGGCAAATGCGGCCCATGTTGCTCAACAGCACCGAATGGCCAAATCACCGTCGATCTTTTTTCTTTTGCAATACTCTCAATTTCTTGCCAATTTAAATATTCAAATTTATTAGGTATTCGTTTAAAGTTCATTAATTTTCATTTTGAGTACTAACATTTAGAGTATGTTAATAGTTAATTATTCTTATTTTACCTACGATGGGAGTCAGTAATAACAATGCCCAAGATAATATCCAACCAAAGGGCAATAAAAAAGATTTTAAAAAACCTCTTCAGGTACTTCACATAAGCAAAAAAGATACTCAAAAAAAATCTCAAGAAATAGAAACTGAACAAACCAATTCGCAAGAAGAAATTAAAAAAGAAAATATCGCAATCAAACCTCAAATACTTAAAGATGAATCAGTGAGAGAAATTGAGGCCAGTAATGAAGACACTAACGCTTTTAATATTTCTCAACAAAACTTAAATAGACCCAATAGTTTTTCTGAGCAAAACACAGATTTTCAATTAGAAAGAACAGTTGATGAATTCGATTTTGATGAAAGTGCTTTTTTAGAGGCTTTAAATGCAAACGAGCCCGTTGGGGCTACAGGAGAAACAATTTCAGGGAAAGTTATAGCAATTGAAAGTGATGGACTATATGTTGACATTGGTGGAAAAGCTCCTGGTTATATGCCAAAAAAAGAATGTGGGTTAGGCGTCATAACTAACTTTAAAGAAAAGTATTCTATAGGCCTTGAAATGGAAGTTTTGGTTGTCAAAGAACAAAATGCTGATGGGATGGTAACAGTTAGCGCTCGGGCATTAATTCTCAGGCAAAGTTGGGAGAAAGTATCACTTTCCGCAAAAAATGGAGAATTAATTGACGTTTTAATTAATGGATTCAATAGAGGTGGGCTTACATGTGATGTAGATGGATTGAGAGGATTCATTCCAAGATCTCAACTTGAAGATGGTCAAGATTATCAATCTTTTGTTGGTAAAACTCTAAAAGTAGCCTTTCTTGAGGTTAATCCAGAATCCAGAAAATTAGTACTCTCTGAAAAGAAAGCATCATTAGTCTCTAAACTTACAAGTCTAGAATTGGGTCAATTAATTGAAGGAGAAGTTTTAGCGGTAAAACCATATGGTTTTTTTATTGATTTAGGAGGAGCTAGTGGACTTCTTCATCAATCCTCAGTCACAAATGGATCGATTCGTTCTCTAAGAGAAATCTTTAGAGAAGGGGAAAACATAAAAGCTCTAATATCTGAAATTGACCTTGAGAAAGGGCGCATTGGTCTCAATACAGCACTCCTAGAAAACTCTTCTGGAGAATTAATTATTGATAAGCAAAAAGTTATGCAAGAAGCTACAGAGAGAGCACTAAAAACCAAATCACTCTTCGATAAAAAAGAACAAGATAAATGAACATCAATAAAAAAACAGAACCTGGTATTGAATTAAAAATTTCAGATTGGGAATTAGACTTTTATTCAAGACCAATACTTGAAGCAAATGGAAAAAAAAGATGGGAGTTAATTATTTGTTCTACAAAAAGGTATAAGACAGAAGATATTTTTCTTTGGAATAAAAAATGCCCTGCCAATGAAGTTAATTCAGTATGGCTTACAAAGGCTCTTACCGAAGCAATATGTGAAGCAAAAAAACAAGGTTGGGCGAAACCTTCAATAGTTCGATTCTGGAGGTCGTCAATGAAATCGATCATTAAGAAATCTCTTGAGGCCATACGTATTGAGCCTCTTGTAAGTAGAAGAACTTACAATTTATTCGATAGAATTGAATTTCTTGAAAAAGAGATTTATCCAAAGGAAAAAGGTTATGTAAGAGGGGTACTAGCTCCTAGTTTTACTTCCACAATGGAACCCCCCCCTCAACCTCTCCCAGAAGCAGTGAGGGGTGATGCTTTAACCATCTCTGAAATATCAATTGGCGAACTCAAATCAGCACAAAATTGGCCTATGGAATTTGGAGATATTTTCCCAATTCAGCAAGATTTAGATGATAATGACTTGGTTCCAGGGTTAAGACTTTTTAGCAAAGATAGATCTCTAGCTCTTTCTGCATGGTTCAGTTGTTTAGAACCTGTTAAATTAACCATAAGTAAGAACCAACTCATCCTTGAAGCTTCAGAAAACGATAAGTGGCTGGTAACAGATTTGCCAGAAAAAGATGCGAACATTTTAAGTACAAAGTTTTTAGAAAATAAAAAAAACTCTTTTGGTTATCAATTTATCTCTATACAATCAACGCCATACATCGAAAAATTTGCAGGATTCTGGATCTTGAGAGATATTGAATTAATTGCATAAATTTAGGTTAGGAGAGAGAACTATTCCTTACAAAGAAATATATTTTTCAAAAACTGAAATTTTTATTCAAAACAAAGCATTTGAGTATTATTCTTCACCTATTCTTAGTCAACATAGATTTGCACATGCATACTTTACTAATTCTAGCTCTGAAAACTTAATTCAATTATTAGGAAATCACTTTAATGAAAATCAGGTAAATTGTATTTCTAATCAAATTCACAGTAATGTGATAGTTTTTGGATCAAATTCTCAAAAAGGTAGTAAGGTTGATGCAGATGGTCTTGTTGGGGATCAATCCAATCAAAATTTGTGGGTTTACACAGCAGATTGCATGCCAATATTTTTTGCAGATAAAAGTTCAAGAAATGTAGCTGCCTTACATTGTGGAAGAAAAGGATTAGAAAAAAAAATAATAAAAAATCTGGTTAAATTTTTCGATAATTTAGGAACTTCTAGAGATGATTTACTTGTTGCGATAGGGCCAGCGATATCTAAGGAACATTATCTAGTTGATAAAAAGACACTCAAAGAATTTTATAGAAAAGCTGAAAACAACAAATCAACAGTCAATTTTACTAAAACTGAAAGAAATTTTTATTTTAATGATTTAAATAACTTGAAAGAGAAAAAACTAAATCAACTAGATCTTAGAAAAGTTGCCTATAGGCAACTTTTGAATGAAAATATCCCAAATACAAATATCGACATCTCAAATTTATGCACATACGAATTAAAAAATGAATTTAATTCCTGGAGAAGGAGCAAAACAATCTCGAGGCAATGGAATTTAATCTGCTCATAGGATTAGTTAATTTGGACAATTTTCTATAGTTAACTCTTTAGCAACTAATAATTCTGTCATCTCCTTAGTACCTTTAATATTAAAAACCTTGGCTAACAAAATATTCTCCTTAAAACCAAAAGGTTTTATTTTCACTTTGCTTCCCCTTGGAAATTCACTCTTGAGTAAATTAGTTGCTTCAAGCTCATCATTTTCATTTACATCTACACAAAATAATCCAATTGTTAGGTTCCTATTTTGATCCCCAACCAAAATAGTATTTGAACTTTTAATTTGAAGAATTTCGGCCGCGTTAACTATTACAGGATTAAGAACAATCATGCAAATTATAATTAAAATTTTTGATAATTTTTTCAATTCAGAAATATCTAATTTTTTAAATTATTTTAAAGTTAATTTTTTAAAATGACGAATTAAATAAAAATTACTCTTCACAATTAACATATCCAACCATTTGAGCATTACTTTTACCAGGAGGAACCATTGGATAACAATTTTCACCTCTTCTGACAAGGATATTAATCAAAGCAGGTCCGTCATGATCAAGCGCATTTTTTAATTCATTCTGTAATTGTTCTCTATCAGCAATTAAGTATCCTTTAACTCCAAAAGACTCAGAAAGTTTTACAAAATCAGGTTCACCACAACTCATATCAGATGAGGAATATCTTTCATCGTAGAAACTTTCCTGCCATTGTCTTACCATCCCTTGCCAGCGATTATTGATAATAATCAATTTCACCTTTAGACCATATTGAGATAAAGTTCCTAATTCTTGAATATTCATTAAGACACTTGCATCTCCTGCAATACAAATTACATCTGAATTAGGTAAGGCTGCTTTTACTCCAATTGCCGCTGGCAATCCAAAACCCATAGTTCCTAAGCCTGCACTACTAATCCATTTTCTTGGAGAATTCCTAAGATATTGGGCAGCCCACATCTGATGTTGGCCTACATCTGTAGTTACATAAGCTTCTGGTAAAAGTTCCCTAACTTTCAACAGAACTTCCTGAGGATAAATTTCTCCTTCTTTAGGAGGGTCATACAAAGGATGTTTATTTTTCCAAAAATCAATTTTTTCTAACCAATTCTTTGTCCGACAAGCAAATGTGTTATTTAGTGATTTTTCATTAATTTTGCTAACGGCTTTTGAAACATCTGAGACAATTGCAACATCTACACGTCTATTTTTATTAACTTCTGCTGGATCAATATCTATATGAATGACCTTTGCATGAGGTGCAAAAGTATCTAATTTTCCAGTCACCCTATCATCAAATCTAGCTCCAATAGCTATTAAAAGATCACATTCTGTAACGGCAAAGTTTGCGTAAGCAGTTCCGTGCATTCCTAACATGCCAACGGATAAATTATCTTTTTCATCAAAAGCGCCTTTCCCCATTAAAGTCGTAGTAACTGGTATTTGATAATTGTTTGCCAAAGTTCTTATTTCATCATGAGCCCCTGAAGATATTGCCCCACCTCCAACGTAGAGAAGAGGTCTTTCAGATTCTTCAATTAATTTAATAGCTTTTTTAATGTCAGAATCATTAATTGCTCCATTTCTTTTGAATCCTTTAGGAATAATCTCACCAGGCAAAACTCTTTGGTAATGAAAGAATTCTTGACCTACATCTTTGGGTATATCAATTAAAACAGGGCCAGGTCTTCCTGAAGAGGCTATAAAAAAAGCTTCTGAAACTACTTTTGCAATGTCTGAAGGATCTCTTATTACCCATGAATGTTTGACTATTGGAAGAGTTATGCCAAAAATATCAGTTTCTTGAAAAGCATCTGTCCCTATAGCAGGTCTTGGGACTTGACCGGTAACTACTACTAGAGGGACTGAATCCATTTGAGCAGTTGCAATTCCGGTTACCAAATTTGTTGCACCTGGACCTGAGGTCCCGAAACATACGCCTACTTCACCAGTAGATCTTGCATATCCATCAGCCGCATGAGAACCTCCTTGTTCATGTCTAACCATATAATGCTTTAACCAACCATCTTGTTCTGCCTTATGAACGGCGTCATATATTGGTAGTATGGCTCCCCCAGGATATCCAAATATAACCTTTACCCCATGAATTCTTAGAGAATCCATTAGTGCATCTGCACCAGTTATCCAAACTGGATTCTCATTTTTTGAACTACCCTTTGACAAGGATCTCGAACTAAGAGTCACTAAAGATATTCAATATTTACTATAAATACTAAACTTAATTAAAAACTTTTGCCTCATTTAGAAATGTAATGTCAGAAAAGTATTCAAAAAAACCTTTCAAGAAGTTGAAATTGCTTAAATAAATTATAGATTGATCCTTATAAGATTCCTAACTTATGTAAGGGGCCAGAGCCTGAAATAAGCTCAACAAAAAGCACAAGAAAAACAATCATAGCAACCCTTCCATTCCACACTTCTGAACTATTATTCCAACCCCATTGCCATTTCTCTTGGGGATAAAGTTTAACTTTTTCAGGCAACTGAGAAGCATCCTCTATATTAACTATAGGTCCTTCTAAAGAGGAAATCACAAGATCAGTAAGACCCTCAATAAAAGTAGAATTAGTATTTAGAGCCTTCACTCTGCGAAAGTTTTTAATACCAGCTTTTTCGGCAATTTCTTTATATTCAATGTCAATTTCTTGCAATGTCTCAATATGCTCTCCAACGAAACTAATGGGAACCACAATTAAATCATTAACATTTGACCTCCCAAGATCAGCTAAAACTTCTTCTGTATAAGGCTTCAACCATTCAACTGGACCAACTCTACTTTGATAAGAGAGTGTATGAGGGTTACTGTGCCCTAAATATTTTTCCAGCTCACTTATTAATAATAAAGAACAATCTTCAATTTGTTGTTTATAAGGGTCTCCAGCTTCCTCTACATAACTCTTAGGAACTCCATGAGCAGTAAAAAATATATGAGCATTAGAAGGTAACTCACAAAGTGAAATTTGTTCGGCAATTAATTCGACCATTGCCTTTAAATAACCTGATTGACTGAACCAACTTCTTACACATCTCATTGGGATTTTCTTAAAATCATCATCAGCATCTCGCAATTTTTTTAATTCCCTAAAGCTTGAACCACTTGTACTTATTGAAAAATGTGGATACAAAGGTAGTACAACAATTTGCTGTATACCATCTGCTTTCATATCAGCAATTGCTGATTCCGTAAAAGGATGCCAATACCTCATAGCGATATAGGTAGTAGCATTTAACCCTTTATCCCTTAATTTAGATTGCAATTCTCTAGCTTGTTGTTCAGTGATCCTCCTGATAGGTGATCCTCCGCCTATAGAAAGATAAGCCTGTTGTGAAGTTGTACTTCTAAGCGTACTAATTAACCAAGCCAAGGGCTTTTGGAAAGCAGGGAAAGGAGTTCTGATTATCTCCGGATCAGAAAAAAGATTATATAAGAATGGGCCTACATCGGTAATGCGTTCAGGCCCTCCTAAATTCATTAGTAAGACGCCTATTTTATCCATTTAAAAATTATGAAGATTGAAAATCAACATTAAAAACGTCATTATAAGGTCAATTATATAAGTAAATGAACGTAATTCAGGAAATTAATAATGTCAATGAAAAATTTGCTACTCAAGGAAGTAAGCTTAGGATTGAAAAAAGGGGCGAGAAATTAAATATTAGAGGTTCATTACCCTCAAAAGAAGATAAAAACAACTTTAAAATTCAAAGAATATCTCTTGGTATAAAGGCCGATACTTCTGGATTAGAGGAGGCCAAAAAAAAATTACAATTAATCAATTTGCAACTGGAATTAAATCAATTTGAATGGGTTAATTGGATAAGTAACACTAATAATAATCAAATAAAAATTGATTATGAATTTCCAAAAAGATTAAACCAATTTGAGGAATTTTTTTTTAAAGAAAGCAAAAGTGAATATCTAAACAGTACTAGGAAAACCACATGGAGAAGTTCTTACAAACCCTATCTGAAAAGAATCCTAACAATTTATAGTGCTTATGTTAATGAAGATTTAGAAAAAATATTTCAAAAAACACTTGAAAGTTACGAAGAAGGCAGCAGAAGTAGGAAACAATGCGCCACTTCTCTAGGTGTGTTGGCTAAGTTTTTGGACATTAAACTTCCAGAAGATTGGAAATTAAATTCTAAAGGATATGGCCTAAATAAAGCAGGATTTAGGAATCTCCCAACCGACGAGCTGATAGAGAAACTTTGGGAGAAGATCCCGAACAAATCTTGGAAATTTGTTTTTGGTTTAATGGCTACATATGGATTAAGAAATCATGAAGTCTTTTTTTGTGATTTAAGTTCTTTAACAAAATTTGGAGACAAAATTATTAGAGTTCTACCTACGACTAAAACAGGGGAACATCAAGTTTGGCCATTCCACCCTGAATGGGTAGAAAAGTTCGAATTATCAAAACTTGGTGAGAATCCAGGACTTCTACCAAATATTAATAGAAACCTAAAATTTACAACCTTACAAAATATTGGCAAGACAATTACTGACCAGTTTAAACGTTACTCTTTACAAATAAAACCTTATGATCTCAGACATGCTTGGGCAGTAAGAACAATTTTTTATAATTTACCTGATACTGTTGCTGCCAGAATGATGGGACATTCTGTTAGTCTACATACTCAAACTTATCACCACTGGATTACTAAAAGGGATCAACAACAGGCAGTGAATAATGCACTTTTAAAAATTAAGAGAGCTAAAAGTATTTAAAGATTTATAATCACTAAATAAAATTATAGTTATATGAAAGAAGAACCTTTATCTTCCGAGAAAATATTCAACCTCGATAATCAAGCTAAAGAAATTGGTATAGGAGGCAAACTATCACCAGAGAGAGATGAGAGCTTGTATAAAAAAAGAATGCAGCAAAGAAAAGATATTCAGGCTGAAAGACTACAAATCAGAAAAACAAAAAAAGGATTATGTATCGTTTTCACAGGGAATGGTAAAGGCAAAACAACTGCATCTTTAGGGATGGCCTTAAGGACAATAGGGCACGGTTATAAGGTGGCAATTATTCAATTTATTAAAGGTGGCTGGACCACTGGAGAAGAAAAAGCGCTTAAAAATTTGTCTTCAAACATATCTTGGCATTCATTAGGAGAAGGATTTACTTGGGAAACACAAGATAGAATTAGGGATGAAAAATTAGTTAGAGAAGCATGGCAACTAGCAAAGAAGTATATAAAGAATGAATCTTATAAACTTATAATCCTTGATGAAATAAATATAGCTACAAAACTTGGCTATCTTGCTTCCGAAGAAATAATCACTTTTTTTAAAAGTTTAAATAATAGAAAAAATCATATTGTTTTAACCGGAAGGGGGGCCTCAGATTCAATTATCAATTACGCGGATCTAGTTACGGAAATGAAACTAATAAGTCATCCTTTCAAAGAACAAGGAATAAAAGCACAAAGGTGTATTGAATTTTAGTAAAAACAAATTTTTATTTAATTTTCTTCATCCTGGTTTAGAAATGTTTAAAGACGCAAGCAATATCTGAACAAAAAATAAATTCGGTACAATTACTTGCTAATGTCTTAAAAGTATAATTATTGAATGACTTACAAAAGAGTTCTCTTAAAACTTAGTGGTGAGGCACTAATGGGTGAAAAACCTTATGGTATCGATCCTGCTATAGTTCAGTCAATTGCGGAAGATGTTTCAAAAGTAGTCAAAAATAATGTAGAACTTGCAATAGTTGTTGGGGGTGGGAATATTTTTAGGGGCCTTAAAGGGTCTGCAGATGGCATGGATAGAGCGACTGCTGATTATGTGGGGATGCTGGCAACAGTAATGAATGCGATTTCACTTCAAGATGGTCTCGAAAGAGTAGGAGTAGCAACTAGAGTTCAAACAGCAATTGAAATGCAGGAAATTGCCGAACCATATATCAGAAGAAGAGCCATGAGGCACCTAGAAAAAGGTAGAGTTGTAGTTTTCGGAGGTGGATGCGGAAATCCATTTTTTACAACTGACACTACGGCAGCTTTGAGGGCAGCAGAGATAAACGCCGAAGTTGTTATGAAGGCTACTAAAGTTGATGGAGTATATGATCGTGATCCTAATCAATTTAAAGATGCAAAAAAATATTCCTCTCTCAGTTATCAACAAGTTCTTAGTGATGAAATTGCAGTAATGGACAGTACTGCGATTGCACTTTGCAAAGATAATAATATCCCAATTATGGTTTTTGATATATTCAAAAAAGGGAACATTTCTAAAGCTGTTGCTGGTGAGCCAATAGGCTCTTTAATTAGTTAAAGATCATTTAATTTTTTTAATTATGAAAGAAAAAGAAATTCAAGAAAATATGAATAAAAGTATTGAAGCCACACAAAGAAACTTTAATACAATTAGGACAGGCAGAGCTAATGCTTCCTTGTTAGACAGAGTAAGTGTTGAGTACTACGGAGCAGAAACACCAATCAAATCGCTTGCGACCATAAGCACTGTTGATTCGCAAACAATTTCAATACAACCTTTCGATATTTCATGTTTACAAGCGATAGAGAAATCTATTTCTATGAGTGATTTAGGTATTACTCCAAATAATGATGGGAAAGTAATAAGAATAAATGTACCTCCTTTAACAGAAGAAAGAAGAAAAGAATTTTGTAAATTAGCATCTAAATATGCAGAGGAAGGAAAAGTAGCTTTGAGAAATATCAGAAGAGATGCTGTTGATAAAGAAAAAAAAGACGAAAAAGAAGGCCTTATTTCTATTGACGAATCGAGAGATAATCAATCTGAAATTCAGAAAATTACTGATAAATATATTGCTTTAATAGAAACTAAATTGTCTGAGAAAGAGAAGGAAATTCTAAAAGTTTGATAGGATTTGACGTTGTAATAATTGGTGGAGGTTTATCAGGATCTTCCACCGCTCTGAACCTATCAAAGAGAGGATATTCAGTTTTAATTATTGAAAAAGAAAAATCCCAAAATTACAAACCATGTGCAGGTGGGATGGCATCTTCAATGCAAAGATTTCTTCCTTTTAATATAGAAGATTGCATAGAATCAAAAATTAAGAATGTTGAATTCAGATGGAAGGGTGCAGATAATGTAACTGCTGATCTGACTGGTGAATCGCCATTTTGGATTGTTAAAAGAGAAAAACTAGATCAATTATTACTTAATGAATCCTTGAGTAATGGATCTCAAATAATAAGACCATTATTGATAGAAAAAATTAAAAAAAAAAATGATAAATGGGAAATTACTTGCAATAACAAAATAAAATATATTGCAGAATTTCTTGTAATTGCAGATGGGTCTCAATCAAAATGGGCGAGTTATTTCAAGTTAGGGCCAAGAAAACCGAAATTTGCTAACACAATCTCATTAAGATTAAAAGGGTTAGGTGAAATACCTAGAGATGCAGTTAGATTTGAGTTTGGATTTATAAAATATGGTTTTGCATGGGCATTCCCCCTAAGAGAAAGCTTAAATATTGGTTTAGGTACTTTTATAAATAATGGTCTTCTAGAAAATCAGGCTATAAATAAACAAGTAATAAGAAGCTTAGGTTTTGATGATTTTCCGAATAAAACAATTAGTAAGAAACTGAGAATATGGAATGGCTTCCACTCAATTAATGGTGACAAAGTTTTAGCGGTTGGAGATGCAGCATCTCTATGTGATCCATTTTTAGCTGAAGGAATTAGACCATCTTTAATTAGCAGTTTTTATGCTGCAGAATACATAGATCAGTGCATATCACGAAAAGTAGATGATTTAAATCTTTATACGAAAAAAATTAACAACATTTGGGGGCAATCAATGGCCTGGGGGAGGAGAATAGCTCAAGTATTTTATAGATTTCCCAGAACTGGATATCAATTAGGTGTCAAAAGAAAAACAGCACCTAAACGTATCGCTCAAATATTATCAGGAGAAATGAGTTATGAAGATATTGCAAAAAGGGTTATCAGAAGACTTTTAACAAAAAGTGGGGATTAATTCTTTTTCAATTCAAACTTAAATTTAGTTAGCAGAAATCAATTTATGTTTTTTAATCTCTGAATATCTCTGTAGTAGCAGCTCTTCCAATTCTTCTATAGCCTTACTGAATCCAGTGATACCTTCACTAAGCTTCTCACTCGCCATTTGATCTTCTAACATACTTAATCTGAAATCTTTTTCTTCAAATTCGTAATCAATAGATTTATTAATTTGGGTACTTACATCTAATTTTCTAATTAACTCTCCATTTTCTTTTTTCAGTTCTTCAAGAAATTTTGGTGCGATTGTTAAAAGATCGCAACCTGCTAATTCTTTTATTTCATCAAGATTTCTAAAACTCGCTCCCATTACTTCTGTCTTGAATCCCTTTTCTTTAAAGTACTTATAAATTTGTGTAACCGAAATAACACCAGGGTCTTCAGCACCAACAAAACTAGTTTTACCAGTTTTTGCTTTATGCCAATCCAATATACGGCCAACGAACGGAGAAATTAGAGTTATTTTTGCATTGGCACAAGTTACCGCTTGGCAGAAGTTAAAAAGTAAAGTTAAATTGCACCTAATACCTTCTTTTTCCAAAATTTCAGCTGCCTTAATTCCCTCCCAAGTTGCAGCAATCTTAATCAAGATTCTTTCCTTTTCAATTCCAAAATTTTTGTAAAGATTGATCAATTTTCTCGCTTTTTTTACCGTAGATTCAGTGTCAAAGCTCAGTCTTGCATCAACTTCTGTAGATACGCGCCCTGAAATAATTTTCAATATTTCTTTCCCAAAAAATACTGAAACTTGGTCAACAGTTTCTTTAATTAATTCAAGTTCAGAGAATCCTTGTGGTAATGCATTTTCTGAACTTTCTAAAGCTTTATCAATTAATTTCACATAATCAGGGTTCTTAGCAGCAGCAAGTATTAGGGATGGATTGGTGGTGGCGTCCCTTGGTTGAAATTTTTTTATCGAATCTAAATCTCCAGTATCTGCAACAACAACAGTCATTGAGGACAATTGTTCTAAAATTGATTTCATATCTAAATAATCGTATATATATAAACTAGCTTTTATTCCTAATGAAATCATCAGATAATGAACTAAATATTTATAAAATTGGAAAATTTTAGGGTTTTTTAACAATCATTCCGTGATCTTTAATCTTAGGAGGTATTTTTTCAATTACTATCAAACTCTCGATTATTTCTTTCGCAACTGGTACTGCAACAGTTGAACCATATGCATATGATTTAGATGGCTCATCAACGACTACAAGGACAGCATATTTTGGATCATTAACTGGTAAGGTCGCGATAAAACTACAAACTTTTTTGCTTGTGTAGGAACCATTTAAGGCTTTTTGAGAAGTGCCCGTTTTCCCAGCAATCCTATAACCCTCGATTTTTACTCCAGATCCACTACCTTTATCAACTACGCTCTCCATCCATTCAAGAACAGTTTTAGAAACCTCTTGAGAAAAAAATTGTTTTTTTGGATTTTTATTAAATCTTTCTTTAAAAGTTGAGGTTACATGAGGAGTTACTTCAAACCCCCCATTTGCCAGAGCCGCATGTAGTTGAAGTAATTTAAGTGGCGAGATTGAGAACCCTTTACCAAAAGAAGTTACGGCAGGCTCAATTGATTGATTTACAAATAAATCTTTTCTCTTAAGTTGGCCAGCAGTTGATTCAAATAAGTCAGTCTCTAAAATTTTATTTATACCTAAATTTTTTAGCCAATCCCAATAAATTGAGGGGTCTAAATTTTGCATGATTTTTACCATCCCAACATTGCTTGAAACCTGCAAAACTTTTGGATAGTCAATGTATCCATTACCTTTTTTATCCCAATTAGAAAGTGTCCATCCTCCAACATTAATTCTCCCAATATCTTCAACTACTCCATCTTTCTGGATTACTTTTTCTTCTAAAGCCAATGCAAGATTAATAGGTTTAAAAGTTGAACCGGGCTCAAATAAATCTTGAGAATACCATCCCCTAAAAAGTTCAGAATCATACTGCCAAAATTTATTTGGATCGTACGACGGGACTGTAACCAAGGAGAGAATCCTACCATTATTAACATCCATAACTATGGCAAATCCCTTCTTTGCTTTCCATTTGCTTACTTGCTTTGATAATGCATTGAATGACGCTTTCTGTAATTTTGAATCTATAGTTAAGCCTAATTTTTTGTAATCAGAAATAAAATCTCCTGGGGCTGAATTATCCGGGAGAGGTGTTCCATCTCCTCCTATTTTTACAAAATTACTTTTATTAAAAACTTTAATTTGATTATCTAAATGAAGCTCTAAACCTGCTGAAGCTATATTCTCATCATTAACAAAACCAACAAGATTAGAGTAAATCTCGCCTTGTGGATAATATCTCTGCGAATATTTAAACAAATCAAGTCCGCTTATTTGGAGGTTTTTAATCTTTTCTGCCTTTTCTTCGGAAATTTTATCCACAAGCTTGATACCACTCATTTTATTATTAAATTTACTCAAGAGTATTTCACCATTTATATCCAAGATAGGTGACAATTTTTCTGTAACTTCTTCAATACTGCGAACTCTGTTAATTGAATCACCAGGAAAATTAAAATATTTTGGATGGGCCCATAATTTATAGAGAGGTTTATCGTAAGCAATTAGTCTTTTATTTCTATCAACAATCGCTCTCCTTGTTTTTAAGGCATTAGTTTTAGAAGACTGTATTAATCTAGCTTTCCTTTGCAAATCAGAGGCGTTAAAGACTTGCAATTTAACTAACCTACCAAACAAACAAAGTATTATGAGCAAGCTAAAAATATAGAGAAATTTAAATCTTCTTTGATCAAGAGGTACTAGACGAACAATTTTCTTGTATTTTTTCATCAATATCCCCTTTGAAATTTGCTATCACTAAAACCTTCAAGGAAACTACTTAAGTTTTTCTTAAATAAACTTTCTTTTTTTTCTGGAAGTTTATCTAGATAGATTAAATCTTTAGGTTTAGTTTTTCTATAAGTATTAATAGACTCAAGTTCACTAATATAAAATTCCTCAATTTTAGAAATAAAATCAATCAGATTATTATTGATAGCTCTTGTTTTAGATAAGTTTTTATATGTATTTGACCATTTTCTTTGACTATTAAAAGACAAGAAAAAAAAGGTGAAAATTAATACCAAAAGAGAGACATTAATGGTGTCGAAAATTTGATGTATTAATTTGATATTAATTAAGGATATTTTTTCAGAGTTTTTTTTACTTTCATATGAAACTTTTTTTTTTAAATTAAGTTGATTCCCATAAGGTTTCATCTATGATTTATTTTTTAAATGAAAGAAGTCTTATTAATTAAATAAACATCTTTTTGTTTAATTCGCAAGTAAAAAATTAAATTCTTTATGTCCTCAATAAGAACAAATTTAAGAAAGTCAATCCATTCCATAAAGAATGCATAATCACTGAGGAAAACAAACTCCCTGAAGCAATTCTTGTAATTGCTAATCCAATCCCTAGAACAAATAATGGCGGCATTTCTGCCAAACTTAAATGGGCTAATGCAAAGATAAAAGCTGAAACTATGATGCCCGAAATTACTCCAAAATCTCTTGAAAGAGTTGTTAGTAACATACCGCGAAATATAATCTCTTCAAATAAAGGAGCTAATAGAGTTGTTGTTACAAATAATAGAAAAAATGATAAGTAATTATTATTGTTAAGAACAATTTCCAGCAAAGGGTTACTACCATTCTGATTATCAATCAGACTATTCATAATTAGAGAGATCAATAAAACAAAAGGAACAATTGTTAACCAACCTTTAATTCCCTGAATAACTGCATATTTTATTGGCAAGAAATTAAACTGTAAATAATCCTTTTTAAAAGTAAATTGACCATTCAAAGATTTAATTTGATAATAAACTATCCATAATGGCGGAATAGCCATAAAAAGATATCCAAAGAAAATTTTTAAAGATTGAGACAATTCATTAGAGATATTTTTAGAAAAAAGTTCAACCAAACTGATAGAAAACAAAGGTGATACCACTTCTCCTAAAACAACAAATCCACCTGCAATTAATAAAACCATATCTATTAATTCTAAATCTAAGGATTTAATTTCTTTCCAACCAAACTTTTTCAAAGATATGGTTGTCCATAATATTTTTAAAGCCAGAATAGATCCAATAAGTATTGTTAAAAGCGGTATTAGTCTTATGGCTAATATTTTAAAAAACATTTTGCTTGAAAATGATTTTGTTATTAATTCACTATCGTCAAAATCAAATTTCCGGCTTAAAAGGTGATATAAAAATCTATCATCTTTAAATAAATCAAATTTATCAGAATTTGCTTTGTATGAATTATTCTTAGATTTTTTTTCTATCTCATCAATCAGAAATTTAAAGTTTTTATTTTCAAAATCTTTGGAAATATTTTTATAGATTATAGGATCATTTGATTCTGAAGTAATTATTCGAATTAATTTATTTCTTTCTGTTAGCTCTTCAAATGAGACATTAGAGAGTGATTTATTTATTTGATCAAGAGGATCATTAATGATAAAAAATTTTTTAAGATTTACAGGTATGGATTGGACAGATAATTCAGCAATTTCTTGCTCTTTTTGACTAATATCAAATGAGACAGATGGTCTATTTAAACTATCTCTTAAGCCTTGTTGCCATACAAAAAAAGTTATGACGATAGAAATAAAAGCTAAAGTGAGTTTTGATTTAGAAATATTTTTAAAGATCATAACTTATTATATTCTTGAAAACTATAGTTAGTTATCATTGAATTTCCTTATATTTATGTATCTATTTTAATCACGTCATGAGATGATTAAATTATCTTAATTTTCAAATTTATATAATGGCAATAAGATTAGTTTTAGTTAGGCATGGACTAAGCAGTTTCAATGCAAAAGGATTAATTCAAGGTAGGACAGACGATTCATTACTAACTGATGAAGGATACGAACAAGCCCGAAAAGCAGGAAAAGCATTATCAAAAATAAACTTCGATAAAATCTATTCCTCCCCACTTGTGAGAGCGGCAGAGACTGCAAAAACAATTAAAAAGACCTTCAATAAAGAACAAAATATTGTATTCGACGATAATTTGCTTGAGGTAGATCTTAGTGAATGGTCTGGTTTAAAAATTGATGAAATAAAAAAGAAATTTCCAGAAATTTACCCTATATGGAAAAATGATCCAGAAAACCTTATCTTAAAAAGAAATGACAATAAAACTTATAAACCAATTCAAGAGTTATTTTTTCAAGCAACAAATTTTGTAGAAGATATTTTAAAAATTTATCTAGACAAAGATGATGTAAATATTTTAGTTGTTGGCCATAATGCAATTCTCAGATGTTTAATACTCTTGTTATTAGGAAAGCCTAAGCAAGGTTTTAGAAAAATAAGATTAGAAAATGCTTCTTTCTCGATAATCAATATTTCAAGGAAAGATAACTCTTTTAAGACTCAAATTGAATGCTTAAATCAAACTTCCCATCTCAATAAAAATATTCCAAATAAAATTGGAGATTCCAGAATATTTCTAATAAGGCATGGTGAAACTAACTGGAACAAAGAAGGTAGATTTCAAGGCCAAATTGATATCCCTTTAAATGAAAACGGGAAAGATCAAGCTAGAAAGACTTATGAATATTTGAGAAATATTTCTTTCAATAAGGCATTTTCAAGTTCAATGCATAGGCCTTATGAGACTGCACAAATAATCCTTCAAAATAGCAAAGATTTAAAAATAGAAAGAATAGATTCACTTGTAGAAATTAGTCACGGATTATGGGAGGGTAAACTGGAAGCAGAAATAAGAGAACAGTGGCCTGATTTACTAAAAAAATGGCATGATAAACCTGAAGAAGTAATAATGCCCGAAGGCGAATCTATAAAAGATGTATCAGCAAGGTCTATAGATGCTTTTGACAATATTTGTTTATCTCAAAAAGATAATGATCTCACCCTTCTCGTAGCTCACGATGCAGTAAATAAAACTCTCATTTGCAATTTCCTAGGCATTAATTATTCCAATATCTGGATGATAAAACAAGGTAATGGCGGCATAACGGTAATTGACCTCTTTAATGATCCCAGTAAAATTCCTGTGATTAGTGCTCTTAATATTACAACACACCTGGGAGGGATAATTGATTCAACGGCTTCTGGCGCTCTTTAAACAAAAACGCTTTAAAAAAATATTTTATTTAAATCTGCTTCGAAAGTGATTCTTTATTTATTAAAAAAGCCAATCTTACTAAGAGGCCAAAATCTTACATAAGCTTTTCCTATGATCTCCTTTTTATGAAGAAATTTACTTCCTGGCCAATATCTTCCATCCCAGCTATTTGATCTATTATCGCCTAAAACTAAAAAATGATCTTTGGGCACTTTTATATTTTCAAATTCACCACATTTATTAAAAAAGTATGCTGAGCACTTATAAGAAATATAAGGTTCAGGAATTAATTTATTATTTATCATTACTTCACCTTTACTATTTACACTCACAATTTCACCTGGGAGTGCGACTACTCTCTTAATATAAGCATCGCAAGCTTTATCCCTAAGACCAGGAATAAAAGAAACTGGAGGAAAACTCATAAAAAAACAATAGCTTTTTTTTGGTAAAGGCTTAAATCTTGATGAAATTAGTTTTTCATCAAATGAGTAAGGAGATTTAAAAACTACAATATCTCCTCTTTTTGGTAAAGAGTTTCTTAAAGAAAATTTTTCAATAATTAGCCTATCATTTATTTGTAATTCTGGAAGCATTGAACCAGAAGGGATATAACGTGGTTCTGCTAGAAAAGATCTACAAGAAGAAACAAAAAAAGTTAATAGAATTAGTAGACCCCATTCTTTTAAAAAACTTTTAATAGAAGCATGCATAAAATTAATAAAGTTTTGATTTTTTAACCTTATATAATTTGTTTGGCATATTCAATTTCGTTAAAACCTAATATTACTTTTTTTTCCTCGTAAATCAAAAATGGTCTTTTTATTAATTTGCCATCACCTAAAAGAAGTTTAATAATTTCTTCCCTTGATAAGCCATAAATATCAAGATTGAGAGTTTTAAAAGCTTTACCTCTTGTATTAAAAATCCTTTTCTTATCATCAGAGTATTGTTCTAAAGCAAGATTTAAATAATTAACAAGTGGTGGTTCTTTTACAATATCAATTAGTTTAAATTCGAAATCTTTGCTTTTAAGCCACTTTGCAGCTTTTATGCAAGTAGAGCATTTTAAATAACTATAAAAAATTATTTTTTTCAATTTAATTGACCACTTTTTAATTTCTTAACTACTTTAAAGTTTTTCTTTTTTATGGGTGTACAATTTTTCAATAAATTTTCAATCACGTCATAATCTCTCCAACCATCAATTCGAACTGTTCTTCCATCAAGTCCTTTACTAGTTCTAAAAAATTCAGCAACATCTTCAAGCTGATTTGGAGCAATTTGATTAATACTGACTATATTGGCCTGTCTAGGATTAGCCATCGGCACACATAAAAGTTTTCCGTCATATGCACCACAATCATGCATATCCAAAACTCCAATAGGTCTAGCTTTTATTAGACAACCAGCAAAAGTCGGCTCATCCATTATCACCATCGCATCAAGAGGAGCCCCATCATCAGCAAGGGTATTTGGGATAAAGCCATAATCAAAAGGGTATCTTACGGAAGAATGCAATACTCTATCTAATGCCATTATTCCTGCTTCAGAGCAATATTCGTATTTATTCCTACTGCCAGCAGGTATTTCAACAACTATATTTACTATTCCCTTCATTGGAGATGGAGGTATAGAGCTAAGATCCATCTTTTTTAAATTCGTGATTAAGAATTACCTCTTTTCCTTGAGAAAAAGGTCTTCCAATTAAAATGCTGATTGAAGGTAATACAAATGTCAGAAAGGCAAAAATAATACCTAAAGATGTTATAGATAAGCTCCTTATACTTAAAGGATCATCATCATCTCTTTCAAAATCACTTTGAGCAGAACCAAGAGAAGAATCTTCGCTTAATTTACTTTTTATAAAGTGCTTTGATTTCGTATAACTCAAGAACTCTTAATTGGTAAATGTTAAGGAGATAATTGAACATAATTATCCTACATTCTAAATGTCAATAAATCAAAACATTCTCGAGCAAATTTTTAATTATTCTTTTTCTAATAACGACCTAATAAATTTTAATTCGTCTAAAATTTGTACAAGTATGTTTTGAGCTGCTGAGGAAGGTGTATTGAATACTTCTACAGTAACTTCCTTAATTCTTAAAATATCTTTAGCAAATCTTGCTACTTCATTAGGGTGGAACTTTAAGGGATCTTTTTGATCAGTTCTAAATTCGGGATTTAATTTTCTTGGATTAAAACTGGGGTTTAAATTTCTTAAATCAGTATTTGTATATCTATAAACAGAAGCTCTTGATCTATTTAGGAATTTTTGAACTTCATCAATACCTACTAATTCTTCTTCGCTAGAAATATTGGAATCTATATTTTCCATAATATTAAGAGAATGTTTTAAAAATAATGAACTTTTGAAAAGAATTTGAACTTCATTACTGAAGAAGTTAGCAGAAAGAATATTTCTAGACTAGTAGCGTTGAGGGACTCAAGACACTTCAATTTTTTTTTTTATCTTAATTGATAAAATTAAATATTATTAAGGATTTTTTTGTATGCGCGTGACCACCTCATTTCCTCTGGGGACACTTCGTGACACACCTTCTGAAGCTGAGATTATTTCACATCAATTACTTTTAAAAGCTGGTTATATTCGCAGAATTAACAGCGGCATTTATGCATACATGCCTATAATGCTTAGAGTTATTGAAAAAATATCCGCAATAATAGATAGGGAACTTAATAGTATTGGTTGCACAAAATTACTTTTACCCCAACTTCATCCCGCAGATTTATGGAAGAGAAGTGAAAGGTGGGAAGGATATACGGCAGGAGAAGGGATAATGTTTAATCTCAAAGATAGACAAGGGAAAGAATTTGGTTTGGCCCCAACGCACGAAGAGGTGATCACCAGTATTGCATCAGAGATCATAAATTCCTATAAGCAATTACCTCAATGTTTTTACCAAATTCAGACAAAATTTAGAGATGAAATAAGGCCAAGGTTTGGATTAATGAGAAGTAGAGAATTTATAATGAAAGATGGTTATTCTTTCCATTCTTCAGAAAACGATCTAGCTTTATTTTATAAAAAGGTGGGCAAAGCTTATGAAAATATTTTTCAATCTTGTGGACTAGAGACCGTAGGGGTTGAGGCAGATAGTGGGGCCATTGGCGGAGCTTCCTCCAAAGAATTCATGGTCACTGCAGATTCTGGTGAAGATTCCATCTTGTTTACGCAAAGCGGTTCTTATGCTGCAAATATCGAAAAAGCTATTTCCATTCCCTCTCAACCTATTCCATTAAAAGAGAATATTTCAGGCTGGATAGATACACCTCAACAAAAAACAATCCTCGAGGTTTGTAAAAATAATAATTTAGACCCTAGTCAGATTATTAAAGTCGTAGTATTCCTTGCAAAGTTCGAAGGCAAATCGGAAGTCCCGGTTCTTGCATGCATTAGAGGCGACCAACATATTAATGAAGTAAAGCTTTTTAACCTGATAAATACAATTTATAGTTCCAGCCTTCTTAAACTTCTGAAAATTGAAGACAAAAACATTATCGAAGAAAACCTAGTTGATTTTCCTTTAGGCTTTATCGGGCCAGACTTAGATAATGAAACGATTAAAGCAAGTTCTAATTGGGATAAAACATGGACCAGAATAATAGATCATTCTGCGAGTAATCTCTCAACATTTATAAGTGGCGCAAATAAAGTTGATCTCCATAAGGTTTTTCAGGATTTTTCTTTTTTCTCAAAAGATTATCTAATTGAGGATATCAGGAATGCTAAAAAAGGAGATAAAATCAAAATTGATGATAATGAGGAACTTAAAGAAAAAAAAGGCATAGAAATTGGACATATTTTCCAACTAGGTCAAAAATATAGTGAAAAATTAAATGCTAAATTTTCTGACAAGGACGGTGAATTAAAGAATTTGTGGATGGGTTGTTATGGAATTGGAGTAACCAGAATAGCCCAGGCTGCAATTGAACAGAATCATGATCAAAAGGGTATTTGTTGGCCGATCCAGATTTCTCCTTTTGAAGTTATTATTATTCCAACGAACCTAAAAGATCCTATTCAAAGAGAGCTTACAGAGCAAATATATAATAATTTAATTATTAATAAAATTGATGTACTCCTTGATGATAGAGAAGATAGGGCGGGCGTAAAATTTAAAGATGCCGAATTAATTGGTATTCCTTTCCAGATAATTATTGGTAAAGATTCTATTAACAAAGAAGTAGAACTTAAATGCAGAGCAAATAATGTCTTTTTTAAAATAAGTGTCGATAAATTGTTGGAAAAATTTATTTCCGAATCAGAAATAATGTACAATAAAAATTCTTAAGGCTAATTTTTTTTTGGAGCTAAGTTATGTTACTGAAATTGAAATCAGAATTAATTTTAAAAAATCTTACCAAAGCTATATCTTTCGCACTTTCTTTGACTGTTATTTTTACATTATTTAGTTCCCCTTCCATAGCTGTAAAAACCTCAATGACAGGTGACTATGCAAAAGATACAATTTCAGTTGTGCAAACATTACAAACAGCTGTTGATACTCCAAAAGATTCTCCAAATAAAGACGAAGTAAGAAGTGAAGCTCTTACCCTCATTACTGACTACATTTCTAGATATAGAAATAGAGGAATGGTTAACAAAACTCAATCATTTACCACAATGCAAACAGCATTAAATGCTATGGCAGGCCATTACAAAAACTTTGCAAGTAGACCTTTACCAGATAAACTGAAGGAGCGTTTAACCAAAGAATTTTCTCTTGCTGAAAAAATGGTTCTCAGAGAAAGTTGATACAATTCATTTACTTTTTAAAAGTAAACCAAGATTTTTGAATATATTAAATATTCGCACAAAAATAATGCTCTTCTAAAATTGGCCAATGTTGTTGTAATCGGAGCCCAATGGGGTGACGAAGGAAAAGGTAAAATAACCGATTTACTAAGTCGTTCGGCTGATGTAGTCGTACGTTACCAGGGGGGGGTAAATGCAGGGCATACTATAGTTGTTGATGATAAAGTCTTAAAATTACATTTAATCCCTTCCGGGATACTTTATAAAAATACTACTTGCTTAATTGGATCAGGAACAGTTGTAGATCCAAAAATCTTGCTAAAAGAAATTGATATGTTAATTGATAATGGAATTGATATCTCAGGATTGAAGATTTCATCAACATCACATGTAACAATGCCCTACCATAGGATATTAGATGAAGCTATGGAAGCTGATAGGGGTTCAAATAAAATAGGGACAACAGGTCGAGGGATTGGTCCAACTTATGCGGACAAGGCGCAAAGGAATGGAATTAGAGTAAGAGATTTGCTCAATAGAGAAAGGCTAATTGATGTGATAGAAATTCCATTGCGAGAAAAAAATGGCCTACTAGAAAAAATTTATGGCATTAAACCTCTTAAATTAGAAGACATTGTCGAAGAATATCTTAACTTTGGACAAAGATTATCAAAGCATGTGGTTGACTGTACAAGAACAATCCATGCAGCCTCAAAAAATAAGAAGAATATTCTATTTGAAGGTGCTCAAGGTACTCTGCTTGACTTAGATCATGGGACTTATCCTTTTGTTACATCATCAAACCCTATATCAGGGGGAGCATGCATTGGAGCTGGGGTTGGTCCCACGTTAATCGATAGAGTTATAGGAGTTGCAAAAGCATACACCACAAGAGTTGGTGAGGGTCCATTCCCAACTGAATTGCAGGGCAGCATCAACGATCAACTTTGTGATAGAGGCAGTGAATTTGGAACTACTACTGGTAGGAGGAGGAGATGTGGATGGTTTGATGGAGTAATTGGTAAATATGCTGTATCTGTAAATGGTCTTGATTGTTTAGCAGTTACAAAACTAGATGTATTAGATGAATTAGATGAGATTCAAGTTTGCATTGCATATGACTTAGATGGAGAGGAAATAGACTATTTCCCAACAAACTCAGATGACTTAAAAAAATGTAAGCCAATCTTCAAAAAATTAAAAGGTTGGCAATGTTCAACTGCAGATTGCAAAATGCTTTCTGATCTCCCTGAAAATGCCATGAATTATCTCAGGTTTTTAGCTGAATTAATGGAGGTCCCAATTGCTATTGTCTCATTGGGGGCAAATAGAGATCAAACCATAGTCATTGAAGACCCAATTCACGGACCTAAAAGAGCACTTTTAAGGTGATTTATTTAAAAATTAATGAGGGAATCCTTTAGACATCTTGAACAAAATAAAATAGTTGACCTAATTGGTCTGGGCAACGCAATAGTAGATATTATTGTCAATATTGAAGATGATTTTCTTGAGATAAATAATTTAGAGAAAGGATCAATGAATCTCATTAATTCTGATGAATCCCAGAAATTGTTAAAGAATTGCAAAGTTATCAAACAAATATCAGGTGGGTCCTCAGCAAATACCGTTGTATGTTTAGCAGAGTTAGGTAATGATGTGCAGTTTATTGGAAGGGTGAAAAATGATCAATTTGGTAAGTTCTTTTCTTCCGATATAAAAAAAAGTAAAACTATATTTAATACTCCCCCCACTAATGAAGGAGCTTCAACAGCTCATTCAATTATTTTGATTACACCTGATGCTCAGAGAACTATGTGCACCTACCTTGGGGCATCTATAGAGTTTGAACCCGAAGACATTGATTTTAGTGTACTAAAGAGAACAAAATACTTGTATTTAGAAGGTTATTTATGGGACGGAGAATTAGCTAAGAATGCTTTTCTCAAAGCTGCTCAAATTGCGAAACTATCTAATACAAAAATAATTCTCTCATTGTCTGATTCATTTTGTGTAGATAGACATCGAGAAAGTTTCTTGGAATTAATTGATAAATATGTAGATGTTGTTTTTTGCAACGAATCCGAGGTTTTAAGCCTATTTAAAAAAAATAAATTAGCTGACTGCCAAGGAGACCTCTCCTCCTTATGTGAATTAGTTGTGGTAACTCTTGGAAGCAATGGTTCTCTTATAATTAACAAAGATGAGGTAGAAGTAATTAAGTCAATTTCAAAGGGGAAAGTTATTGATACTACTGGAGCAGGAGATATTTATGCAGGAGGATTTATTCATGGATTAATAAATAATTATTCCTTAAAAAAATGTGGAGAGATAGGTTCAATTTGTGCAGGTCAGATAATTACACAATTAGGATCTAGATCCAATATTGATCTAAAAGAGTTAATAAAATAAGTTTAATCAAATAGTCTTATTCAGCCAATCAAAATATTTCTTCTCAGTCTTGTATTTGTTGTAGATAATTTGAGGAACTTCATATGTGGAATTTTTGTGAAGGAAATTAATTAAATCATCCTTTAATTCTGGTTTACTTTTTATTGTGATTTCAAACTCTTTAGTTTCTTCAATTTGATCTTGCCACTCATATATGGAGAAAATTTGCTTTATCGAAACACAAGCCGCAAGTTTTTTTTGTACCAGTAACTTAGCAAGTCGCAAAGCTTTTGTTTTACTTGATTCAGTTATAAGCATAATTAAAATTTCCATAATGCATTAAAAATCAAATTTTTGTGATTATGTGATCTATCAAATGCTCATATTGATTGAAAGAGCAAGAATAAACATTTTTAACTTTCGGCCTTTTAACCAAAAATAACTTCATTTTACTTCCAGAAACTATACTCTCCCAGTTTTTCTGAGAATAACTTCCAGAGTCTCTGCATAGAACATAATCTATCTCCCAAAAATCACAAAGTTTTTTTTCTAAAATACTTTCATTATTTTTACTCGGTTCAAGTATCGCTATATTTGAATTTTTAATACATGATCCAAAAGCTTTAGTTATACTCTCATAAGTTGGAAGTACCCTTGTAAATACATTTGCTTTACAATTCATATAATAATTAGCTGTCTCGTTAAGGAATCTTGATCCTATTGCCAGAAGAATATTCTTATTTTCCAGATCAACGTTATTTATATCCTTTAAATCATCAATATAAAAAAAATTATTAGTGGTATTTATTAGAGATTTTCTCTCAAATATTAGAAGAGGCGTATTAATTTCTTTACATGCATCATTAAGATTTTTAGAAATTATCACTGCAAACGGATGAGTAGCATCTAAAACGCATTTGATTTGATTTCTTTTTATGAAATTAATTATTTCATCTTTATTATTTAATTTACCCGTAATGATATGTAATTTTGGATTTTCAATATAAGCTTGCCCTGCTTTATAAGTTAAAACACTTGCAAAAACTGAATAATTAAGTTCAAGAAGCCTATTAGCTATTACAGGTCCATCCGAAGTTCCTGATAGGATCCAAACATTTTTATAGCAATTTTCTTGATTCTGCATCAGTATGTCTTTAATTAAATAGTAACTAATGAATCATTGTTTAATTCAGGCGGTAATTAATAGCGCTCCCCAAATGAGGTATACCAAAGAAAACCAAACTCCAATTGCAGAAATGATTGTTAATTTTAAAGGATTACGTAGTGAAGATCCAACCAGAGATCTCAAGATCATAGGATGGGGAAATATTGCCCAGGAAATGGTAGATGAACTAAAGGAGGGACAAAATATTGTTATTGAGGGACGTCTAAAGATGAATTCTGTCACTAGAAAAGACGGAACCAAAGAAAAGCAACCAGAACTAACAGCTTCAAAGATTCATCAAATATCGCCAATTGACGTTATTAAATCAGATCAAAAAGAAAATAATGAGTCATTTGAAAATAAAGAAAGCACCAAAAAATCTAGTTGGGATAGTTCACCTTTAGTACCTGAAGTTGACGAAATACCTTTTTAAATCAAATATCAACATTATTTTCTTGAACACTTATAATTAATTTGCTTATTTTTCTTTCAAGCGCGGCAAGTTCGCTTCTAATTTCTGGCCATTTACCCTTATCAAGATTTTCTAATAGCCATGCTCTATCTTGATCAAGTTTAAAAATTAAATCTCCTTGATTTGCAGTATTAGGATCTTGCATAATACTTGTTAGCCCATTTAAAACTCATTCTACTAAATCAAAA
The DNA here is from genome assembly GCF_017696015.1 of Prochlorococcus marinus CUG1415. NCBI lineage: Bacteria > Bacillati > Cyanobacteriota > Cyanophyceae > Synechococcales > Prochlorococcaceae > Prochlorococcus > Prochlorococcus marinus. The sequence goes on along the minus strand of NZ_JAAORL010000001.1, from coordinate 479,291 downwards.
TGAAGAAATACTTATCGCCTGGAAACTTAATCGTAACTGCTGGGGGTATATTAGCTTTTGTTGGAATGACTGCTTATTTTACAGACTCAGTAAATTTAAGTGTACCTACTTTTTTTTATGGAGTACCTATTTTTCTAATTGGATTAGGTTTAAAGACTTCCGAAATACCTCCTGTAGAGTTGCTTGACAAGACAAATTTTGCGACAAATAAATTTAATAGACCAAAAGAATTAACCGCACTAGTTAAAGATGTCACAAGATGGAGGTATGGTATAAAAGCTCATCTTGAATCGTCATTAGAATCTTTAAATTTGTGGGACGAGGATAATCCCCCTCAACTAAAAGAGATAGAAGAGATTACAAAGGAAGAAAAAAATGGTCTCAGAATGCGCTTCGAATTAAACGCTGTCCCTCTAGAAAAATGGATTGAAAAACAAGAAAGATTAAACAGGTTTTTCGTCAAAGGTCTTGAATCAGAATTTATTATCGACGATAATAAAAAGGAATTTGATTTTATTCTTTTTTATTGAATATAGGGATATATTTGTAAAAACATAATTTCTCAATTCAATCAATTTTTAATTAATTATAATAATGAATGATTCTCAAAGAGTATCAATATTAAGCGAAGCACTTCCATATATACAAAGTTTCTCAGGTAAAAAAATTGTTATCAAGTATGGTGGTTCTGTTATGGAGGAGGATGATTTAAAAAATGCTTTTTTTAGAGACATAGCACTTCTATCAACCGTTGGGGTTTGTCCGATAGTGATTCATGGAGGAGGACCCGAGATTAATAATTGGTTAAAGAAATTAGAAATATCTCCTAAATTCGAAAATGGATTAAGAATTACTGATCAAAAAACAATGGAAATTGTTGAGATGGTTCTAATGGGTAGAGTTAACAAACAAATTGTAAAAGGCATTAATAAAAATGGATCCTTAGCTGTGGGCATATCAGGTCTTGATGGCAACTTAATTCAATCTAGAGAACTAGGCGATGGTAGCCATGGCTTGGTGGGAGAGGTTACAAAAATCAATCCTGAAATATTAGATCCTCTTATTTCTAAAGGATATATCCCTATTATTTCTAGTATTGGATCAACCTTGGAGGGTATTTCCCATAACATTAATGCAGATTTTGTTGCTGGAGAAATTGCTGCTGCAATAAATGCAGAAAAACTTATTCTTCTTACTGATACTCAAGGGATTTTAAAAGAAAAAGATAACAAAAATAGTCTTGTTGAAAAAACTAATCTCAAAGAGGCAAGAGATTTTATTGATAAAGAAATTGTGACTGAAGGTATGATTCCAAAGACAGAATGCTGTATAAGAGCTTTAGCACAAGGAGTCAAAGCAGCTCACATAATTGATGGAAGAATAGAACATTCATTACTTCTTGAGATTTTTACAAATTCAGGAATAGGTACAATGATAGTAGCCTAACCTATGAAAACTTATGAGCAAGTTTTAGAAACAGTAGAACTTGCTTTAGCTAGAGGTGAGTATCATTATTGTATTGAATTTCTTTTACCTTTAATCGAATCATTTCCTTTGTCTAGTAAAGAGGGAGTGAATTTAAGAACAATCTTAATTACTGCTCTTTGTGGCATCAATAAAAAGGAGGAGGCTAAAAGGTTTTGTAAAGAACTTCTAAAATCTTACGATAATAAGACGAGAGAAAATGCAAAATATTTGATGGAAGTTATTGACTCTCCTGAAATTAAAAAGCCAGAAAATTGGAACGTACAGTTTGAAAGTGACTCATCACTAAATCAAAAATCTCTTAACTCACTGCGCAAAAAAAAAGCAGTATTGGAGAAAAAGAAATTTATCAATGTAACTGAGACTCCAACTGGTGAAACAAAACCCTTTCAGAAAGGCTTTTCACTGATCATTTTTTTAATACTATTATTATTAATTCCACTTTTAAGTGGCTGCGTTAAAGTTGAAGACAACCTTGATCTTAGAGAACTTGATTCAATATCCAATAATTTAGTGATAGAAAGTAAATACATAAAGAAATTTCCCTGGCAATTAAAATTTGAAGAGAAGATGAAAGATATTTTTCCTGACGCAGAAATTGAACAAGACGAATCGACATTTTCTTTGAAACATAAAAATCTCAATCTAGAAGATACAAAGCAAGTTCTTAAAATCTCCCAAAATATAGCTGGAGAGTTAGCGGGAGGCTCAACAAATATAGAAATTAATACTACTCAAAAAAACTTCATTTTTTTTAAAAAATACTTTTACAGGTTAGATTTGGATCTTAAGTCGATTCAAAGTTTTGATAATTTTGAACTAATTTTCAAAATCATTCCCCCAAATAAAGCTACCCTTACTGGTGAAAAAAATTCAAATTCAGAAATTACAAGAAATCTGATAATTTGGAATTTAAATCTTGGGCAGATTAATAGTCTCGAATTTTCTTTCTGGAGCTGGAACAAATTGTTGATTGGGATATCTATTATTTTAATAATAATAATATTGGCTTATTCATTAAGATTCTATAGATTTAAGTTAGGTACAGATTTGCCTCAACTTCCAGCAAAATAATTACAACTCTACTGGATTAACGTCAATTGTTAAAAAAATATTTTTTGGAATAAGTTTCCATAATAATGACCTATCTGGCAAAGGTATTTTTGAACCTTCAGGACCATGTATTAATATCTGCCATCTAAATTTTTTCCCAACTTTAGCAATTAAACATGGAGCAGGACCAATTAATTTCCAGTTATTTTGCTCACAAAAATTTAGCAGATATTTTGCCACTTTAATTGCAACTAATTCTGTTAATTCATGATTTTCACCAGATAACTTTATTAGGCAAACCTTACAGAATGGGAATAAATTGGCATCTTTTCTCAATTTCGAATTTTCAGTTAAAAATCTTTCATAATCTCTTTTCTGAAGGTATGAAATAACAGGATGGTTCGGTTTATATGTTTGAAAAATAACTTTTCCTTTTTTTTGAGCTCTTCCTGATCTCCCAGCCAATTGTAAAAATAATTGTAATGATTTCTCTTCTGCTGAAATATCTGGACGATGGAGCAATCCATCTGCCGCGATAACTACTGAAAGAGTAATATTAGGAATGTCAATCCCTTTTGCCAACATTTGAGTTCCTACAAGAATATCAGCTGCTCCTTTAGAAAACTTTGCAAGAATATCTCTATGGCCATCCTTACTTGAGGTTGTATCGCGATCAAATCTAAGAACTCTTAAATCCGGAAATTCTTCATTTAAAAACTCCATAACTCTTTGAGTCCCTATTCCAAAAGGCTTGAAGGCAATTGAATTACAATCCGGACAATGATTGATCATTCTCGATTTATGATCACACCAATGACAACTTAACCATTTTTTTCCTTGTGAACCAAGATGTACGGATAAAGGGACGTCACAGTTTGGACAATTTATTAAATATCCACAATATCTACAACTTAAAAAACCACTATGTCCCCTTCTAGGAATCAAAATTATTGCTTGTTCATTCTTTAAGGGTAGCTGAGGAAGCAAGTTTAATAATTCATTGGATAAAATTTTCATGTTGCCTTTCTTAAATTCATCTCTCATATCAATAATTCTTATTTCAGGCACCTCATTCATAGATATCCTTTGAATCATTCGTACCAATTTAAAATTCTTTTCATAAATACATTTTTTCCATGTCTGCATTGATGGGGTTGCGCTTCCAAATATTAGCTTTGCAGAATTCCTTTTTACTATTTCAATAGCAACTTCTCTTGCGTCATAACAAGGCATAGGGCTATCTTGTTTATATGAAATATCATGTTCTTCATCCATTATTATTAATCCTAGATTTTTAATTGGAAGAAATACTGCGGACCTTGTTCCTATAACTATTAGGGGTTCATTAGTATTAATGACTTGCTTCCAAACTAAAGTTCTATGACTAGAAGAGCAGTTACTATGATATTCATAAACAACATTATTAAATCGGCTACTAAATCTATCAACCAGTTGAGGAATCAGGCCAATCTCAGGAGCAAGGATCAAACAACTTTTTTCATTATTTAATTGATCTTCAGACATTCTCATATAAACTTCTGTTTTGCCTGAACCAGTTTCACCCCAGAGCATTAAAACATGTCCAGGTTTCATTGCTTGAAATTCTTGAAATGCAATTTTCTGTTCACTTGTAAGATTTGGTTTTTTTATTGCACTATGATCATTTAAAAAGTAATTTATTTTAGGATTTATTATTTTTTTTCTTTTAGATTTAACAAGGTAATTTTTACTAACCATTGACTTTATGAGATTGTAATTAAAACCAGACTTGATTAATTCAATTTGCCAATTACCTTGTTTAGGCAAAGTATTTATTAATAAGACTTCTTTCTTGGTAAATTGATTTTTTTTAATATCTAATTCTTTCTTGGTTTTAATCCATATTTGATCTTTTAAACCTTGGGAAATTTGCTTATGTTTACCAATCCAACCTGGTGGGAATGCCGTTTTAAACATTTTTAAATTACTAACCATATAAAAAGAAGCTAAGGACTCCATCCATTCTCTCCACCAGTCATCAATTATTTTTTTCTGCAAAATACCTTCAACAAACAAATATTTTATTCTTCTTCCAGTAATATTTGTTTCATCATTATTTATTTTTGAAAAGTCTTCTTTTGAGATCACCAGCCCATTTAATAACCTCCCTCTAAGCTTTACAGTTACAATATCACCCACTTCTACGCCAAGATTATTTCCATCTAAATAGTAAAAGCCATCACTAATACTGCCTATATCAAGCAAAACCTCGAATCTAAAAGAGATATTTGATAACTGATTACTTGCCGGCTTCAAAACTTTTTCTTAGTATTGGATTGTTGAACATTCCACAAAGTGTTTTTTGCACATTGTAAGTATCCTGCTCTTAAGGGAGACATGAAGCTTGGATCATTGAGTGAAAATTCAAAAACTGATCTGCCTGTCTGAGAAATCCCAAGACTTTTTACTTTAGGTAATCTATAGCACTATTTAAATTTTTCAACAATTTAGAAAAACTTTTTTTATTCACTTTTCGTGAAAAAGTTCTTTTAAACATTAAGGGGGATTTACTACTAAATGTACAAATTAGCCCTAAATAAAATTTTATCTAGTTAAATTCACCGTAGAAAGGAGTAAATTATGTGCCCAGTCGCAGCAGAATCAAAGAATTCTAATCCTAGTTCAAAAAAAAAGATTAATAAGAAAATCAATACTAACCTAGAAACAGTAGTTGCAGAAAAAAATGGAAATGATAACAATAGTCAAAATTTACAGACATCTTCTGATTTAAACGAAATTAGTACTGAAAATAATAATGATTTTAGAGATTCTGAAGAGGAAGATAAAGAGATTGGGAACATAAAGCTTGGGCCCAAAGGTATATACACTGAAGATTCAATAAGAGTTTACCTCCAAGAGATTGGAAGAATAAGACTCTTAAGACCAGATGAAGAAATTGAACTTGCTAGAAAAATTGCTGACCTACTCCAATTAGAAGAATTAGCAACTCAATATGAGTCAGAAAAAGGTCATTTCCCATCTGTTAGAGAATGGGCGGAATTAATAGATATGCCTCTTTCTAAATTCAGAAGAAGACTTCTTTTAGGAAGAAGAGCTAAAGAAAAAATGGTTCAATCAAACTTAAGATTAGTTGTTTCCATTGCCAAAAAATATATGAATAGAGGTTTATCATTTCAGGATTTAATACAAGAAGGAAGTTTAGGTTTGATTAGGGCAGCCGAAAAATTTGACCATGAAAAAGGTTATAAATTCTCTACTTATGCTACTTGGTGGATTCGCCAAGCCATAACTAGAGCAATCGCAGACCAAAGTAGAACTATTAGATTGCCAGTTCATTTATACGAGACAATATCCAGAATAAAAAAAACCACAAAGGTTCTTAGCCAAGAATTCGGAAGGAAACCAAGTGAAGAAGAAATAGCTGAGAGTATGGAAATGACAATTGAAAAATTAAGATTTATAGCTAAAAGCGCTCAGTTACCTATTTCTTTAGAAACTCCAATAGGTAAAGAAGAAGACTCAAGACTTGGAGACTTTATAGAGGCTGACATAGAAAATCCAGAGCAAGATGTTTCTAAAACTTTATTGAGAGAAGATTTAGAAGGAGTCTTAGCAACTCTAAGTCCAAGGGAAAGAGATGTTCTAAGGTTGAGATATGGAATTGATGATGGAAGAATGAAAACTCTTGAAGAAATTGGACAGATTTTTGATGTGACAAGAGAAAGAATTAGACAAATAGAAGCAAAAGCACTCCGAAAACTAAGACATCCAAATCGAAATGGTGTTTTAAAAGAATATATAAAATAAAAAAAGTTAAATATAATTTGCAGCTTTAAAAAGTTGCAAAATAATAGCCTAAAATAGTTTCGACTTAATTTTAATCCAAACTCAAAATAATATTTAATGACTAATTTTAAACTGAAAATAGCTAGTAGAAGAAGTAAACTAGCCATGGTTCAAACTTTATGGGTTAAAGATCAACTAGAAAAAAATATTCCCAATTTAGAGGTATCCATAGAGGCAATGGCCACTCAAGGCGACAAAATTCTTGACGTAGCCTTAGCAAAAATAGGTGACAAAGGCTTATTTACAAAAGAACTTGAAGCCCAAATGCTTGTAGGCCATGCTGATATAGCAGTACATTCTTTAAAAGATTTACCAACAAATTTACCTAGCGGGCTTCAATTAGGATGTATCACAAAAAGAGAAGACCCTGCAGATGCTTTAGTTGTAAGCAAAAAAAATGATTGTTATAAATTAGAGACCTTACCTGCAGGTTCGATAGTTGGGACAAGCTCTTTAAGACGACTTGCACAACTAAAAAACAAGTACCCACATCTTAATTTCAAGGATATAAGGGGGAATGTTATTACAAGAATAGAAAAATTAGATGCTGGGGAATTTGATTGCATAATTCTTGCTGCAGCTGGTTTAAAAAGATTGGGATTTGAATCAAGAATTCATCAGATTATTCCAAATGAAATTTCCCTTCATGCCGTTGGTCAGGGTGCACTGGGAATTGAATGTAAATCTGATGATACAAAAGTTTTAGAAATTATCAATGTCTTAGAAGATAAACCCACTAGTCAAAGATGTCTAGCAGAAAGAGCATTTCTAAGAGAGCTTGAAGGTGGATGTCAAGTTCCAATAGGAGTGAATAGTAGTATTCATAGTGAAAAACTTTACCTTACTGGTATGGTTGCATCTCTGGATGGAGAAAGGTTGATTAAAGATCAATATACTGGCAATATCAATGATCCTGAACAAGTAGGGGAAGAACTAGCTAAAAAACTAAAGCTTCAAGGTGCTGACGAAATACTCAGCGAAATATTTGAACAATTTAGAGAAAACTAAAATTCTTTAATCTACTAATTTAGGATCAATTTCTTTTTTATATCTATCTTCACAGTCTTTAATCACTTTAACAGCCTCATCAGTTCCAAAAAAACCATTTACATTGCATGTTCCTGGTTTTTTTAAATCTTTGTAGTGTTCCCAATAATACTTTGTTTCTTTTAGCCAATGCTCTCCAAGGTCTTTGAAACTTGAGATATGATCCATTCTTTTATCATCTGCCAAAACTGCTATTACCTTATCATCCACCTCTCCACCATCATCAAATTTCATCACCCCAATAATCCTAGCCTCGACAATAGATCCAGGAATCAATGGCTCCGTTACTCCAACAATTTCTATATCAAGTGGATCTCCATCTTCATCCCAAGTCCTTGGAATACATCCATAAGCAAAGGGATAAGCAAGTGAAGAATAACCCACCCTATCAAGTTTAAGGTGACCCGTTTCTGTAATTAATTCATATTTATTTATAGTATTAGAATTCAATTCAACAATAGTGTTAACTATTGAATTAGAGCTATCAGTGAAAGCATTTAGTATATGTAATAGATTTGGTGTAACCCTACTTGGGGATTGATTAAGATTTGCCATCTAGAAATTATTTTTGTTTATCTTACATCCTCATACCCAACCAAATTCTTTAAAAGTAATGTTTCAGCAAAAATCATTTAGTTTAGACCTTAAATGATTAATAAAATAGTTTGGTGATAGTTCTTCATTAGTTACAGCTCTTACCAATTCCATAGAATTAACTGATCTGCCATATTTATGTATATTATTTTTTAACCAAAAGATGATCTTTTGATATTCACCATTTTCAATTAAGTTATTAATCAAACCAATGTCTCTTTCCATTTGATTTGAGATTTGTGCACTTATAAGATGTCCTAACAAATATGAGGGGAAATATCCAAACGCTCCTTCACTCCAATGAACATCTTGAAGACAACCTTCTGAATCATTAGATGGCTTAATTCCTAGAAGGTCATCGTATCTTTTATTCCATTCTGTTGGAATATCTTCAGCGGGTAAACCTCGTTCAATCAAATCTATTTCAAGTTCAGTTCTTATTAATATGTGTAAGCCATAAGTCAATTCATCCGCTTCAACCCTATTTAATCCTGCTTCCAAATGATTAATAGATTTCCAGAGTTCTAAATAATTATTAAGAGAACATCCAGCCGAAACAAATTTTCTGAAAAATCTTTTTGAAAAAGATTTGGATTTGACTATTCTATTTTCCCAAAATAAAGATTGACTTTCATGAATACCCATAGAAGTTGCTTGACCTAAAGGCCAAGCAAACCATTGATGACTTTGAGATGGCAACCCCTGCTCATAAATTGAATGCCCCCACTCATGCGCAGTTGCTAAAAAACTTGATAATGGTTCCCCTTCAACAATTCTTGTAGTGATCCTGTAGTCTTTAGGTCCTAATGTAATCGAGAAAGGATGGGGAGATTGACCAACAACAACGAGATTTTTATCTCTCCCAAACTCGTCAAGTAATTTAGAACATAAATTTTGTTGGGATTCTGGACTTAAATCCCAATGATTTTTTTGGGACTTGTTAATACCTCTAATCAAGTCTGGGAGTGTTTCTTTCAATGGTTGAAACATTTTATTCAACCATTTCAAATTTAATTCAGGCTCAAAGGGTTGGGCTAATGTCTCCCAGGGTGAATATTGATCAGATATTTGTTTTGCCTCTTCAATCCGCAATTTGACTAATTCTTTAAAGAATGGGAGAAAAATTTTAAAATCTGATTTGTTCTTAGCTTCCTGCCAGCTTTCATATCCTTTAGATTTTGCCTTTGCCAAAGACTCAACTAATTTAGGATCTAAATTTCTTTCCCTATTAAATTCCTTCAATAAAAGATTAATATTTCTTTCTTTATCTTTTATAAATAGTTGATTATCGGAATTTCGTTCAATATCTAATAACTCAGTTTTAGCAGATTGTATTAAATTAGAAAATTCCTCTGAAGAATTTCTTTTGTGCAATACTTTTGCAGTATAAGTAAGTTGTTCAGACCTCCAAGAAGCCCCTTTTTTTGGCATCCCAGTATTCTGATCCCAATAAAGTATATTTTGGATTGAACCTAATATTTGTGTTTCTTTAAGATAAGCACCCAGCTTATTCCAATGTGTTTCAGCCAAAAATTTAAAAGCAAATTAAATTTATTTTAAGATAAAAATTTTAATGTCTGCATAAAAACATACATCTTTTATCCATAATAGGATATTGATTAATTAAGTTTTAACTGATATGGAACAAATTTTTTCAAAATTAAAATTCATAACCCATGGGGAGGGTTTTATTGACATCACAAATGATTTAAATTTATATATTGAAAAATATAATTTTGATTCCGGAATTCTAAATTTAACTTCACTTCATACCAGTTGCAGTTTAACTATTAATGAGAACGCAGATCCAAATGTACTAAGGGACCTAAAAAAGTATATGCAATCCATAGTTCCTTATGATTCCTACTTAACCCTATCAAAAGATAGAGAAGAAATATCCTATAGACATTATCAAGAGGGTGCTGACGATATGCCAGCACATATTAAAACATCATTGACAAACACTTGTTTATCTTTGAGTTTTAAAGACGGAAAAATTATGCTTGGCACATGGCAAGCAGTTTATTTATGGGAACATCGATTTGATCAAAAGGAAAGAATTATAAATGTACACACAATTGGTGAGAAAAAGTAAAATATTTATAATGAAATTAGTTAGATTAGTTATTTGATGGAACCCTACCTTTTGCAAGATGGAGAATTGAATGAATTAGCTGTCAAAATACCTGACTGGGAAATTAAGGCTGGACAAATCCAACGAGAATTTAACTTCGCTAATTTTATTGAAGCCTTTGGTTTTATGACTAAGGTTGCCTTAATCTGTGAAAAATATAATCATCATCCTAACTGGGAGAATGTTTATGCAAAAGTAATAATTAAATTAAATACACATGATCTGGGAGGTATTACAAATCTGGATCAAACACTAGCTTCGGAAATCAACAAAATTTTTGATCAATAAAATTATCTTTTTAACTAATCAAAATGTCTAAAAATTTATTGCCAGTTACGATTATTAGTGGATTTTTAGGTTCTGGCAAAACTACACTTCTTAATCATATTTTAAAAAATCAAGTTGGCATTAAAACAGCTGTTTTAGTTAACGAATTCGGAGAGATCGGAATAGATAATGACTTAATAATAGAAGGCTCAGAAGATATGATCGAATTAAATAATGGATGTATATGTTGCTCTATTAATGGCGAATTATTAAATACAGTATCCAAAGTTTTAGAAAGAGCTGAAAAATTAGACTATTTGATTGTGGAGACAACTGGGCTAGCAGATCCATTACCAGTAGCCATGACATTTGCGGCTGGTGACCTTAGAGAAAAAGTAAGATTAGATTCGATAATCACTGTTATTGATGGAGAAAATTTTGATTTTGAAATTAATAATACAAGTGTCGCCTATTCTCAAATTTTATACGGAGATATCCTTCTTCTAAATAAATGTGATTTAGTTAACGAAGAACACTTAAAAAAAGTAGAAAAATTTATAAATAAAATAAAAAAAGAACCAAGGATTTTGAGATCAACTAATAGTGAAGTTGCATTACATACAATAATGAGCGTAGGTCTATTTGAGACAGATACTTTTCAATTCGAGAAGGATAAAAAAAATGTAGAAGAAAATTCTCACGATCACTCTTCTCATTCTCACGATCACTCTTCTCATTCTCACGATCACTCTTCTCATTCTCACGATCACTCTTCTCATTCTCACGATCACTCTTCTCATTCTCACGATCACTCTTCTCATTCTCACGATCACTCTTCTCATTCTCACGATCACTCTTCTCATTCTCACGATCACTCTTCTCATTCTCACGATTTGAGCAATAATATAGAGGGATTTACGTCAGTTTCTTATGAGACATTTGAACCATTTTCCTTAAGGAAGTTTCAATATTTCTTAGATAATCAAATCTCACAAAATGTATTTAGGGCGAAAGGAATATTATGGTTTAGGGAAAGTGAAAGAAAACACATTTTTCACCTATCTGGAAAACGATTTTCTCTAGATGATGAAGAATGGGCAAAAGAAAAATCTAACAAAATAGTATTAATTGGGAAAAACTTAGATCATCAAACTATTAAGAATCAACTTTCATCATGTAGATTTAATTCAAAATAGGGTTTTATTAATTTTTGAAAATACTTATTAAAGGATTAAAAAAAGCATTAAACGAATTAAACCTTTTTTATATCACTTCGTTTATTATTGCAATTTTAGTAGTCATTCCAATTTGCAATTTTCTTCTTGAAGGAGTTCAATATGTTTTAGGTGGGAATTTTTCATTAGGAATTGCAGGAGGAGAAGAGGTACTAGGTACTTTAAAAGTTTTAGCACTTACAAGTTTATTTGGAGGAGGCTTAGGTACCTTGAATGGCTGGTTACTTTCAAATTGCGATTTTAAGTTCAGAAAAGTACTCCGTGTTTGTCAGCTAATTCCACTTGCTGCTCCAGCATATCTAATCACAGCTGTTTTGCAGGATTTAGGAAGTATTTTTGGGTATCAAGTAACTGGTTTATGGTGGGGGGTTTTAATACTTTCAATTTCTACTTATCCTTATGTATACATTCTTGCTAATGAAAGTTTTAATAAATTTGGAGTTAATCAAATCAATGCTAGCAGAGGATTAGGAGTGGGGCCTTGGCGGAGCTTCTTTAAAATCGCTTTTCCAATGGCGTTACCAGCACTAATAACAGGAATAAGTTTAATGTGTATGGAAGTAATGAATGAGTTAGGTACATTTGAATTATTAAATATTCCAAGTATTTCTTCTGGGATAGCTGAAAATTGGATAATAGAGGGTAATCCCCAAAATGCTATTGGATTATCTTTGGTAGCCTTATTTATAATTTTTACTTTAATTATTTTTGAAAAATTTTCGCGAAGAAAATCAAAGAGGTGGAGTGAAAATCCTGCATCACAAGATTCACAAGGCTGGGAATTAAAAAAAACTAGAGCTTTTTTGGCGATAATCATATCCTTATTCCCTCCAATTTTCTCTTTTGGAATTCCATGCTTCTGGGTTCTGCTAAATATTGATCAAATTCAAAAAGGCTTATCTATAGAATTACTTACACTATCATTTAGGACTATTTGTCTAGGCCTTTTTACTGCATTAATAACGATGCTTTTCTCCTTAATACTTTCCTTGGCTAGCCGGCCAAATAAAAGCTTATTACTCAAACTAATTACAAACCTTGCTGGAACAGGTTACGCAATCCCAGGAACAGTACTAGCTTTATCTTTAATAAGCATTTCTTCTTCAAAATTTAATTTCATTGCTATTAGCTTACTAATTTGGGGTTATGTTATACGATTTCTAACTATTTCAAAAGGTTCTATTGATTCTAGTCTTGAGAGGATTTCTCCTAGTCTTGATGAAGCTGCACTTGGACTAGGAGAGCGCTGGCTAGGAATTATCAAACGAATACATCTCCCTTTACTACAAGGACCAATATTAGTTGGCTCACTTTTAGTTTTTGTAGACACGATAAAAGAGTTACCCATAACATTTATTTTAAGACCATTCGATTTCGATACATTATCTGTGAGAATATATCAATATGCTGGAGATGAAAGAATGGTAGAGGGAATATTACCAGCTATTTTTATCATGACTTTAGGACTTATTGCATCAATTAAATTGATACCAAGTTTAGAGAAAAAAAACTAAATTCTTTTTAACAATTTTCTAATTAAGAAAGGGAAGCTTAACAACAAATCTGCCGACGTAGATATAACCCTAAAATAAATTACGCTTACAAAAATTATATTTTGAGGAATATTTCTGCCAACAAAAAAAAGTATACAGGCTTCAAATACGCCAACGCCTCCTGGAGCTGCTGGGACTATCAAACCTAAAGACCATGACAAAGAAAAGATTACTAATAAAAAAATGATATTTAGAGTATTATTTGTATAAAAAGTATTTAAGCAAATATAAAATCCAATAAATTTAGATAAAACAAAACCAATCTCAAGTAAAAATGCTGCAGTGGGGAAAAAAGAAATTATATTTATTCTCTTCTCAAATTGACCCTTTGAATTTGAAAGTCTCAAAACCTCAAATGCATTTCTCTTGAGAGACTCTAAGCTTTTTAAGACAAAATAAATTAATCTCCTATTTAAAAATACTAAAGGCAAAATTAAAAAAAAATACAATGGTGAAAAAATTACTCCTAGCGATGCCAACAGAAAAGATCCACTCAACATAAAGTAAGGTTCTATAAGTGTGGAATACAAAGCAATCTGAGGATTACTTAATTTTTTTATAAAATTAAATCTTTCAACAAAATGCCAAATTCCTCCTGGTACGTATTTAAGAATATTAGTTAAAACATAAAAAGAAACGAGACTATTACTTCTACATTCTTTGCCGAACCATTTAACTATATATTTCCATGCGTAAGCGTTAAGGTAAATACTTAAAACACAAAATAAAAATGATGAAGAAAGATTAATTCCATTTTTTTCTAAATTGATATCAAAAGAAATTTGGTCAATATTATAAAAAAAATAGATGGAAAAATATAACAAGCTTGATACAAAGAAAATACTCTTTAAAGTACCAAAATTAATTTTCGTAAAAAATTTCCAATATGATTGATTACTTTTATTAAATCTCATTTCCAGTTTTCAAACGCTTTAAAATGTTTACTTGACTCATTTATTATTTTTCTTATTTCGTCAGTTGATTTGTTTTTCTCTAATTGTAATCTTAAAACTTCATCATTTTCTGGTTTGATATTAATTGATCCATCAGGTTTCAAAGTCTGTTTAACTTTTATATTGCCAAAAGCTGTTGAACATTCTCCTCTTCTTCTAAGAAGTATCCATCTAGATTGAGTCCTTTCACGTACTCCAATAGTCTTGGAATAATCAAACCATAATCGCCTAAAATATTCTTTTTTCTCTGTTGGCAATATTACTTGAATAGAAAATCCAATTCTATTTTTTTTCATATTAATAATTTGATAAGAAACATCATAAGCACCCTCAATCCTCAGTTTCTCCAAAAAGTTAGATATATCTTCAGGTGTTTGGTCATCAATCCATGCTTCTTGAACACATATCTCTTCACACTTTGGATTAATTTGTTGATTAATAGATGGATCTACAAATGAGGTAATTTTATAAACTCTAACCAAATTGGGGAATGAAAATGCTAGGTTACCAATACCTACTCCGTAGGAGTTAATTGAATATTTTGAAGGGGGTTGCAGAGAGTCAGCAAAATTAGCAAGTAAAGCAATGCCCGTAGGGGTAGATAGTTCCCCCTCTATTGATTCAAAGGATGATATAACCCTAATATTTTTTTGTCTTATAAGTTCTATTACAGCAGGAGGCGGGACAGATAATTTTCCGTGTTCTGTTTGAACATAGCCTTTTCCCAACATTGGTTCATTACAATAAACCTTTTTAGGATTTAAGTAATTTAATGCAGCACATACTCCTATTATGTCCACTAATGAATCCATAGACCCAATTTCATGAAAATGAACATCTTCTGATTTGATTCCATGAACTTTCCCTTCTGCAATTGCTAAAGATTCAAATACTTTATAAATTATTTGCTGTAATTTATCTTCTAAATCCCCATTTAAAATGAGTTCTTTAATACTTCTCCAGTCTCTTTTAATTGAACCGCACTCAATATTCTCAACCTTAGCCTTGATCCCCCGGATTGAACAACTTTTAGACTCTTGAAAATCCAGACTATATCGATCATTTAATCCAAGATCAATAAGCGGTTGTTCAATTACTTTTTTAGGCACACCTAAGTCATAAAAAGCTCCTAACAACATATCTCCAGAGATGCCTGGAGAGCATTCAATTAAAATATCTTCCATACAAAGTATATTTCTTGATTGGTAAAAATCACGATAAAGCTCAACTATTAATTCTAATTTTTTTTAGTAAATTTTTTTTCAATCACTTCGTAATTAATTAATTCCAAGGAATTTCCATCTCTGATGACATCTAAACTTATAAAACTATTTAGAAGTTCGAGAGAAAGATCCCCTTTTATGACTAGCTTAAAATTTTTATTTTTTAGAGTCTTTAACTTTGAAGCCGAGCAGATTTTAATAACAACTTCTTTCTTTTTAGTGTTTACAAAAACTAATTCTCCTCTAACAGAAAAATAATTATCTTTTAAACCTAATTCCTCTAATAATTTAGAAAAGTTTGTTTTTAAAGAGTCATTAGGAAAATCATTAAGTTGATAAGGATCCCAGATGCCAGCAACCTGTAAATGCAAGTTTTGAGTATTTTTATTTTTTGGATAAACAACCCAAAAATAACTCCTATTTAAATCAATATGCTTTTTTAAAAGAGATAATGCTTTACCTAATACTACTGTTTCAATTTTTTCACCTTTATTATCAGTTAAGAAGCCTCTATTTAATTGTTGAATATCATTTGGAATAAATTTACCTTCAATAATACCAATTGCTCTGTACTGCAATTGATTAGTAACTTTGGGGATAGGATTTTTTAGCATGTTAAAAATTTAAAATGACAATTTCTCGTATTAAATTTCTTATTTCTCCTCCAAACTATTAAAAGACTCTAGCGCATCGTCTATAGCATCAGAGGGATTAGTGGCATCATTCAAACTATTATATCTTCTAATCATTTCCACAATTTCAAATGGATTTGTTGGGATAACTGAACTATCCTCATCTGTTTTAGTTGAACTTTCGATTTGTAATTCTTCAGATAAATATTCAGCATTTAGAAAATCACCTTTTAAGGAAATTAATGAAAGAAAAAAAACAACTAAAGATAATTTTTTAGAGAGGTTTTTACAAAAGTAATTTTTCATTTTATTTAATTTCAAAATTCTTTAATACTAAAAATATTTGCTAATTTAATTTTACATAAATTAGTAGAAATTTGTTAATAGCAACTTGGAATGTTAACTCTATAAGAACCAGACTTTCACAAATAATAGATTGGATTAATCAAGTTAATCCAGATATTCTTTGTTTGCAGGAAACAAAAGTGATGGATGATAGTTTCCCATTGGAACCTTTCGAAAAATTAGGATATTCAGTAGAGGTTTACGGACAAAAGTCCTACAATGGAGTTGCTATTATTTCTAAAATAAAAGCTAAAAATATTAAAAAAGGTTTCACAGACTCTGATCAAAATATTGAAATTTCCCTAGATCAAAAAAGATTGATTTCTGCTGATATTAATGGCATTAAGATCATAAATGTCTATGTGCCTAATGGATCTTCACTAGAATCTGATAAGTTCGCTTACAAAATCAATTGGTTAAACTGTTTATCTTCTTTTTTGGATGAACAAGAAAAAAATGGAGAACTAATTTGTCTTATGGGTGATTTTAATATTGCTCCATCTCACTTAGATATTCATGATCCAGAAAAATATGAAGGTGGAATCATGGCTTCTGACATAGAGAGAAATGCACTAAATAATGTTCTTAAAGAAAGATTAATAGATTCTTTCAGAATTTTTGAAAAAAATACTGGTCATTGGAGTTGGTGGGATTACCGTAATAACGCATATGAATTAAACAAAGGTTGGAGAATAGACCATATCTACATCAGTAAAGAACTATCAACAAAACTTAAAAGTTGTGTGATAGACAGCTTTCCTAGGGCAAATTTACGCCCAAGTGATCATGCTCCAGTAATGATTAATCTTAATTTGAATGACATAAATGTAGATTTTTTTGATGAAGAGGAAAATTTTTTCGAAATATAAATAAAGAAAATAGAATTTCTTTAATACCTGAAAACGCTTATTAATAAAGAGTTATAAAGGTTAATATTAATTTCTATTATGATTTCCTAAAAATTAATAATTTACAATACAAACTATCGCAATAAAAATATCATAATGTAGAGTTTCAAATTGATTGACAAAATTTTTACTTATTTCTAAGTTAGAACATGACAAATTTTTTTCTCAAAGCTTTATTTATTTAAACTGTGACTGACATATTAAATTGCACCAAATCAGAAGAAGTTTTCTCAGCTGCCCAAGAATTAATGCCTGGAGGTGTTAGTTCTCCAGTAAGAGCTTTTAAGTCTGTCGGTGGACAGCCAATTGTTTTTGATAGAGTAAAAGGCCCTTTTGCTTGGGATATCGATGGCAATAGATATATTGACTACATAGGAAGTTGGGGGCCTGCTATATGTGGACATGCTCACCCTGAGGTTACAACGGCATTACAGGAAGCAATTGAAAAAGGTACGAGCTTCGGAGCTCCATGCGTTTTAGAGAATAAACTTGCGGAGATGGTTATAGATGCTGTCCCATCTGTAGAAATGGTTAGATTTGTCAATAGTGGAACTGAAGCATGTATGGCTGTTTTAAGGCTTATGCGAGCATTCACTGGAAGAGATAAAGTTATAAAATTTGACGGTTGCTATCACGGTCATGCAGATATGTTTTTGGTGAAAGCTGGATCAGGTGTAGCGACTTTAGGATTACCAGACTCTCCAGGGGTTCCAAGAACAACAACTGCTAATACACTAACCGCCCCTTACAATGATCTTGAGGCAGTAAAAAAATTATTTTCTGAAAATCCTGATGCCATTTCGGGGGTAATTCTTGAGCCTATTGTTGGTAATGCTGGCTTTATTACTCCTGAGCCTGGATTCTTAGAAGGATTAAGAGAATTAACCACTGAGAATGGATCCTTATTAGTTTTTGATGAGGTCATGACCGGGTTCAGAATCAGTTATGGAGGAGCCCAAGAAAAATTTGGAGTTACTCCTGATTTAACTACACTTGGGAAAGTAATTGGTGGAGGACTACCAGTTGGAGCTTATGGCGGCAAGAAGGAAATAATGTCAATGGTTGCCCCTTCCGGACCTGTATACCAGGCAGGGACTTTGAGTGGGAACCCACTTGCAATGACTGCTGGGATAAAAACTCTTGAGCTACTCCAACAAGAAGGTACTTACGAAAAACTTGATGCAATTACTTCTAGATTATTTGAAGGGATAATACAGTCTGCAGAAAATAATGGTATCGCTATAAATGGTGGCAATGTAAGTGCTATGTTTGGATTTTTCTTATGTGATGGTCCAGTTAGGAATTTTGACGAAGCAAAAACTAATGATGCCGAACTTTTTGGTAAGTTGCACAGAGAGATGCTCTGCAGAGGTATTTACTTAGCTCCAAGTCCTTTTGAAGCAGGGTTCACCTCCTTAGCTCATAGTGAAGAAGAAATTGACAAAACCATTGAGGCATTTGATCAATCATTTAATGCTATAAAAAATTAATATATTTGTTTAAAGACAAAAAGAAAAGAAATAAATTAATTTGAGAAAAGATAAATTTAAAAACTATCTTCTACCTCCAACTATTACTGGAGGAGTTCCACCTTCTGAACCAGGCAAGCCAGGAACGACTTGGGTTCTACCATCCCATTTGTCGAGAAATAATTTGAAAAGTACCTGATCATCAAGGCTTCTGTTTAGTGTTTCGTACCTCAGTGCTTCTTGTTCCGCAATCTCCACTTCTGTTTTCGCTCTTAATAGTTGTTGACCCGCTATTTGCTTTTGTTCAATAGCAGCTCTATATTCTTCAGCAATCTCCAATCCAGTCAAATCTAAACTTTTAACATCTACATAATCGAATGAATTTAGTTCTTGAGAAACTGTATCTCCTACTTTTTCAGAGATGACTGCGAATTCCGTAGCTATTGTTTCTAGCTCGTATTGAGAAAAAACTGATTTAAGAGCTTTTAGTAAAGATGGCTGAACAATTTTTTGATAAACATCACTATTTCTACTAGCAATTGTGGCAAAAATTCTTCCAGCTTCATTAGGCTTCACTGAATACTTAACAGTGGCTGTAGCCCTAATAACCTGGAGGTCCTTAGTTAAAGTTTCAAATTTCTCAGGTTGAACTTGAGTTTTAATATCAAATGGATAAACAGACTGTATAAATGGGAGTTTAAAGTTCAAACCCGCTCTTCTCGAAGGGCCGCTAACTTTACCTAATGTTGTTACTACTGCAACCTGTCCAGAAGGAACAACAAAGAGAGATTGAGTGAGTAAAAGAAAACCGGTAAAAGATAATACGATCAATAGTGTTGCTGTCCCACCAGGGCCAGCTGGAGTAACATTTTTAAAGGATGTTGACATTAAATCTTTTCTTTTAGTTAATCATATTTAATCAAATTAATTAGTGCATTAATAAGGCGTTTAATTAAAATATTTTTTTAATAATTGTAAAAATAAATGTAAAAATTATTTTTATTAAATGTTGGCTTTAAATTCTTGCAAAAGTTGTAAATAAAGGTCCTCATCTATTTCTCTAATGTCATATTCAGATGGTAAAACACCATGCTTATACTCATGGACTGCCATCCAACAAAATTTATCTATTTCTTCCTTGGAGAAACGAGGATATTCTTTTACCTTTATAACCAATTTCTTAACAAGAGATTCGGGTGAATCAGCCATATTTTTTAATAATCTTATTAAAGATCTTATCTAAAGTTATTAGCTTTTAGAGGAATGTTCAAAGACTCTTCCAAGTCTCTAACAAGTTTAATTGCTAATTGAAGATCATTTTTGCTCTTACTCGACACTCTTAGTGTTTCTCCATTGATACTAACATTAATTTTTTTTATTTGATCTCTTATATTTTTACTAATTTTTTTTGCTATTTCTTGTTTAATACCTTGTTTCAATAGAATTGTCTGCCTCACTTTATTACCACTAACTATTTCAATTTCACCGTAGTCAAAAATTTTTAAAGATAAGTTTCTTTTTATAGCCTTTTGCCTAATTATGTCATTTACAGCATTTAAGGTAAGTTCACTATTAGTTGTTAAAAAAATATTTTCTTTATCGAGATCAACCTTCGTATCTGTCCCTTTCAGATCATAACGCTGAGAAATTTCCCTTTTTACTTGATCCAAAGTATTAACCAGTTCCTGTCTCTCAAAATCAGAAACTACATCAAATGAAAAACTTTCTGCCATCTTAAATTTTTAAACACAAGATTATTTTTAACATAAATTAGATTATTAAAAGTGAAAATAGATTAATCTAATCAAAAAATAACAAACTAACCACTTTTCCCATTTCTTCCGCGCATCTACAACTATTTAGTAAGGTTTCACTATCATGAAATGCAAAACATATTAATTGATCACACCTAGTAATAATTTCTTGATTACAAAGGCTGCTTGCGAGTGGCAAAGGCAGTTCATCATTGTCACTTTTTTCTACCAAATGTATAACCCTTTCAAGTTGGTCCTTAGTTTCGGGTAATTGTCTATCAAGGCTTTGTGGCAACAAAACAGTTAATAATGATGGATTTATATCTAATACAGCTCGAATAACAGCAGCATTGACCCCTTGAGATCCAGACGTAAGTATATTATGGCCCTCCTCTGCTAACGACCTTGCTATTAACTCTATCAAGTGGATATCAACAACTGGTACATGTCTACTGCCCAAAAAAGCAATCCTCCTTTTACCATTATCTTGGAGTTTTGCGAGTTCTTGGGCCAAGGCATCAACACCTTGGGTTGCTGGTAGATCTAAAGAGCGACTCAAAATAAAATTGTTCCTATATTTGAAATTAGCATTTATCTGAAAAATTGCAGGGAAAATCAATCTTTTCTAGAATTCTTTTTAGATTTACGTGCTCCCGAACCAATTGAAAAGCATAAGAAGCTTTAATTGATTCATGTATTCTTACATGACCAAAAGCTTGTTCAATAATTTCTACGGAAGCAAGAGTGTCTAATTCGACTTTTAAGATTGGCACCTCCAATTCCTCCGCTCTATGAATCAATTGTGACAAAGGTTCTCCCAAACCAGTTAAAATAAGGCATTGAGTCGAAGCTTCCAAGGCTGCAAGTTGGATATCAGTTCTGTCAGCGCCAGTAACTACAGCCATATTTCGTCTTCTTCTGAAGAATTCCATTGCAGAATTTACACCCATTGCACCAATACTTAATGTCTCAACAAGTAATTGATCTTTTTCAGGGCAACAAATTACCTTAGCATCTAATCTTCTTACAAGCTCACCGACGGTGACACTTCTAAGCAGTGGTGATTTAGGCATTACCCCAAACACTTCAATATTCATATCTTTAAGAGAGGGTATTATTTCATTTTTAACTTTTTCTACTTCTTGAGGCAAAACTGCATTCAATACCACTCCAGCTAAATGATCTCCTAGTTGTTTTTTTGCATCAAGTAATGCATCTACGCTTTTACAATCTTCCCATAAATTCACAATTAAGACTTTCGCATCTAAACTCTCAGCTATTTGTGGGAGACTTAAGCCATAAATCATTCCTTCATGAAGACTTCCAGCCGCTTCTAAAATATTTAGTCCTTCAAAATCATCGTTAACCAATTCCGCAATTTGATCAAAACCTTTACCTGGAAGCAAGTCTTTATTTGAGATTCTTTTTTCAGCTGATATATTATCCAGTAATCCTACTGAAGAAATTAAATTCTCCTCTTCTATATTTAATGTTGATCCAATAAACTTAACATCATCATCTATTAATCCTTCATAAGACATTGAAGGTACATTAGTAAGTTCTATACATGTTGCGAGAGGTTTACCTATACGTACTTTTTTTCCCTCCTTTAAGAGTCTTTTTGCTATCCCAAGAACCAATGCAGACTTACCACTAAATGGCTCACATGAACCAACTAATAATATATCACTCATAATTAGTAAGATTGTTTATCAATAGGTTCAAGATAATATTTTTTTTCGAACTAAACAAATATTTATTTATGAGTTTTAATCAAATAAGTAAACAAATATTTTTTTAGGTAAATTTATTTTAGTTCTTTGGTATTTAATCAAAATCAAACAAAATGATAAATCCAATCAAAAACAAAAAAACTATTGGGATTACTGGAGCTTCCGGCGCGCTTGGGAAAGAATTAACAAAGTTGTTTCGACAGAAAGGATATAAAGTGATTGGATTTACTCATAGTAAAACTGATTATGTAATAAATCTTGAATCTCCTAATGAATGGATTAAATGGGAATGCGGGAATGAATCGATATTACAAAAGCATTTAGAAAAAATAGATATTTTAATTTTGAACCACGGTATCTATGATTTAAGCAGAGAAAATGCCAATTATGAAAACTCCATAGAAATAAATGCATTAAGCCAATTCAAATTTTTAAATTTATTTGAAGATATTGCTTTAAAAAATGAGTCACAAATAAAAAAAGAAATTTGGATAAACACATCTGAAGCAGAAATTTTACCAGCCTTAAATCCATCATATGAGATTAGTAAATCCCTGATTGGTCAATTAGTTTCTTTCAAAAAAAATCTTTTAAACAAAGATACTAAGAAAAAATTAATTATAAAGAAAATCATCCTAGGACCTTTCAAATCAGAACTAAATCCTATTGGAATTATGAGTCCAAAATTTATCTCTAAGAAGATTTATGATTTAGCTAATTCAAAAAGTTATTTAATAATAATTAGTCCAAACCCATTATCTTACCTACTTTTCCCCATTAAAGAATTTTTTAACTTTATATATTGCCAAATTATCTATAAATACAAATAAGAGTAGCTAAAAGTCTCTATCTGTCAATATTTCAATCCCATCTTTTAAAACAACTATTGTGTGTTCCCATTGCGCAGATAATTTTCCGTCTTTTGTTATGACGGTCCATCTATCATTTAATGTTTTACAATATTTACTTCCTTCGTTAACAATAGGTTCTACAGCTAATGTCATTCCCTCACGTAATACTACATTGGGTAATTCTTTAGTCCGAAAATTAAATACAGAGGGTTCTTCGTGAAGATTTCTTCCAACGCCATGGCCTGTATAGTCTTCAACGACACTAAACCCATTTTCTTTCACAATGTCTTCAATTGCTCCAGCGACATCGAGCAAGTTATTACCTGCTTTAATTTTCGAAAGCCCGGCATAAAGAGCTTTAAATGCTACATCACTAAGACTTTGAGCCTTTGAACTAACCTCTCCTACAGATATTGATATACAACTATCACCGTGGAAGCCATCTAAATATGCTCCTGTATCAATTTTCACTAGATCACCATTTTTAATTATTTTCTTTTTACTTGGTATTCCATGAACAACCTCATTATTAATACTAGAACAAATACTTGCGGGGAAACCATGGTAGCCTTTAAAACTTGGCACAGCTCCAAAACTTTTTATCCTCTTCTCTGCAAAATCATCTAAATCTTTTGTACTCATTCCCGGTTTAATTAAGTCATTAATTTCCCTCAGAACAGTTGCCACTATCCTGCTAGATTTTTTCATCAGATTTATTTCACGAGCAGACTTTATTTCAATTCCTCTGCTCCTCTGAATAAAGGGCACTTGATCATTAGTTTGGGAATTATTTTTATTTAATAAAAGATCTGCAAAATGTTTCATTGGAATAAATAATGCTAATAAGTAAATATCATCAAAATAGCCATTATGAACTTGGCTATCTTAAATCTATCAATGACAATGGGAAACAGGAATGAAATTTTTCTCTAATTCTAGGCAATTTCATAAAGCTTTGGCGCCTTGGATGTTTCTTCCATTATTTATTTCTTCCATCACTGGTCTACTATACAGGGTTTCAAAAGATTTATTAGGTTACTCTAGAGACCAAGTTCATTGGTTAATGTCCCTCCATGAGGGCGAATGGCTTGGAAATAATGGAGAATTAATATATGTATTGTTAAATTCCCTCGGAGTTTTATGGATGCTCATAACGGGATTCCAAATGTTTTCAAAAACAATTTCATTTAGCAAAAAGGTTACTAAAGGCGAGTCAAAGGGTTAAGATATTAAACTTGTAGGATAAAAAAGACCAAAATGGCTAAAGAGAAAAAAGAAAATGAGTTAGAAACCACCATCAAAAATGATGAATCAATTGATGTAGCAGTTGAACTTAAAGATAAAAAAGTGGTTTCTAAAACTACAAAAAAAATAAGCTTTTACAATGTTATTGAGGAATTTGAAAATGAACAATTAAAAAAAGAATTACCTGAAATTTATGTTGGAGACACTGTTAAGGTTGGCGTGAAAATTACAGAAGGTAACAAAGAAAGAGTTCAACCTTACGAAGGCGTTGTCATAGCAAAAAGGCATGGGGGCCTTAACCAGACAATTACAGTAAGAAGAATTTTCCAAGGCATAGGGGTTGAGAGAGTATTTATGCTACATAGTCCACAAGTTGCCTCTCTAAAAGTTGAACGTAGAGGTAAAGTAAGAAGAGCTAAGTTATTCTATTTAAGAGATAGAGTAGGAAAAGCTACTCGCGTAAAACAACGCTTTGATCGATAAAGTTGTAAAGTAACAATCTTATTGGTCACAAAGACGCTTATAATCATTAAGATGCGTCGTTAGTTCAGTTGGTAGAACGCAGGTCTCCAAAACCTGATGTCGGGGGTTCAAGTCCTCCACGACGCGTTTGATCAACATTATGTAAATCATTTTTTCATAAGATGGAGTTAGATCTTCAACCAGGGGACGTAGTTAAAGTCCTCGAATCAGCAGCTTTAGGATGGGTTCGTGCAAGAGTCATCAGAGTTAAATCTGGTGGAAGAGTTGTTGTACAAAGTGACCAAGGCAGAGAATTTACCGCCAGAGGCAATCAAGTTAGATTGATAGAACCTGCTGGCTTTCGACCTCAAAAATAAATATTTCTTTAATATTTAGATGGAACTAAACTAACTATTTCTTTAAATTCTCAAATTAATAAATTTTTTTTATTACAACAATATTAATTAAGTATTATGATCTGATAATTTTAAGAATGAAGTTCTAATTAAATTTAGAACTACAACTCTGGGACCGTAGTTCAACTGGTTAGAGCACCGCCCTGTCACGGCGGAAGTTGCGGGTTCGAATCCCGTCGGTCCCGTTTTTTTTTCTAAAAAAATTTGGAAAAACGTTTAAGATTAGCCCCAAGTCCAACAGGTTTATTTCATATTGGTACAGCTAGGACAGCATTATTCAACTGGTTATATGCCCAAAAAATTGGTGGTAAATTTCTTATCAGAATAGAAGATACAGATTTTCTTCGATCTAAGTCTGAGTACACAACAAATATATTAGAAGGCTTGAAATGGCTTGGGCTTAAATGGGATGAAGAACCTGTAAAGCAAAGTGACAGAATTTCGATCCACAAAAACTACATCAAAAAGCTACTAGAATGTGGAGCTGCATATAGATGCTTCACTACAGAAAATGAGATTTCCGAACTAAGAGAAGAACAAAAAAAGAAAGGATTACCTCCTAAACATGATAATAGACACAGAAATCTTTCAAAAGCAGATATAGAAACATTTATATCCCAAGGCAAAACTTCGGTAATAAGGTTTAAGATTGATGAAAACATAAAAATCACATGGGTAGATCAAATAAGAGGTGAAATCAAATGGCAAGGAAAGGACTTGGGTGGTGATTTAGTTTTGTCCAGAAGGTCTTTGGGATATGAGATTGGAGATCCTCTATATAATCTTGCAGTGGTAGTTGATGATAATTTTATGAATATTACTCATGTCGTAAGGGGGGAAGACCACATCTCTAATACTGCAAAACAAATATTGATTTATAAAGCATTAGATTTTAAATTGCCAATTTTCTCACATACACCTCTAATACTGAATAGCGAAGGGAAAAAATTATCTAAAAGAGATTGTGTTACTTCAATCGACGAATTTAGAGATATGGGCTATTTACCTGAGGCGTTAGCTAACTACATGGCCTTTTTAGGTTGGTCACCAAAATCTTCAGAGGGTGAAATACTTTCACTTGATGAGATATCTAAATTTTTTGACTTATCAGATATAAATAAAGCTGGAGCAAAATTTAATTGGGAAAAGCTCAACTGGATTAATTCTCAATACATAAAAAAAATGGAATTAATCAAGTTAAGTAAGATAATCCAGAGATATTGGGATGATATGAGTTGGAAACCACCATCTCAAGAATGGGCTGTAAAATTAGCAATTTTGCTTAGAGATTCAATGACCGTTTTAAAAGATGCCATTGATCAATCAAAACCATTTTTTTTATTGCCTCCAATTGAAAAAGAGGGTCAAGATTTTCTCGAAAACAAGGATAGTAAAGCATCTCTCAAACTTATCTTAAATTATTTAATACATCAAAATACTGTAAAACTAGACCAAGAGAAAGCAAAGGCAATAATAAACGAAATCTCAAAAAGGCATAATGTAAAAAAAGGGATTTTAATGAAATCACTAAGAGTGGCCTTTTTTGGTTGTCTCAGTGGGCCAGATTTAGTTCAAAGTTGGGAACTCTTCTCAGAGAGTAAAAGTGATATATCGCGGATTGAAAGATGTCTGATTACGGACTAGATTCTTTTCGTGCTAATTCAAGCCTATTCGCCAAAGGTTTGGCCGTAAGACCTTGGATCCCTACTGTCATTAATATTGTAAGGAACACTAAGCCTTGAAGACGTCCAGCTCCAAGTATACCAGCCTGCTCTAATCTGATAGAAAAAAGAGAGGCTACTGCTGCAGTAACAATACCTCTTGGGGCTAACCAGGCTAAAAAGACCTTTTCCTTTGATTCTAATTCTTTTCCCATTGTTGCTATCGAGATAGAGATAGGACGAACAATTACCATCATCATAAAAACGCAAACAACTCCTCCCCAACCCAGGGGACTTAATTCACCCCAAGAAACATCAGCTGCCAACAGAGGGAAAAGAACAGTTATTGCTAATTGAGCCAATTCACCTATTAGATTATCCAATCTCTCTTTATCTATTATTTCTCTTTTGCCCACAATAAAACCTGCCGAAACAGAAGCAGGCAAACCTGATTCTGGTAGGAAATATTCACAAATTCCATACACAAGGAAAATAAACCCAAGTGTAACTTGCAGCTCTATACCAAATGAGGCTTCATTTTTAATTTTTTTTAAAATTTCGGAAAGTAACCATCCTGAACTTAATCCGATTAAAACTCCGCCTCCTAATCTTTGCATTAATGCAATAAATACATCGTTAATCCCATGTAGGTCTCCTAACGTTAGTTCTAAAAGTAATAAAGCTAGTACTGCACCAATTGGTTCAAGTAACAACCCCTCAGCTTTTAAAACTTCCGAAAGAGGGGAAGCTAATTTTATTTGTTCAACTAATGGAGAGACGACAGTTGGTCCAGTAGCTAGAACTATGGCACTATATATACCTGCAACTTGCCATGAAAGTCCAGCCAGCCAATGAGCAATAAAGATTCCAGCTGATAATGAAATAAATAATCTTATCAATGATATTTTCAAAACAGTATTTCTTATATTCCCCTCAGGCAGTTTTAAATTTAGTCCCCCTTCGAATAGAACTAAGCAGACTAAAAGTCCAACAATTGTTTCAAGACCTTGTCCAAGATCTAAAGGTTCAACTATTCCTAAACCTGATCTTCCAATTAATAATCCAGACAGCAATAAAATAACAACACTAGGGAATCCCGTAAAAGAAGCAAATAATCGAGCACAAGCCCCTGCGAATACAGTTATACCCCAAAGTAATCCAAGCCTTTCAGGCGTCATATAATCTTATAAATAATAAAAAATATTAATTATTTTGATTAAATCAATAATCTAATCGCAAGTCCATTAAATAGAATACTTTTTAATCTAATTAATAAACAGAACTAAATCAAATTTTAGTAATCTTGTCAGTATTACGATTAAGTAGAAAAATTATCTCTATTAAGAAAATTGGCTTATTAAAGCAATAACAATAAAAATAATTCCTATACCAATAGTTGCCATCCTTCCATTCCATATTTCAGCTTGTGGGGTAAAACCTCTTTTCCATAAATTCAGTTCATTTTTATCAACTAAGTTTTTTGTTTCTTTAATCTCAATTTTGGGTTGATTATTCATTTGAGTTAAAAAGGAGGATTTTCTTCATAAAGGGTATTTGCTTGTTCAATTGAGAGTCTTCCTGAGACACCTAATTTAAGGGAACTTAAATGATCCTTAAATTTAATCCTGAACAACGCAGCTGCTCCAATCATCGCCGCATTATCTGTACACAGATTAAGAGGAGCTAAATGAACTTTAATAGATTTTTTACTAGCTTCACTAATCATCATTTTTCTTAATGTATTATTAGCGGCTACACCGCCAACTACAACAACATTATTCAAGCTATGATCTACTGCACATTTTATAGTCCTCTCTACTAATACCTCCGCTACTACTCTCTCAAAACTTGCAGCAATATCAGGTACTGGGACAGGCTTCCCATCTAGATTTATTTTCTCAACTAATCTTAATACAGCAGTTTTTAGACCACTAAAAGAGAAATCATATTTAAGAAATCCACCTTTTTTATCAGAAATCCTACATTTTGGTAAATTGAATTTCCCAGGGTCTCCATTTTTAGCAATCTTTTCAATTGCCGGTCCTCCTGGATAACTAAGACCTAATAATCTTCCAACTTTATCAAAGGCCTCTCCAGCTGCATCATCAAAACTCTTACCAAGTCTTTGCATTTTCCTTCTCTCATCAACCTTAATTAATTCAGTATGTCCGCCACTAACAAGCAATGTAAGAAATGATTTCTTTGGATAGTTTTCAGAAAATAGAATTGAAGATAAATGTCCCTCCAAATGATGCATTCCCAAAAATGGCTTTGAATGTAACATACAAAGTGATCTTGCGGTAATAGAGCCAACACGTAAACATCCAACTAATCCAGGAGCTACAGTTGAGGCAATATAATCAATTTCCTCAATTTTAATTTTTGATTCTTTTAATGCCTTGTCTAAAACAAAAGGTAATAATTCTAAGTGCTTTCTAGCCGCAAGTTCAGGGACAACTCCTCCCCATTTTGAATGATCTTCAATTTGAGATGCAATGATATTTGAATGAATTTTGAAATTATCGCCAATATTAGAAACTATTGAGACAGATGTCTCATCACAACTTGTTTCAATAGCTAAAACTTTACGCATATTTGATTCAACTTGTTCTATCTTAATATTAATTTCTTAATCAACACACTATAAGGAATTAAAGATTGCAACTTATGAAATTCTTTTTTTCAATCATAACCTCAGTTTTTCTGTTTTTAGGAATAACTCCAATTGCTCTAGCCGCAAATGGGCCAGCCTTAAATGCTGACAGAGCAAGCACAGAATTTACTGCATCAGCACTCACAAAATGTTCTGAAAACCCTAAGTTCATTGAGAGAGCAAGTGCTGCTACTACCCAAAAAGATATCGCAAGATTTGAAAGGTATGGAAAAGCATCTTGCGGCGACGATGGCTTACCTCATTTAATTTTGGGAGCTCCACTAGAACCATGGGGAGCGCTATTAAATAGAGGTCATGAAGGAGATCTTCTGATTCCAGGTACAATATTTATTTATATTGCCGGGATAATTGGTTGGTCAGGAAGGGAGTATTTAATTGAATCTAAAAAGACTAAGAATCCAGCTGATATGGAAATCTTTATAGACTTTGATCTGGCCCAAAAATGTCTTGTAAAAGGTGCTCAATGGCCATTACTTGCAAACCAACAAGGAAGAAGTGGAGAACTTAGAGAATCAGATAAAAATATCACTCTAAATGGTCCACGATAAAACTTAACTTTTATATTTATCTTAAACACAAAATGTTCAAAATTTTCAGTACTAAATACATGAGATCAGCTCCTGTAGTATCAGCGATCTGGTTGACTTTAACAGCAGGAATTATCATTGAATTTAATAGATATTTTCCTGATTTATTATTCCATCCAATGAGCTTGGGCTGAGATTTTACAAGAATAATCAAGACCTAATTATCTTGATTATTCTCTCAGCTGTTTCATCAACATTGTGATTTATTAATTCAAAATCAAATTGATTTGATAACGACATCTCATAATTAGCCCTGAAGAGTCTTTTTTTAATTGCCTCTTCTTTTTCTGTGCCCCTATTTCTTATTCTTCTCTCTAACTCTTTTTTATCCGGAGGAAGTAAAAATAATGAAAGAGACTCAGGAAACTTTTCTTTAATTTGTTTTGCGCCCTCCACTTCAATTTCAAGTAATACTGTTAATCCATTATTAATTTTCTCCTTAACAGAAGATAAAGGAGTTCCATAATAGTTTCCAGCAAATTCAGCCCATTCAAGAAAAAGATTTTGTTCAATCATTTTTTTAAATTTTTCTTGATTCAAAAAGTAATAATTTTCTCCCTCCTTCTCTCCCACTCTAGGTTCTCTAGTAGTTGCAGATATTGAAAGCGAAATATCTTTATCTTTACCTAAGATTTCTTTGACAACAGTTCCTTTGCCCACCCCGCTAGGTCCAGTAAGGATAATGAGTTTTTTTAGGTTTTTCATATTAAAATTTTTACAGTAAAATAAACATCTTGTGAATTAAATAGAAATAATGCAAAAAGGTGTTCCTCAGATAATGGATATTACAACGATTAAATCTGTCTTGCATGATTTATCAAAGAATATTTTACCTACAAAGTTTGAAACTGCCCAACAACCAGAGCCTAATACAATGCAATTATGTTTTCGAGGAGTTGATTCTCAAACTTGGTTAGAAGTTTCATGGAATGGTAACTCTCCAAGAATACTAAAGATAAATAAGCCAGAAAAGATTGGAAGAGAAAGCACACTTTCTAAACAAATAAGATACGGCTTAAAATATATGGCTTTAGTTTCGATTAATCAAGATGATTTTGAGAGAGTTATAAAATTTGGTTTTGCAAAAAAACCTGGAGATGAAATTAGCAAGTATTTAATTTTTGAGTTAATGGGAAAACATAGTAATATTTTTTATTTGGATGATAAACATAAAATAATCGCAGTAGGTAAACAAATTAATTCAAGTCAATCTAGTTTCAGAACAATTTCAACAGGATCAATTTATTCTGGCCCTCCAGCTAATCTTAAAAAACAACCTAGAGAAGATGAGTCTTTTCAATCATGGAAAGAATCAATTTCAACAGTGCCTGAGTCTTTGAAATACTGCTTAATAAATACCTACCAAGGAGTAAGCCCTATCCTCACAAAACAATTAGAAATCTTAAGTAATACTAGCGATTCGGAAATAATGGAAAAAAATATTGATTTCATTAGCGATGCAAACTTAAAGGAGATATTTAAAAGTTGGAAGATATGGATAAATAGGTTTAAAAACAATAACTTTAACTTTTCCATATTTAATAAATTTTTTTATTGCGTTTGGTTTTTAGATAAAGAAATTAACTGTGAAAATAAAATAGATTTATGCACCAGTTTAGAGAATTATTATGATTATCATTTAAAACAACAAAAACTTGAATTCTTAGTAAAAAAAATTGAAGGGATGATTTCGAAACAAACAAATAATGAGAAAAAGAATTTAAATTTTCAATATGATCTCCTGTTAAAGTCAGAAAACCACGAAGTATATAAAGAAAAAGCTGATAATATATTCACTACTAATGAGATCAAAAAACAAGATATTATTAGAGGACAAAAACTATATAAGAAATCAAAAAAACTAAAAAGATCTAGAGAATTGATAAAAGAAAGGCTAAATATTTATAAAACTAATTTAGCTAGATTAGATGAATTCACTACACTTCTAGAAAATCTAAATTCTTTCAATAATGAAGAGATTTTTGTGGAAATTAAATTACTAGAAGAGATTATGGACGAACTTTGTAACGAGTTTAATATTTATCTAAAGAAGCCAAGAGAAGATAAGAAAAATACATCTGATATAGAATCTTGCCCAATTGAAGTTGACACCCCCACAGGATTGAGGCTTCAGGTAGGGAGAAATATGAGGCAAAATGATTTAATAAGTTTTAAGTTTTCCAAAAAAGGTGATCTATGGTTTCATGCACAGGAATCTCCAGGAAGTCATGTAGTTTTAAAGTCTTCATCTCAAGCAGCATCTGAACAAGATCTTCAAATCGCTGCAGATTTAGCTGCTTTATTTAGTAAGGCAAAAAGAAACATTAAAGTTCCAATTAGTTTAGTCAAGATTAAAGATTTGCAAAAAATAAAAAAAGGTGGGCCAGGATGCGTTTCATTTAAAAATGTAGAGATTGTTTGGGGAAACCCTACAAGAGGAGAAGATTACATTAAAAAAAACCTTAAAAGAGTAATTTAGTTTATAATAAAAAAAATTTTTAATTCTAAATGTTTGATTTTCTTTTGGGTACTCATGAATTTTTAGGAAATCATAGTTTCCCAGAATTTATTGTGGGATATCTATTTGGAGCTGCATTGATAATTGGAGCTCCGACTGTTTTCTTATTACTTGCTTTCGTAAGCGCTCTAATGAAAACAAATGGGAAAATGGGTGGATATAGAGAATATGAAACCTATGGCGAATCATCATTAAATGATGCCCCTCCTTTTTTATTACCAGATCCAACCAATCCTAATAAGTAAACAAATAATTAAATAAATTTAACAAGAAATAAAATTGGACTTTAAACGAAATTAATTTCCAAACTTTATCTTACTAAATCTTTATTAATCAATAATGAAAGGTGAAAGTCAGAGCGAAAATAAACTATCAGACTCGATCACTTTTAGTGATCATTTAGAAGAGCTTCGTCAAAGAATACTAAACTCAATTTACTCAATACTTATTTCAATATTCTTTAGTTTTTTAACTATAAAGCCATTAATATCTTTTTTAGAAATCCCAGCTGGTGATATTCATTTACTACAACTTGCTCCAGGAGAGTTTTTATTTGTAGCTATTAAAGTTGCAGGTTACAGCGGATTAATAGTTTCTATGCCTTATATTTTTTATCAAATAATATTGTTCATTTCCCCTGGATTAACAAAACAAGAAAAAAGCCTTATTTTGCCCGCAGTTTTTGGCTCAGGTCTTCTATTTTTTTTGGGATTAATTTTTTCATGGTGGATATTAGTTCCTGCCGCCATAAATTTCTTTATTACTTTTGGTGCTGACATTGTTGAACCAACATGGTCGATAGAGAGATATTTTGATTTCGTTCTTTTATTAATGTCTAGCACTGCATTAGCTTTTCAATTACCAGTATTACAATTTATTCTTGGTTCTCTTGGAATAATTACTACAGAGAAAATGATTTCGAATTGGAAAATAGTTGTAATCTCCTCCGCAATCTTATCTGCAGTGATTACCCCTTCAACAGACCCATTGACAATGTCATTGCTATCTATATCAATTGTATTTTTATTTTTTGTGGGTACTGGATTAACTTACTTATCAGAAAATCTCAAGTCAAAAACTCTTTCATCTTCTCATTAATATTTAATTGCAAGCTGACAGCTCTACCTAACCTTGGCCTAGCATTGACTTTCTTTAGCCATTCCCTTACTTCTTCTGAGTATCCACCTCTATTTAAAATTTCGATTTTATCAGCTATCGATTTTTTATATTCAACTTCACTTAGAGGAAATGATTCCTGTCCAAGGAATCCCCACATCATTTGAAAATAGACAAATTTTCCTCTTCTAAAGAGTCTAAAGTCATATTTTTTTCCCCAGCGATGAATCAAATAATGAATAACTTCATCAACTAGTAATGGTTTCATTTGAATCAATTAATTAAGACTTCCAAAACTTTTACTTTAAATTATTAAAAGTCCTATCTATTTGCAACAGAAATTGAGCAATTTGATCCATAATAAATATTAAATAACTGAACCAAGTAGCGAATGACTCAATTAAGTTCCAATGATGTCCCTTCAATGGGGCGAAGGCAATTTATGAATCTTCTTACATTTGGTACTGCCACTGGTGTAGCTTTAGGAGCCCTCTACCCAGTAGCTAATTATTTCATGCCTTTAAGAGCAGGAGGAGGCGGTGGTGGAACTTCTGCTAAAGATGAATTAGGGAATCCAGTAACTAAGACAGGTTGGTTGGCCAACCATCAAGCAGGTGACAGAAGCCTAGTGCAGGGTCTCAAAGGTGATCCAACTTATTTAATAGTTAATGAGGGTGGGGAAATAGGAGAATTTGGTTTAAATGCAATTTGTACACATTTAGGTTGCGTTGTCCCATGGGATAGTGGAGCTAATAAATTTATATGTCCTTGTCATGGTAGTCAGTACGATACAAATGGGAAGGTAGTCAGAGGTCCTGCTCCTTTATCTTTAGCACTGGCTCATGTAGATATTGAAGATGATGCCGTACTTGTCAAACAATGGTCAGAAACAGACTTTAGAACCAATGAAAATCCTTGGTGGGCATAAAAAAAATGAAAGATCTTAAAAATCAAATCATGAGAAAAACAACTTTATTCATCTTCACAATGCTCTTCATTTCGAGTATTGTACTTTATCCTAAGACCACTTTTGCTTATCCATTTTGGGCTCAGCAAAACTATGAATCCCCAAGAGAAGCTACAGGAAAGATAGTCTGTGCGAATTGTCATCTAGCTCAAATGCCTACTATTGCAGAGGTTCCGCAATCTGTGGGTGCTGATAGTGTTTTTAAAGCTGTTGTAAAAATACCTTACAAAAATGACTTAAAAGAGATCGGAGCTGATGGTTCTGAAGTTCCATTACAAGTTGGCGCCGTTGTAATGCTGCCTGATGGCTTTAAACTTGCCCCACAAGAAAGATGGACTGAAGAAATCAAAGAGGAAACAGAAGGGGTTTATTTCACTAATTACAGCGAAGAGAAAGATAATATCATCATCGTTGGTCCTTTGCCTGGGGATACTAATAAAGAAATCGTTTTCCCTGTACTTTCGCCTGATCCATCCACTAATAAAGAATATCACTATGGGAAATACTCGTTACATATAGGAGGTAATAGAGGTAGAGGTCAGGTATACCCAACTGGAGAGAAAAGCAATAATTTAGTTTTCACCTCTTCCACCTCAGGAACTATTAATTCAATAGAAACAATTGAAGATGGCAGCTATAAGGTCAATATAGAAAACGATGAAGGAGAGATAACTACTGAAGCAGTTCCTGCTGGTCCTCAACTTATCGTAAAAGAACAAGACAAAATTAATGCAGGAGATCCACTTACTAATGATCCTAACGTTGGCGGCTTTGGGCAATTAGATGCTGAAGTTGTACTTCAAAGCCCTTACAGAGTAATTGGATTAATTGCATTCTTTATTGGTGTAGGGCTAACACAAATACTTTTAGTATTAAAGAAAAAACAAGTAGAAAAAGTGCAAGCAGCAGAGGGTATCTAACTTTCTTTTCTAAATGCTTATATTTCAAGCTTTTATACAATCTCCAGGTGAAACATTTTTAAATTTAGGATTTCTTACAATTAGATGGTATGGATTGCTAATTTCGGTTTCAGTTTTAATAGGCCTATTTGTCTCTAAAAAACTTGCCAAGGCAAGGAATATTAACCCACAGTACATTAGTGAAATACTTCCATCATTAATAATCTTTTCAATAATTGGAGCTAGAGCTTATTACGTAATTTTTGAGTGGAGGCAATATAGCGGAGAGAACTTTTTTACTTCTTTAGAACTATTCAATAACACCATTCAAATACCTTCTTTTCTGGCAGTTTGGGAAGGAGGCATAGCAATCCATGGAGGTCTAATTGGAGGATTATTATCTATTATTTATTTCTGTAAGTCGAAAAGCATTCATTTAAAAACTTTTATAGATATATTAATACCCTCAATTATTCTTGGACAATCTATAGGAAGGTGGGGGAATTTTTTCAATAATGAAGCCTTTGGGGTGCCTACGAATTTGCCTTGGAAATTATTTATACCTATCCAAAATAGGCCTTTAGAATTTATTAATTACGAATTTTTTCATCCTACTTTTCTCTATGAGTCATTGTGGAATTTTTTAATATTCATCCTCCTTATTTTTATCTTTAATAAACAGAATAAAACTGATTTTTTTAGGCCTGGCTTTATTAGCTGTCTTTATTTAATAAGTTATAGCTTTGGAAGATTCTGGATTGAAGGTTTAAGAACTGACCCACTATGTATTGGTGGGCTTCCGCCTTTCTGTAGTGGCGGTATAAGAATGGCTCAATTTATAAGTATTTTTCTATTTTCTTCTGGATTAATTGGAATATTTTTTTTAAGATTAAGAACATATAGTGGTAAAAACAGAAAGAATGGATAAAAAAATATCCTTTATTGGCGTTGGTCCCGGCGACCCCGATTTATTAACACTAAAAGCTTTAAAAAAGATAAAAATTGCAGATGTCATTATTTGGACTGATTCTCTAATTCCTGAAAAGATTTTAGATTTTTCAAAAGAAGGTTCTGAAAATATAAAAACGAGTTCGCTCAACTTAGAGCAAATCACCTCAATTATGATAAAAAAATTTCAAGAAGGGAAAACTGTTATAAGATTGCATGATGGAGATCCTTGTCTTTTTGGCGCGATTAGAGAACAAATAGAAATTTTAAAAAAAGAAAAAATTGAAATCGAAGTTATTCCAGGTGTAAGTGCTTTTCAAGTCGCAGCAGCATATCATGAAGCTGAGTTAACTATCCCTGACGTAACGCAAACAATAATTTTAACAAGAGCAGGAGGAAGAACTGGTATGCCCGAGAAAGAATCTCTGAAAGATCTTGCGAAACACAATTCCTCTTTATGCCTTTATCTAAGTGCTAGGCATGTAAAAAGGTCTCAAGAAACTTTACTAGAGTTTTATCCCCCAGAAACTAAAGTTATTGTTGGATTCAGAGTATCTTGGGATGATGGTTGGACATCATTAATAGAATTAAAAGATATGGAAAATTTTTCTATTGAAAAAAAATTAATTAGAACTACTATTTACATAATTAGTCCAGCAATTAATAATTCTCAAAACAGGTCTAATCTATACAATCCATCATATAGACATCTCTTTAGAAATAAATAATCTTAAAGTTGATAGAAAAATATTAATCACTATAATTAGTAAAAATTTGTTTGCTTTGAAAGAAATAAAATCTAATCCAGAAGGCAATAATAAAAAAGAACAATCCTCTTTAAAGAGAATTGGAAATTTTATTAAAGAGGCAAGGTTAAGTAGAGATCAATCTGTTGAAGAATTGGCTTCTGATTTAAAAATTGGATCTCATCAACTTAAAGCCATTGAAGAAGGCAATGAAGAAGAGCTACCTGAAAAAGTATTTATCAAAGCAATGATTCGTAGAATTTCACAGAAGCTGAAACTTGATACAGAATTTATAATGAATGAATTCAAGACTGAGAGGCAAGAGATAAAAATAGAACAAATAGTTGAAAAAGTGGCTAAAAAAACTAATAAAACTGTACAATCTAATGAACTAAGTCCACCAGGGTTTTGGATATTTATTTTAATCTCAGGCTTTCTTGGACTAGTCGCCTCATCCTTAATTTTCAATTTATTTTCAGAGTCTTTTCAGAATCAAACTCCAAAACAAGAACTTATTAAAAAAAACTAAATAACTTTTAAATACAAATTCTTTAGTTCTTTTATTACATTACGGCATAATCCTAAGTTCCATTTTTCAAGTAGAAGATCATTGTTTCTATTTAAAGGTAAAAGTTCAAAGGTAAGAAGATTTTCCTTCAATTTTATTTGAACTGAGGAGATTACCTTATCAGGTCTTTGATCAAGAGATGCTGCTAGTCTCAAAATTAATGACATTTCAAGAACTAATGTTTTATCTTCTTTGGATATTAAATTTTGCCAAGACTCATGTCTTTTCTTGGGTAGAGTCTTTCTATGGTATCTAGCTATCGAAGCAATAATATTTGTTTCTGCTTCAGAATATCCCAACAACTCACAATTTTTTATTAAGTACCAAGAGTGTTTGTGATATGAACCAACATTCACGTATTTCCCACAATTATAAAGATTAGAAGCTGCCCAAAGAAATTCTTTAGCTTTAGAATCATTATCGCTATGAAAAATATTTTTAGTCTGATCATAGATTTGAAAGGCAATATCGATAACTTTCTCAGCCCTTTTACTATCTACTCCAAACTTTCTAGCCTGATGAACTATCGTTGTTTTTCTAATATTGCTTTGAATATTTAACTCATTTTTTATTATCCCTTTACGAAGCATCCAATCAACAACTAAACCCTCTCTAAGCGCCCTCTCACTTATTGCTAATTCATTAAAGTTCAACATATCCATTGCAGTATTTAATATCAATGCACCTGGAATAATTATTTCTGCTCTTCTCTCACTTAATGAAGGTATTTTCTTGATTTCCGAAACTGGCATATTAATTAGTTTTTCCAATACATTCTGTAAATTTTCCCTTTTAAATTTATAACCATGCAACTTTTGTTTAGATTCTCCTAAATCATCTAAAATCAAATTTCCTAATGAAGTTGCAGTGCCACTTGTTGCAATCATAGATAAAGACTTATCTCCCTTAGATCTACTCTTTATTTTTCGAACGGATGGTTCCAAAGAGCCTTGAATAAAAGTTGTTAGAAACTTCGATCTTTCTGAATTTAAAGGTTCTTTATTTAAAAAATCATTCTTAAGTCTTACCGCACCAACTCTAGAACTGGTAAGAGCTATTGCATCTTTTTTATCTGCAAGTATTAATTCTGTAGATCCTCCTCCAATATCTATGATTACATAAGATTGGTCTTCAAAAGCCATCCCAGAAAGAACACCAAGATAAATTAATCTGGCTTCCTCAGAACCACTTATCAATTCTATTTGAATCTCAGTTTCATCAAGAACTCTTCTAATAAAATCTTGACCGTTTGGCGCTTCCCTAACTGCACTTGTTGCTGCTGTTACTATTTGTTTTACTCCATTACTTTTACAATATTCCTTAAATCGCTTAAGAGTAACTAATGCTCTTTGGATTGATTCTTCAGTAAGATTACCCTCCTCATCTCTTTCTCCAAGACGAGTGGTTGATTTATCAGTAAATTTTATTGAAAATGATTTTAATTCTAGATTGATTTCTGCTACCAAGAGATGTGTAGAGTTAGTTCCAATATCTATCGAAGCTACTAAAATTTGCTTTTCTTGAAAATATCTTAAATCTTGTTTCTGTATCATTTCTTTTTATAAGATGCAGACATCTTTAATCCATTAATAAATATACTCAAGATTGATTATTAAATAATAGAAATTACTTAATCCTAGTAAGATTATTTAAAGTTATGAAATATACAATAGGTTATATGCAAAATAAAAATCGAGAACTTAAATTAAGTACTTTTTTTGAATTATTAAGGTGGAATAAGCCTACTGGAAGAATAATCTTACTTATTCCTGCTGGATGGAGTTTATATTTAACACCAAATGCTAATCCAACATTTTTAATGTTGTTAAGAATAATCCTGGGAGGACTAGTAGTAAGTGGATTAGGCTGCGTGGTTAATGATATTTGGGATAAAAAAATTGATCAAAGAGTTTTTAGGACAAAAAATAGACCTCTAGCTGCAAATAAAATCGGTCTTAAAGCGGCTTATTCAATTCTTTTCTTTTTAATTTTATTTAGTTTCTTTTTAACTTTGTCACTACCTCAACCTGGAAGGCTCCTTTCCATTTTACTTGCTTTTTTAGCTTTACCTATTATTTTAATTTATCCTTCTGCCAAAAGATGGTTTAAATATCCTCAATTAATATTATCCATCTGCTGGGGTTTTGCTGTCTTAATTCCCTGGGCAGCAAATGAAGGCAATTTGAATAGTATTGTTTTATTGTTTTGCTGGCTAGCTACCATTTTTTGGACTTTTGGTTTTGACACGATTTATGCTTTAGCAGATAAAAAATATGATATCAAAATTGGAATAAATAGTTCCGCTGTTAACCTCCAGAACAATACAAGAATAACTATTCAAATTTGTTATTTTTTAACTTCTAGTTTTCTTGCATTATGCGGATTTATTAATCAAATGGATTTTATTTTTTGGCCAATTTGGCTTATAACGTCAATCTTAATGCAGAGAGATATACTAAAGGTATTTCCTGAGGAAAAGCAATCAATAAAAAATATTGGGAATCACTTCAAAAATCAATCAATTTATGGAGGAGTACTTTTATTTGGAATCATTATTGCCTCATAAATTCTAAATATGGTTTTTAGATTAAAAAAAGGTGATCTAATCGAAATTGTAACTCCAGGCTCCTTTATTGATGAAGAAGAAAATTATCAAAAAGGCATAGAAATATTAAAAAACTGGGGCTTGGAAATTAATGAAAATAATTCTCTATCAAAAAAATTTGGTTATTTTGCAGGCGATGATCTAACTAGATTTGAAGAACTGGAAAAAGTACAAAATAGTAAGCTAATCATTTTTGCAAAAGGAGGCTGGGGTTCAGCAAGAATATTAGAAAAAGAACCTTCTTGGCAGCATGGGTTAATGCTGGGATTCTCAGATACATGTTCTTTATTATTATCTAAATATTCTCAAGGATTTATGGGTTCTATTCATGGGCCTATGGTTACAAGCCTTTACAAAGAGCCAGAGTGGAGTCTTGAGAGATTAAGAAATTTACTTTTTGAGGGATATGTTGAGGACATTAGAGGGATTCCTTTAAGAGGTGGAAAAGCGAAAGGAAATATTATAGTTTCTAACTTAACTATTGCTACTTTTTTAATTGGGACTAATCACTTTCCAGATTGCAGAGGGAAAATAATAATTTTTGAAGATATTAATGAAGATATTTATAAAATTGATCGCATGTTGACTTACCTCAGGATGACTAAAACACTTACTGAAATTGCGGGTATTGGATTCGGAAGTTTTTCTAATAATTCCTTCGACCTTGAATGGAAAGATTTACTAAAAAACTGCATTATTGAAAGACTCCAAGAGTTTAATTTTCCTATTCTTTTTGACCTCCCCATAGGCCACATCTCAGGGAATGCATGCATCCCGTTAGGGTATGAAGCAACCTTAAATGGTGATAACGGCATTCTTAGTATCAATAAATCTTTTTAACTAGGAGTGCTTCACAAAAAGTTTTGCTATTTTCAAATCTATGGGGGATGTAATTTTTATATTTGAATAAGTTCCTTCAATAATCTTTACTTTCCAATTAAGCATTTCGAATAGTGAGGCATCATCTGTGACTTTCCAGTTTTGATCAATTGCCATATTATGAGCTTTTTTTAATCTATCTACTAAAAAGCCCTGAGGAGTTTGCGCTGCCCATAAGTAATTTCTATCTGGTGTTTCTTTAATAAAACCTTCATTATTCACAATCTTTATTGTGTCAGTTACCTTAGTAGCCAAAATAACAGCTTCATTTTCATCTAATTGGTTTGCGCATTGGTCTATCAATTCAGGATTAATTAGACATCGAGCACCATCATGAATTAAAACTTTTTCAGCATCTTTTGGCAGTGCATTTAAACCATTAAAAACTGACTTTTGTCGAGTATCTCCACCATTAATCCAATTAACTTTATGGGCAAAGTTCTTTGCTGAATTTAATAATAATTCTTTATCTTTTGGTTGCCCAATTATTCCAACCCATTTTGTTGAGCTTGCAGAAAATACAGATTTAAGTGTCCAATAAATCAAGGACTCTCCCTCTAAATCAATAAGTAATTTATTTTTTCCAGCTTTCATTCTGCTACCACTGCCTGCAGCTGGTATTAAAAAGTGCACGATAAAAGGTCTTAATTTTTTCTAGACAATTATAAATAAAAACAATATCTTTACACAAATAGTACTACGATTGAAAATTATAAAATTTTACAATGACCAATACAGATTTATTATCAGGCAAAGTTGCTTTAATAACTGGAGCTAGCAGAGGAATTGGTAAAGAAATTGCTTTAGAACTAAGCCGCTTGGGAGCAGAAGTTTTTATTAATTACTCTTCCTCCGATGAAAAAGCTGAAGAAGTCGTAAATTCAATAAAAAATTCGGGAGGTAAAGCTCATAAATTAAAATTTGATGTTTCAAAAGAGGATTCTGTTAGTTCAGCTTTTGAAGACATCATAAAAATCAATGGCTCCATTGATATCCTCATTAACAATGCTGGTATTACTAGAGATGGACTATTGATGAGAATGAAATCGGAACAATGGGATGACGTACTAAATACAAACTTAAAAGGAGTTTTTCTTTGTACAAAATATGCGTCAAAATTTATGATGAAAAAAAGAAGTGGTAGTATCGTAAATATTTCATCTGTTGTTGGAATAATTGGTAATCCCGGTCAAGCAAATTATTCTGCAGCCAAAGCTGGCGTTATTGGATTCACAAAAACTTGCGCTAAAGAATTTGCTTCAAGAGGTATAAACGTAAATGCAATAGCTCCAGGTTTCATAGAAACAGAGATGACTGAAAAACTTAATACTGAAGAGATTCTTAAAGTTATTCCTTTAGGGAAATTAGGAAGTTGTACTCAAATTGCAAACTTAGTTTCATTCTTAGTTTCAAGTAATGCAGGAAGTTACATTACAGGACAAACAATTAGTATTGACGGAGGTATGAGTATTTAATTATGTACTTTCGTAAGGCTGGCCCAATTCATCTCTTAACCTTCTAATTTTTTGTAATAGTTTTAGTCTTCGACTTCTAGCCGTTAATGTCAAGAAAAATCTTAGAGGAAAGTATATTAGTGTCATAGCAATCGCGAGGATCGCGGTAAGAGTAAAAATAAGATTATTTGTTTCATCCATATTCTAAAGATACTATTATTTGAATTAATTTGTATGTCTCATTAAAAG
The DNA here is from genome assembly GCF_017696015.1 of Prochlorococcus marinus CUG1415. NCBI lineage: Bacteria > Bacillati > Cyanobacteriota > Cyanophyceae > Synechococcales > Prochlorococcaceae > Prochlorococcus > Prochlorococcus marinus. Next base: position 436,215 of record NZ_JAAORL010000001.1, on the reverse strand, counting down.
AAATTCGGCTTTCCCCACTTAATTAAATATCCCTTAAAAATGATTCTATGGGAGATTAGAATAAGAATAAAGAACGAGTAAACATGGCTAAACAGTTAAGTTTTTCTAATGAATCAAGAGAAGCGTTAGAGAAAGGTGTAAATTTCGTAGCTAATGCAGTAAAGGTTACTATTGGGCCGAAGGCAAAAAACGTAGTCATAGAAAGAAAATTTGGTTCTCCAGATATAGTAAGAGATGGATCTACAGTTGCTAAAGAGATTGAGATTGAAAACCCTATTTCTAATTTAGGAGCGAAGTTAATAGAGCAAGTTGCATCCAAAACAAAAGAGAGTGCTGGTGATGGAACAACAACAGCAACCATTTTGACTCAGAAGATGGTTCAGGAAGGATTAAAAAATATTGCTTCAGGTGCTAGTCCCATGGAGTTAAAAAAAGGTATGGAGGTAGGCTTAGCTTTTGTTCTAGAAAAATTAAGTTCTAAAAGTATTTCATTAAGTGGTTCTGATATCCAAAAAGTTGCAACAGTTAGTGCGGGAGGTGATGAAGAAATTGGATCTATAATTTCAAAGGCCATGGATATTGTTACTTCGGATGGTGTAATAACTGTTGAAGAATCTCAATCATTAGATACAGAATTAGATATAACTGAAGGAATGTCTTTTGATAGAGGATATAGTTCTCCGTATTTTGTAACAGACCAAGAAAGGCAAGTTTGTGAACTTGAAAACCCCAAAATATTAATAACTGACCAGAAGATTTCAACGTTAGCTAATTTAGTTCCAATATTAGAAGAAATTCAGAAATCAGGATCACCTTTTCTAATTCTCGCTGAAGATATAGAAGGAGAAGCATTAACGACTCTTGTCTTGAATAAGAATAGTGGAGTTTTGAATGTAGCTTCCGTGAGGGCTCCATTATTTGGTGAGAGAAGAAAAGCTGCCCTTGAAGATATTGCAATTCTTACAGGGGCTAAGTTAATTAGCGAAGATAAATCAATGACACTAGACCAAGTATCGATTAATGATTTAGGTAAAGCAAAAAAAATAACCATAACAAAGGATAAGACTACTATTGTTGCCTTTGAAGACACTAAAGATTTAGTTAAAGCGCGAGTAGAGAAATTAAAGAGAGAAGTCGAGATTACAGAATCAGAATATGATCAGGATAAAATCAATGAAAGGATCGCCAAACTTGCGGGAGGTGTGGCTCTTATAAAAGTAGGAGCTGCAACAGAAACAGAGATGAAGTTCAAAAAATTGAGAATAGAAGATTCCCTTAATGCTACAAAAGCTGCTATTGAAGAAGGTGTTGTTTCTGGAGGTGGTCAAACTTTAATTGAAATATCAGATGAACTTTTAAATTTAAGTCAAAAATCCTCCGATGATTTGAGAACAGGCATAAATATAGTAAAAGAAGCCCTTTCAGAACCTACTAAACAAATAGCAAAAAATGCTGGTTTTAATGGCGATGTAGTTGTCGCTGAAATTAAGAGGCTTAACAAAGGCTTTAATGCTAATTCAGGAAAATATGAGAATTTAAAGGAGTCAGGGATATTAGACCCAACTAAAGTAATAAGATTAGCGCTTCAAGATTCAGTATCTATTGCAGCTATGCTTCTGACAACAGAAGTTGCTATTGCTGACATTCCAGAACCTGAAGCTGCCGCGCCTGGAGGGCCAGGTGGAGATCCGATGGGAGGTATGGGAGGTATGGGTATGCCAGGAATGGGTGGTATGGGTATGCCAGGAATGGGTGGCATGGGTATGCCAGGAATGGGTGGCATGGGTATGCCAGGAATGGGTGGCATGGGTATGCCAGGTATGATGTAAAAAGCTAACTAGCTTTCTTATCGTTTTTAATCCACTTTCGTCAATTTTTAATATAAGACAGGAGTGATTTTTGTGAATTTATATATTGATTTATATTATTAGAATCTTGATTTTTGCTAATTTTTTCATTATTCCTGGAATTTTTTAAGCCATTCAATTCCCATTTTGTTTCTTCTATATTTTCTGATTTTTTTAATAATTCAAGCTTAATTTGTTCTTAATTTTCTTCTTCATGCTGATATCCCCTTAGTACTGGGCTATGGAGTAATAAATCATTTAATAAATCAATCCCAAATCGATGGACCTACTTAAGAACAACATGTTCTTTAAGAAAAATTATTCTCTAAAGAGGCCTTTAAAAAACTTCTATTAGATGATTTTTTAAAAGCATATTTTTTTTAATTTAACTTTCTATTTAAAAGAGGTCTTATAATAATTAAGGAAAAAACTGTCAAAGAAAATAAAATTGAGATACAACTCTTACAAGTTAAATCACCATATGGGGCATGTAAAGCCACTAATTCTAAATCCATAGTTTGTGTGTAAGCTGTCCTAATAGGTTCAATCGCAAAAGTTAATGGATTTAATGAAGCTAACCAACCCAGCCAATTTGGCATAAAAGAGATTGGAGCTAAAGCAGTGCTTGCAAAAAGAAGAGGTAAGTTTATTACGAAAATAAGAGCGATTAATTCAATATGTCCCGGCAAAACAAACGCTAAACATAAACTTATTGATGTCACAAAAAGAACTAATAAAATTAGTGTTGTAAAGACAATTCCTAAACCATATAAATTTGGCCATCCATAACCCAAAATATATGAAACAACCATTATTACAATACTCTGAATAAAGCTCAGGATTGTTATGTAAAAAAAAGAAGATAAAACTATGGATAATCTACTGGTTAAAGGAGCCACAAGTAATCTATTAAGAAATCCAAACTCTCTATCAAACATTAAAGGAAGACCAGAGTTTAGGGCTCCGCTAAAAGCAGTAAAAACAATAAGTCCCGCTCCTAAAAAATTCCCATAAGAATCAACTCCTGGTAAAAAACCTTCGGGAGCTTTAGAGAATAATGCCCCAAATAAAAAAAGCCAAATTATGGGTTGTAATATTCCAGCTAAAAGAGTTGATGGTCTTCTTTTTAATTGAATAAATAATCTCTTTGTTAAGGCAAATGTTTCTTGATATAAAAAAAATAAATTATACTGTTTTAATTCCATAATTAGCAGTAATTAGTTTTCATTATAGTTAGTTAAGCAAAAGTTTTTTATCGCATTGATTGCTTTGATTCTTTTTTAAGGTCTCTTTTCCCTGTCATAAAAATTTCGGCATCCAATAATGTTTTCCCAGTTGCCTGAAGATATACATCATCCAAGCTTGGCTGACTTTGGGTAAGAGAAAAAATTTCAAACTTTGAGAAGGCCAATTCCACTTTGAGCTTCGTAAGTAAATCTTTTTCCTTATCTGCTACAAAATTTATGGAGAAACCTTGAGCTTCATTTATGATAATCTGACTAATTCCATCTATTGAAGATAAAATTTGACATATATTTTTTGCTTCTTCCTGATTACTAAATTCTCTTACTTTCAAAGTTACTCTATCTCCTCCTAATTTTTTTTTGAGTTCTACAGGAGCTCCTTGTGCTATAACTCTTCCATCATCAATTATCACTAATCTGTCTGCCAATTTATCTATTTCATCAAGATAGTGACTGCTTAAAATAATAGTCATCCCATCATTTCTGAGATGTTTCAAAAGTTGCCATATAATATTCCTACTTTCAATATCTAAACCAACTGTAGGTTCATCCAATATTAATACTTGGGGCAAATGTAACAGTCCAGCTGCCAGATCTATTCTTCTTTTCATCCCCCCTGAATAAGTTCCGCACTTACGATCAATCCAATCATTCATTTCTAATTGATCTATTAATTTCTTTATCCTTTCAAATTTTTTGTTTTTGTTGAGATGATATAAATCTGATTGAAAATCCAAAAGCTCTCGTCCAGTTAATATTTTATCAAGTGCAATGTCCTGGGCAACATAACCAATTAATTCTCTAATTTTTCTAGAATTTTTTATCAGATTAATATTATTTATAAAAACTTCTCCACTATCAGGCTCTATTAAAGTAGCGAGTATTTTTATTAGTGTTGATTTGCCAGCACCATTTGGACCTAGTATTCCGAATAATGTGCCAGCTTCAATTTCCATCGATAAATTTTTTAATGCCTTAATACCTGAATAAGATTTTGAGAGCCCTTTAACTTTTATATAATTCATCAAACTTACTATTTAATTAAAAAACATTTTACATCTAATTTAATTACTAAGCAGGGATAATATAGAGACAAATATTTGCATAGATTGCTGCTCAAATTCTACGGATAGTTGGGTTCTGGAAATTAATAACAAAAGACAAATACCAAACATATATAGAATAGACCACCTAAAAAGAGACTTTGCTCTTGAAAGATCATCAGGAGATTTCTTTAATTCATTTATTAATTGAATAAGTCTTCCATTAAATGGCAATAACATAATTCCATATAAGAGCCCTCCTTCAGGTAAAGCAAAGACTCCCATTATACTCATTAAAACTGTTGCCCATCCGTAACGAGAAATCGCTTTAGCAGTAAAAACAGATCCCTTAACAGAAGGGAGCATAGGAATACCAACAGATGCATAATCATCCTTCAACAAAATTGCAAGTGCCCAAAAATGAGCTGGGGTCCATAACATTACTAAGCCAAACAACCACCAACCACTAAGGCCTACATGCCCTGTAGCAGCAGATGCTCCAACTAAAGGTGGTATCGCACCAGCAACTCCTCCGAAAACAATATTTTTTGTTGTACGAGGTTTCAAAATAACTGTATATAAAATCACGTAGCTAAATAGACCAAGAAGAGTTAATCCCGCAGCTAAATAATTTACACCACTTACTAAAAGCATAGAAGCTGCCAAAGTACATGATACGGCAGCTAAAAATACAGTCTCAGATGACAACTTTCCTGCGGGTAAAGCTCTTTTGCTAGTTCTTGTCATCCGCTTATCTAATTCCATTTCCCACAAACAATTAAGTGCTCCTGCTGCTGCTGCTGCCAAAGCTCCACCTCCTAAAGTACAGATAAGTTTTGGAGAAGGTAAAGGCCATTCCTCTGTTAAAGCCATTCCTCCCAAAGTTGTTGCCAGTAAAAGTGGGATTAATCTGGGTTTTGCTACTTCAAGCCAAGGAGGCAAAGTTAATCTTTTTCTTGAAGGTACAACTTGATCCCTAATTGAAGATTTATAGTTCAAGTTTTCCAAGTTACTACTGTTCATGAATTGATACCAACCATTTGAGAATTTAGGGAGTGGTTTAGACCTTTTTTGTTAAAAGGATTTCTAAAAATTAATGTTGTTAATATCGCAATAAATAAAGAAGCATTGAGTTGATGACCGATAATAAAAATAGGTTCATTCAAATTTGTTTTAAGACTTAAAACACCCAAAACAATCTGGGAAAACAAGAGAAAAATAAGTGCTGAGAGATATTGCCAATTTTCAGTAAGCAAACTTCTCTTATAAATTGCAGTAGCAATAATCAATAGAATTGAAAAAGTAATTGGAAAAGCAAATAATTTATGAGTATTTAGAATTAGGCATTGTTTATTAAAAGATAAGCAAATATGTGCTGACCAAGTTGATGAAAGCCTTACTCCAATAAAAGATTGAATCAGAGTAAGTAAAAGAGGAATAAACAATAATAATCTCCACCAAATTAATGGTTCTTCTATTTTGTTATTTTCTAAATTTTGATTTATTGAAATTGTTGTAATGAGAAGTAGAAATGCTATTAAAAGATGGCCCGTAACAGTATATGAATCAAGCAGGTTTATTACTGTTAAAGCTCCAAAAGATCCTTGGATAATAACAAGACAAAGTAGTAATGAATAAGTTTTAGGTAACCAATTTGGAATTTCTTTTTTCCAGATAATTGAAAGGGCAAATTTAAAAAGAATTAATACTCCAACAAGAAAAGCATCTAGGCGATGAAACCACTCTAGAAAAACTCTTAGGTTCATATGACTAAAAGGCAAAAATGATCCATAACATAATGGCCAATCTGGACAAGCAAGGCCAGCCTCCATGACTCTCGTAGCACCTCCAATGACAATTAGGGCGATGAGTGCAAATACACTATGCCTTCCTAATCTTTTAAAAATTGGCAGATATTTTGATTTATATAATTGGTTATTAATCAAATGGATAAAACCTATTATTTTGCATAATAATTTAGATTCAAAAACCAAACATTAATTAAAAATTAATATGTTAAATTTAAAAAATAATTTATTAATTTAATCTTTTTTCCCTGACAATTAAATCTAAAAAGTTATTAATAATACGTCTTTTCTTTCAGAAATCTTAAGAAGTTATGAATTTAAATGATTTTCTTTTAATAAAGGATGCAGAATTTTAAATATTGAATATCTTAAAAATATAAATACAAATTTTTAGACATCAATTGTTAAATAAAAACATTTATTTAATACTAATAATTTCACTCGTTTTTTCTATATCTTTTTGGATCGGATTCAATGTAAATTTGCTCCCAGCTGAAGCAAGTATTAATGCTCCAATTTACGATGAACTCTTTAAAATTCTTTTCATCATAGGCTTAATTATTTTTATAGGAATGACAATAGCTGTTATTTATAGTTTATTTAAGTTTAGGAAAAGGAATGATCAGATAGGCGATGGTATAGCTTTAGAGGGAAACTTAAGATTAGAAATTGTATGGACAATTATCCCTTCAATAATTGTTTTATTAATAGGTTTATATAGTTACAACATCTACGACCGAATGGGAGGGATGAAGGAACTAAATCATAACCATGAAATGATGAGTTCAAATCCTGAAAAAATATGGGCTGGAATTAGTCAAACTTCCGATAATGAAATATCAAAAAATAATTTATCAATTGAAGTTTCGGCTATGCAATTTGCATTTCTATTCAATTATCCCAAAGGAAATTTTATATCAGGAGAGCTACACGTTCCTGTTGATCAAAAAGTATCGATGAAAATGGAATCTAAAGATGTCATTCATGCTTTTTGGGTGCCAGAGTTCAGAATTAAACAGGATATTATTCCTGGACAACCAACTGTTCTAAATTTCACTCCTACGAAAGTAGGGAAATATCCAATAATTTGCGCAGAATTATGTGGCCCATATCATGGGGGAATGAGAGCCTCGATAATTGTTGAAGAAGAATCTGATTACAACGATTGGTTTGACAAAAATAAAAAAACAGAGGTGAATTTATGACAATATCAATTGATCCACAAAAAACTAATAATGAAAGTCTTCAACCTAAAGGCTTGCTTAGATACTTTAGTTTTAGTCTCGATCATAAAGTGATTGGAATACAATATCTTGTTTGCGGTTTTCTTTTCTATTTGATTGGCGGAACTTTAGCTAGCGCTATAAGAATTGAACTGGCTAGTCCAATGTCTGACTTTATGCCAAGAGATGTTTATAACCAAGTTTTAACCTTACATGGAACAATAATGATATTCCTTTGGATAGTGCCTGTAGTTAACGGTGCTTTTGGAAATTATTTAATTCCATTTTATGTGGGTGCAAGAGATATGGCATTCCCAAGATTAAATGCCGTAGCTTTTTGGTTAATTCCTCCATCGGGTTTGATGCTAGTAGCAAGCTATTTTGTTGAGGGGGCTGCTCAGGCTGGATGGACGGCTTATCCACCTTTGAGCATAACTACTCCTCAATCGGGACAAATAATTTGGATACTGAGTGTTCTATTACTCGGAGGCAGTTCTATCTTTGGTGGGATAAACTTTATCGCCACCATTATCAAATTAAGAAGACCAGGATTAAAACTCATGCAATTGCCAATGTATTGTTGGGCAATGCTTGGGACAAGTCTATTAGTTGTCTTATCAACTCCTGTTTTGGCAGGCACCTTAATTCTGCTTAGCTTCGATATCATCGCTAAAACAGGGTTTTTCAATCCTGTTTTAGGTGGCAATGTCGTAGTTTATCAGCATTTATTTTGGTTTTATTCTCATCCAGCAGTTTACATTATGGTCCTTCCTGCCTTTGGTTTAGTTAGTGAAATACTTCCTGTACATGCTAGAAAACCACTTTTTGGATATACAACAATGGTTTTTTCAATAATGGGGATAGTAGTTTTAGGGTTAGTTGTTTGGGCACATCACATGTTTACAAGTGGAACGCCCCCTTGGATGAGATTGTTCTTTACTATAGCGACAGCATTTATTGCTGTTCCAACCGGTATAAAATTTTTCAATTGGGTTGCAACCTTATGGGGAGGTAAAATTTCCATCAATAGTGCAATGTTATTCTCTTGTGGATTTATTATAAATTTTGTTTTTGGAGGTATTACAGGTGTTGCTTTGGCACAGGTACCTTTCGATATTCACGTTCATGATACCTATTTCGTTGTAGCCCATTTTCATTACATAGTTTATGGGGGGACAGTTTTTATTATTTTCTCTTCGATATATCATTGGTTCCCCAAAGTAACTGGGAAAATGCTTTATGAAAAATTAGGAATTTTACACTTTATCATTACCTTTATTGGATTTAACTTGTGCTTTGCTCCTCAACATTGGCTCGGTTTAAATGGAATGCCGAGAAGAGTTGCAGAATATGATCCTCAATTCCAGTTCGTTAATCAAATTAGTAGTCTTGGAGCTCTCTTAATGGCTATAAGTACAATTCCTTTTTTAATTAATGTTTTCATTAGTGTAAGAAATGGAAAAGATGCTGGAGATAACCCTTGGAATGCTCTTACACCTGAATGGTTAACATCTTCTCCTCCTCCAGTTGAAAATTGGGAAGGCGAAGCTCCATTAGTTGAAGAACCTTATGGTTATGGTAAACAATTTTCTGAACAAAAATAAAAACATATGACAACTCTAGATAGTTCAAAAGAAATTCAAAAAAATAATTCTGAAGTTAAGGAAACACACGAAGACTTCAGAATGTTTGGTCTCATAACTTTCCTAATTGCGGACGGAATGACTTTTGCTGGATTCTTTGCTGCTTATTTAACTTATAAAGCAGTAAATCCATTACCTGATGGTGCTATTTATGAATTAGAACTCCCAATACCTACACTAAATACAATTTTATTACTTGTTAGTAGTGCAACTTTCCATAAAGCAGGTAAAGCACTTTTAAAAGATAAAAACTCTGATTCCCAAAAATGGTTGTTTTTTACTGCATTTCTTGGAATTATATTTTTAATATGTCAATTATTTGAATATTTTCATTTACCATTTGGATTAACCGATAATTTATTTGCAAGTACTTTTTATGCTCTTACTGGTTTTCATGGATTACATGTCACTTTAGGCACTTTAATGATTTTAATTATTGCTTGGCAATCGAGAATTAATGGTGGAAGAGTCACTAGTCAAAATATATTCCCATTGGAAGCTGTTGAATTGTACTGGCATTTTGTAGATGGAATATGGGTTATTTTATTTATTATTTTGTATCTTTTATGAAAAACTAAATTTTAAAAATTAAATATATTTTTTATTAATTTATATTGCCACAGTTCTCTATTTTTAGTAAGAATATATAATTAGAAATTTGTTAGATAATGCTAGAAGGAAAAGAACTTCTTGAGAAAGCAAAATTATTAAGTAAACAATCTGAAGATGAGATAGCCAAAGGCTGTGGTTATGTTGGTCCAAGCGGTAGAGTCTTAAGAAAAAGTTTTTACAGAGCGCTTATCGCAGCTAAGGGTTACAAAATAGGAAATGGTCGTCAAGGGAAAAATGGTAATAGAGCTTCAAGAGGCAGACAGGCAGAATTTAAAACTAAAGTTCATGGCAATGGGAACCTATTAATTGGTCATGCCTACACCAAAAAATTAGGTCTAGAACCTGGTCAGGAATTCAAAATCGATCTAAAAAAAGAGTCAAAAACAATTTATCTGGTTCCATTAAATTAAAAATATATTTCACCAACCGTTTTCTTTAAGCCACTCCAAAGAAATATTATTTGATGAGAAATCTTCTTTACTATTTTTATTGAATAAAAGTAATTTCTCTACATATTTAATTAGTGCATCTGCCTCAAGGTTTACGCTTTCACCAACATTTAATTTATTCAGATTTGTGTTATGCCAAGTATGAGGAATTATCGCAATAGTAAATATTTCTCCTTCCTGCTCATATTTTGCAATTGTAAGACTTATACCATTTACACAAATACTACCTTTATTAACTACATATTTCGAAAAATTATTATTTTTCCACTTTATGGATAAAAGCCAAGATTTCTCTAATTTTTCTATATTCTCAACTGTTCCAAGGCCATCAACATGTCCACTGACTATATGCCCTCCTAGACGATCAGATACCCTAAGAGCGGGCTCCAAATTAACAATCTGATTAAGGTTCGACTTTACTCCTAAAGTTGTTTTTTTTAATGTTTCCTCACTAACATCAACAGTAAATTTATTTTGAAAAATCTCTTTAACTGTCAAACAAATCCCATCAACAGCTATGCTATCTCCGATTGCCATATCAAATAAGTTATCTAAAATTTCAATTTCTAAAATATTTTTTTCTTGTTTTAGTTTTCCAATTGATTGAATTATTCCTGTGAACATAGATTTAAAAAAAATATTTTTGCAAAATTTTGTATTTACTTTAATTTACTTTAAATCATTTTCAACTATAAATAAATTAAAGAGTAAATAAAAAGAAATTGATCATATTTAGATGATTATTAATTCACAAAAAAGATCATTTGGTAGAGGGGCGAAAGTGAGCTTATTCACTTTAGGGACAATGCGAGCAACTGAGAGTCTAGAAAAAATGTATAGCATAATAAAAAATGCATATTATGTAGGAATTAACCACATAGAAACAGCACCTTCTTATGGTAATGCCGAATCACTCATTGGAAATTCAATAAAAAAACTAGCATTAGTAGACAACATACCCGAAAAAAACTGGGTGATTACTACCAAAGTTTTACCAAAGGGTGATTTTAACTTTTTAAAAAAAAATTTTCAAAATTCTCTTAAAAATTTAAATCGCGAGAAAATTAATAATCTTGCAATTCATGGACTCAATTTAAAACAACATCTAGCTTGGGTTCTAGAGGGAGAGGGTAAGAAATTCATATCATGGATACTTGAGAAGGAACTAGTTGATCAAGTTGGCTTTAGTTCACACGGAAGTTATTCACTAATTAAAGAAGCAATTAACTGTGAAGTTTTTAGTTTTTGTAGCCTACATTTACATTATTTAGATCAATCTAAAATTACTTTGGCAGAGCAAGCCATAAAAAAAGGTATGGGAGTATTAGCAATATCGCCCGCTGATAAAGGCGGTAGATTATATTCTCCAAGTGATATTTTGTTAGAGGCCTCAAAGCCTTTTCATCCATTAGAATTAGCGTATCGATTTCTTTTGGCAAAAGGCATTACAACTTTGTCCTTGGGGGCCACAAACAAAAAAGATTTTGAATTTGCTAATAAACTTAGAAACTCTTCCGAGAGGCTCACAACACCTGAAATAATTGCCCTCAATAAAATTGAGGAAGTGGCTAACGAAAGATTAAGCTCAACAAAATGTGAACAATGCAGATGTTGTGTGCCATGCCCAAATGAAATACCTATTCCAGAAATACTTCGTTTAAGGAATATATCTATTGGTTATGGCCAATTAGAATTTTCAAAAGAAAGATACAATTTAATAGGAAAAGCTGGCCACTGGTGGGAAGAAAAAAATGCCTCATTTTGTCAAGAGTGTAATGAATGTGTTCCTAAATGTCCTAGTAAATTAGACATACCAAATTTATTAAAGGAAACCAATAACTTATTAATTGAAACTCCTAAAAAAAGATTATGGGGTTAAAGATTCATTCCAGGAATTTTCAAGATTAATTTTTTGTTCATTTGTTAGGAGAGGGAAAGACCAACTATTATCCCAACATTTCTTAGAAGGTCCTGATATTGTGTTTATCTCAGAGTTATATTTACTTTGCAAATAATCACTATTGAATGGTAGATACCAACCTTGACTTACTAATTTATCTACTATTGATTTATTTTCTAAAGATTTAATCCATTTAATTAATATTTCATTATTTAGATTTGATCGACTAAGTAGAAAATGCCACATCAAAGGTACACCTTGATTTGGGAAAACCAAAGAAAGTCTTGGATCTATTTTTAAATATTTTGAGCAAAGACTATAAGGAACTATTGCGACACAAGCATGAGAATTAAGCAACCAATTGAGCATATTTTTATCATCAAATAACATTGCTTGGCTTTTAAGTTTTTTTAAAGAATTAAATGAATTTATTTTGTTAGCAATTGACAATATTATTCTGGGACTTTCTGGAAAAATTATTTTTCCAGTTAATTTTTTAGAAAGAAGGAAATCCCAAGAATTTCTAGCTGCATTTATTAATTCTCTATTATTTTTAATGATAATTGTATAAGGTACTAAGCCAATAGGAAATAGTTTACTTCTTTGATTTTGATTAAAACTTCCTAAAAAATCTATCGATCTCTTATCCAAATTTTCGATCAGTGGATATTCATTTATTTTTTCAAATTCAGCAAAATCTAAACTAGTAATCCATCCATCGTTTATTAAAGTAAAGTCAGAATTGAAAATTATGTTTCTATTTTTTTGTAGCTGGATACTTTCAAAATTAAATTTTTCCTGCTTCCAATCTTTTGGAATCGTATCTTTAAAAGATTGTGGATAAAAAGAATTTTGGAGTGCAATCTTTACTTTATTAGGAATATTACTGCAAGAGTTTAATAGAAATAAAAGCGAAAGCTTACCACAATTTAAAAATTCTCTTCTGGTTGCAAATTTTGAAAACATTCAGCAATCCTTCTCTAAAGAAATTTGACCTAGACCCTTCATCATTTCCAGATTTTGTTGACACAATGAAACTATTTCGTGATTTTTAAACCCATTCAAAAATGCAAGTATTGATATTCCACCAGCACCTACACCTTCTTTGACATGGCCTATTTCATAATCCTGCAATTCTTTATATATAGACGATTTAAAATTTAAAGGGCTTGCTAAACCTAATAATTTGATATCGTATTTCTCATTAATTAAATTTAATAAATCATTTAGAGAATTATCTTTTATAAGCCAGCCAGTTGTCGCAATAAAAACATCCTCAATAAAGTCATCTTTATTTTTTGCACCTAAGAATTCTAATACAAGCAAAATGACAGCCATCATTTGACTTCCACCAGACAATATTACAGGTTGTTTTGCTAATCTAGCACCAATTAATAAACCCATTGAGAAAGCTTGGAAAGGGTCTCCCACTGATGCGACAACATCAAAAGAGTCAAAATTAGTCTTGAGATTTGCATTTAAAAGTCCTTTCTGAACTACTTTTCTTCTTAGTTCTCTTGGAGCTTTAAATAAACTACTCCCTACTAAATCAGACACCTGCAAACCAAAAGCTTCCATTACTGCCTGAGCAGTTGTGGTGCCCCCTGGTACAGATTCAGAAATTAAGATGGGTTGTTTTGTGGATTTCCCTATCGCAAGACCTCTTTCATAGAGATTTATAACTCTCTCTTTGGGCATGGATTTACCAGTAGTAAGACAATTTGATGGTCCCAAATCTCTATCTTCTACAACCAAATGATTAAAATAAGGCTTTACTCCTATTCCAAGAGGAACAATATCTGGATAAATATTTATAAGCTTTGAACAAACATGACTTATTAGGGCAGGAGTTACTCCTGCATTGAGGAGAGGCAATTTATATTTATGATCTTTTGAAGCACCCTTAAGCAAAAATTCGGCATCTGCGAGCGCAGTTATTCTCCTTGATTTTGCATTAATACCTGCAGCGGAAATTCCTGAAATTTGAGATGTATTAGTGCCTGCAATTACAAGAAATATTTTGAAATTATTTATATCCTTTTTCAGTATTTCTATCCTATTAAGTTGTCTTTCTTGATTGGATTCATTACCAAAAAAATTTATCCCTAATTGTTTACTATACATTCTTATTTTTTTCAATTATTGAAATCAACTAAGTTATTTAATAATCTTGGAGGATCTGGGATAGTTAATTTAAATCTTGGGAACAGAGAATAGGCAACTACATGTACCGTTAAAACATAAACTATTTCTTGAAAAATTATTAATAAAATTGCACCTAATTGGATACTCAAAATTGATGGAGAAAAAGGTAAATCTAATAATCCAATGAACTTTTCTATTAGACCATAACTCGCTCTAGTAATTAACACCCAAAGATTATCGCCAACCAACGTAGATAATGCTATTACTCGGAGGAAGAAGCCTAGAGTTCCAATAATAACTCCTACAGTTAAACTAATTTTCCAACTCTTTTCTTTAAACCAACACCAGCCCAACCAAAAAGCCAAGATGCCATAAGGAAATAAAAATAAAGTTCCTCTAACAGGACCCATAATTATGAATAAAAGTAGAAATTGTATTAGGAGTCCTTCCAAGGCAGTTTTAGTTCCTCTTCTCAATTGCAATATGATCATTGGGAGGGGTAAAATCAACCTTAATAAAGCTCCCCCAATTGGCAAATAATATAGTGCAACCCATAATAAAGACGAAAGAGATGCTAAATATGAGGTCTCGACAATATTTAATGCTTCAGTTTTTGTTGTTATTTTCATTTTTTGTTGAATATTTTTAATTAATTTTTATTAATACTTTTATTTTTTGAATCTAAGATACGTTCAATCTTTTCTATTTCAAAATTTACCTCAGAATTACTTAATATGGAACTTAACTCTTCCGTAAGATCTTTTGGATCTATATCTTTCAAGATGAATATTATTTTGTAGGATTGAAGCTCAATTTTTCTTTTTCTTGAAGAATTCTTAATTTTGTTATTTTTTTGTTTTGATATATTTTCTAAATTTATATCATTTTTATTTTCTAGATTATTTTTTGGCTTTTCTACTTTTTTGATTTTTTTATTTTTTTTCTGATCAATTTCTTTATTTTCTGTTTCTAAATCTATATCCTTTTTATTTTCTATAACATTTTTTGGCTTTTCTACTTTTTTGATTTTTTTATTTTTTTTCTGATCAATTTTTTTGTTTTCTTTTACTACAAGTTGTTTATTGCCTAAATTTTTTTGTAAATCTTCATTTTGGCTTATTTTTTCTAAATCATTAAAACTACTTTCAAGAAAATTTCCAATCCTCCCTCCAGAGCATGATTGCAATAAAATTAAAAAAATTAATAAAAAAAATTCATTTTTTTTTAAAATCATATTCTTTTCTAACTTTTCTTTTTCCTAGTGGTTTTTTTATTTCTTATTTTTGTTTTTTTTGAAATAGATCCTTTTTTATCTTTTAGTTTTTCTTCTAAAAGAAATAAAGCATCATCTATGGAGAATTTTTCTAAGTCAGTATCTTTGGCAATCGAAACATTAGTTTTGCCACATTTTAAATAGACCCCATATCTTCCATTTAATATTTGGATTTTTTCTTTAAATTCTTTCGGCTTGCCAAAATCTTTAAGTACCTCTTGACCTCCTCTACCCATTTTTGGCATCGCAAGAATTTCTAATGCTCGTTTTATATCAACTGTAAAGACATCATCCTCTTTCTTTAATGATCTGTTTTCAGATTCATTTTCATTTTTAATCCATTTAATATAAGGTCCAAATCTTCCTCTGTCAGCCTCAACGACACCGCCTTCAGGATGAACTCCTAACAATCTAGGCAAACTTAAAAGAACTAGAGCCTCATCAAGAGTTAGATCATCAGTTTTCAATTCTTTGGGTAATGAAGCTCTTCTTGGTTTAGCTTTATCTTGATCATTATTTCCCAATTGTACGTAAGGTCCATAAGGGCCAAATCTTAAAAAGACTTTTTCACCAGTTTTTGGATCGGTTCCAAGATCTGATGGGCCACTTAAAATTTGATCAACTTGCTTGATGTCTAAATCTCCAGGAGTAATATCCATTGGAAGATTACCTTTAGCCTGAATTTCATTACCAGATTCATCAATTTTTGTACCCTCTAGCCAAGGTCCATTAGAGCCAATTCTGACTACGCAAGGAAGATCTTCGAAATCAACTTGTCTATAAGCTTTACCATCAATATCACCCTCTGTTTTCTGAACTTTCACCTCCAGACCATTTTTACCTTTATAGAAAGTCTCGAGGTATGGTAGCCACTCAAGATTACCTGAAGATATTTCATCCAATGAAGATTCCATTTTTGCAGTAAACGTAGTATCAACTAGATCAGGAAAATGTTCTTCTAATAAAGCGGTAACAGCAAAAGCTGTAAACGTTGGAGCTAAAGTATTGGAAGATATATTTGCATAACCTCTATCCACAATTGTCCCAATAATGCTTGCGTAGGTAGAAGGTCTTCCAATCCCTTCTTTTTCAAGAACTTTAACTAATGCAGCCTCTGTATATCTTGCAGGTGGTTTAGTTTCATGAAAAGTAGATTCCTGATTGGTAACTTCAAGACATGTTCCAGTTATTAAGTTTGGGAGAATAATTTCTTGTTGTTCAAGGGATGAACTTGGGTCATCACTTCCCTCCACATAAGCTCTGAAGAATCCCGCGAAATCAATACTTTTCCCGCTAGATTTAAATAATCCATCCCCCACACTAATTTCAGCATTAATCATTGTTAGCCTAGCTTCGGCCATTTGACTAGCTACAGTTCTTTTCCAAATTAAATCGTAAAGAGATAAATCTCTACCAGTCAGGTTAGTTTCCTTTGGTGTTTTAAATACCTCACCTGCTGGCCTAATAGCTTCGTGTGCTTCTTGAGCATTTCTTGCCGTTGAATTAAATTGTCTTGGTGAGTCAGATAAATATTCTTTTCCATACATTGTACTGACACATTCTCTAGCAGCTCTTGTGGCTTGTTCGGAAAGATGGACTGAATCAGTCCTCATATATGTTATGAAACCTCTCTCATATAGCCCTTGTGCACATCTCATAGTTTCTCTTGCAGACAAACGAAGCTTCCTATTTGCTTCTTGTTGCAATGTACTAGTTGTAAATGGAGGAACTGGCTTGCGAGTGGATGGTTTTTTTTCGATTTTTGAGACTAACCAATCCTCAGAGGAAAAAGTCTTCAATAAATCATTTACCTTTTCTTCTTCAATTATCAAAGATTTATTTCCTTGTTTTAATTTGCCGGTCTGTTCATCGAAATCGGAACCATTACAAATTCTTTGACCGTTCAAGCTAAATAATTTAGTTTCGAAAGTAACATTATCTTTTACTAGAGAAGCTTTAATCCCCCAGTAACTAGCTTTTTTAAAGGATCTTCTTTCTCTCTCTCTTCTAACAAGAAGTCTTACAGAAACTGATTGAACACGTCCAGCAGATAATCGGGGAGCCACCTTCTTCCAAAGTAAAGGAGATAATTCATATCCAAAAAGCCTGTCCAAGATTCTTCTTGTTTCTTGAGCCTGGACAAGTTCCATATCAATTTCTCTTGTTTGATCTAAAGCTTTTTTAATTGCCTTTTTTGTAATTTCATGAAAAACCATTCTCTTAGTAGGTATTTTAGGATTAAGTATTTGCAGAAGATGCCAGCTAATACTCTCTCCCTCTCTATCTTCATCAGTTGCCAGTAATAGTTGGGTAGCACCTTTCAATGCATCTTTCAGCTCTTTAACAACCTTTTTCTTATCTTTTGGAACTATATAAAGTGGTTCAAAATCCTCTGTTGTATTAACTCCTATCCTTGACCATTTTTCCTTTTTTACTGCAGCAGGGATTTCAGCAGCTCCTTTTGGAAGATCTCTTACATGCCCCATTGAAGCAAGAACTTCATAATTAGAAGGCAAAAACTTTCTTATGGTTTTTGCTTTGGTGGGACTTTCAACAATAACAAGTGTGTGATCCAAGGTTTATTTCAAAAATTGGTGTTTTTGTTCAGTTAGGGCATATTATGTTTATTTGAAGCTTTTTCAAGTAATTTCTCCTGAAAATTTCAAAACTCATACCCACAAATTATAATTAAGTTAAGATTAACTCTTTGACTCTTACAATCAAACATCTAATTTAATCCAATTTAATAAAGTGCCCAACGAAATCTTTACAATTAATTTAAATGCTCAAGCCATTATTCCAGAGGCTTTTATTTTACTAGGTATTGTTGGGACTCTTCTTGTAGATTTAGCAGGAGAAAAAACCGCCTCAAAGTGGGCACCAATAATTTGCTATTTATCAATTGGCAGTTCTCTATTTAGCTTGGCATTGCAATGGAGTAATCCAGTAAATAGTGCATTTCTTGGTTCCTTTAATTCAGATAATTTAGCAATCGCATTCAGAGCAATAATATCTTTATCAACTTTAGTTTCATTACTTATAAGTTGGCGTTATACAGAACAAAGTGGCAGCCCTATTGGCGAGTTCGCAGCGATAATTCTTTCGGCAACTCTAGGAGCAATGCTTTTGTGTGGATCTACTGACCTCATTAGTGTATTTATATCTCTGGAGACTTTATCGGTAGCAAGCTATTTACTCTCTGGTTATCTAAAGAGGGATCCAAGAAGTTCAGAGGCAGCTTTAAAATATCTGCTAGTTGGGTCAGCTGCTGCTGCAGTTTATTTGTATGGCTCCTCTTTTCTTTATGGATTAAGTGGTTCAACAAACTTAGAAATAATTGGTTTAGAGATTATAAACAAACCATCATTTATTACTTCCTTAGCTCTTGTATTTGTATTGTCAACTGTTGCATTTAAAATCGCTGCAGTTCCCTTTCATCAATGGACTCCTGATGTGTATGAGGGATCACCTACACCTGTAGTAGCTTTTTTATCTGTTGGATCAAAGACAGCAGGGTTTGCATTTGCAATAAGAATATTGAGCACTACTTTTTCTTCTTTCGATGAAGAATGGAAACTTTTATTTACTATATTAGCCATATTGAGTATGGCTCTAGGAAATGTTGTGGCCCTTGCTCAAACCTCAATGAAAAGGATGTTAGCTTACAGTTCTATTGGACAAGCAGGATTTGTAATGATTGGAATAGTATCTGGTACTCAAGACGGTTTATCAGCTTCAGTTTTATATTTAGCTGCATATTTATTTATGAATTTGGGTGCATTTTCATGTGTAATACTATTTTCTCTAAGAACTGGTTCTGACAGAATTATTGATTACTCAGGACTTTACCAAAAAGATCCTCTGATTACATTAGGCTTAAGCCTTTGTCTTCTTTCTCTTGGAGGTTTACCTCCAATGTTAGGATTTTTTGGAAAGATATATTTATTCTTTGCTGGTTGGGCTAATCATCAATATTTATTAGTAATAGTTGGGCTAGTAACTTCAGTTATCTCTATTTATTACTATATTTCAGTAATAAAAATGATGGTAGTAAAAGAACCTCAGGAAGCTTCTGAGATAGTCAAATCATATCCTGAAACAAATTGGGAGGTTGTAGGATTACCTCCCTTGAGAATTGCACTTTATACCTGTGTGGGGGTCACAGCTCTAGGGGGGATCCTTTCTAACCCTCTTTTTAAATTAGCTAACACAGCAGTTTCAGAAACGCCTTTTTTACAAGATATTATTGCCATAACAAACAATATTTCCTAAAGAACTTCCCAATAAATGCCTAAGAAAGTAGCAACTTTAGAAAGAATATCTAAAACATATGGAAAGGGTGATTTAACTGTTAAAGCTCTAGATAGTATAAACTTAGAAATTTTTAAAGGTGACTATTTAGCTGTAATGGGAGCTAGTGGCTCGGGTAAAAGTACTGCTATGAACATTATTGGATGTCTAGATAGGCCATCAGAAGGTATTTATAAATTAAATGGTATCCCAGTTGAGAATTTATCTGATGATGAGCTTGCAGAGATACGTAACCAAAAATTAGGATTCGTTTTTCAGCAATTTCATCTGCTATCAGACGCAACAGCACTTGAGAACGTAATTTTACCAATGATTTATGCAGGTATTGCTCCTGAGCAAAGAATAGAGAGAGGTAAGAATGCCCTAAAACAAGTTGGTCTTGCTGAAAGAATGAATAATCGCCCTAATCAATTATCAGGAGGTCAACAACAGCGAGTAGCAATTGCTAGGGCTATGATAAACAAACCTGCAATACTGTTAGCAGACGAACCAACCGGTGCACTAGATTCAACAACGACTGAAGATGTGCTAGATCTGTTTGACAAACTACATGAATCAGGAATAACAATAGTTTTGGTAACGCACGAAGATGAAGTTGCAAATCGTGCAAAAAAAATAGCCAAATTTAAAGATGGGAAAATAGTTGAATTAAAAGTTAATTAGAATTAGAACCTGTAAGTACTTTCTCTTGAGTTTCATTGTAAATTCTTAAATTCCCATTGGAATTAATATCTTTAATTTTCCATATATGAGAACAAAAACCACTAGGTAAAAATCTTTTAGCAAGGAACTTATTCGCCGATTTGATTACATATTCTTTTTTGTTATTACATTCAACTGAATCATGAAAAGCTTTAAGAACTTTGGCGGTCCAATAATGTTGATTAATATTCTTAGTTTGAAGTACTTTTGATAATGAAATACCTTCTGATGGAGTATGATTTAAAACATTCATGCCAAGACCTATTCTTACATATATAATTTCCTTGCCTCTTGTTATCACCCTTGGTAAAAATCCAATCAACTTTTTTGAACCAAATAAAATATCATTAGGCCATTTCAAACAAACATTTATATTTTCTTTTCTAAGCATTTCACATATCTTAATTCCTAAAGACAAATTAAATATTTGGCTTGTAAATTCTTTTGAAAATATTGGGTAAGCTGCACTTAACCAAATCCCTCCTTTTGGGGAAACCCAAGTTCTTGAGTTTTGGCCAACCCCTGAGAACTGTTCTCTTGCTATTATCGCTACTGGCTGGTTTCTCTTTATTTCAGAATATCTAAGCCAGTTTGTTAGCTCATTTTCAGTACTTTTGCATTTTATTTTGTACTGAAGTTTCCAACTTGGATATTGACCATGAATTTTTTTTAAATAAAAAACTGTCTTTGCTGCAGATCCAATAACTTTCACAAATTCTTTATTAAAACAACGAGCATCTTTTTGAAGATTAGATTAACTTTAATCTGAATAAGTAAATTTTACAAATTGGACAAAAAGTATTTGCCAATAGTGAATAGCAGGAATCCACATCCATTAAAAAATTGTCTTGATAATTTCAAAAAATCATGGGGTGACTTAGATAAACTTTCTAAAATCAACGAAAACTGGAAGGACTTAATCGGTTTGGAACTATTTCAAGAATGCAAACCATTAAATATTGAAAAAAAAATACTTACTATTGCAGTAAATCATCCACAGTGGCGCCAAGCTTTAATCTACAACAAGCATAAATTAAAAGAGAGAATAGAGAAAATTGGAATAACTTTGAATGAAATAAAAATAATACAAAATTATGAACTTAAAAATAAAAATATTAAAGCTACGAATGCAAAGGTAGTCTGGGCTAAGCATCCAAGCAGAATCCATCAAAATAATATTTGTATTTGTAATATCTGTAATTCCCCAACTCCTGAGGGCGAAATCAAAAGATGGGGAAAGTGTTCTTTTTGTTGGAGAAAAATAAATAACTAAATTCTTTATTTAGCTAAAATCAGTATTCCCATTTGCCCCCAAAAAATAGTTTTATATTCAGCTTTTTTAAATCCAACTTTCTGAGCAATTTTTATAAGCTCATTTTTCTTTGGAAAATTTCTAATACTTTTTTCAATATATGCGTACTCTGGACTTAAATTAAAAAGGCGCGAAATGGTCACTACAATAAATCTCAAATATACTTTCTGAAAAATATTAGATAAAGAATTTTTTGTTGAGTGATTAAAATCCAGAAATCCTGCCCTTCCTTTATCTTTCAAAAGGTAAAAAACTTTTTTTATGCCTTCTTCAACATTATTCAAGTTTCTTAATCCATAGGACATGCAAATTCCATCAAAATTTTTTGAATAATCATTAATTTCTAAAACATCTTTAATTTCCCACTTAATAAATTTATTTTTTTTTAGTTCTGATTTTTTCTTTGCAATATTGAGGATATCCTTGGCACTATCAATACCCGTAATTGAGCCCCTTGGACTTACTCTCTCAGAAATTAAGAATGCTAAATCTCCTGTCCCACAGCATAAATCAGCCCAATCTTCACCATTTAAAGGTTCCAATAAATTAACTAATTTCCTTTTCCATAATTTGTGCAGTCCAAAACTTAATAAATTATTCAAAAAGTCATATTTATAAGAAATTTTATTAAATATATTTTTAACTTCGATAGTTTTTGTGAATTTCATTTTTAAATTTTAAAGTACTTTTTTTTGGGGATTAATATAAATTTTTATTCATATGGTCTAATTGGAAGTTTTTTTTCTAGGAGGAATTCTTTTATTTCTTGTAAAGTAAGTTTCTTATCATGAAGTAATGATGCTAAAAGTGCTGCTGATGCCCTGCCTTCTTTGAAAACATTATAGATATCTTCTAGAGAGCCTGCTCCTCCAGAAGCAATTACTGGGATGTTAACAATATTGGCAACAGATTCAGTTAGATCTAAATCATATCCATTCTGAGTCCCATCACCATCCATTGAAGTTAGCAATATTTCCCCCGCGCCTAATTCCTCAACTTTCTTTGCCCAACTTAATACATCTATTCCAGTATTTTCTCGCCCTCCTTTTACATATACCTCCCATTCATCAACCTTATTAACTTTTCTTCTTGCATCAATTGCTATAACGATGCATTGAGTACCAAATTCTCTAGAACTTTTAGAAATTAAATCAGGATTTCTTACCGCTGCGGAATTCAAACTCACTTTATCCGCTCCTGCTCTTAAAAGATCATTAATAGAAGAAACAGAATCTATACCTCCACCTACAGTAAAAGGGATTTTTACTGTTTTTGCTGTCCTAGAGACAAGGCCAACTAATGTCTTCCTATTTTCCACACTTGCTCTAATATCTAAAAATACTAATTCATCTGCGCCTTCATCAGAATACCTACAAGCCAATTCAACAGGATCACCTGAATCTCTCAAGTTAACAAAATTTACACCTTTAACGACTCTGCCATTGGCGACATCTAAACAAGGAATTAAACGAAGAGCTACCATTTTAGTAAAAATTGTCCAAATGCTGTTAATCTTGCATAATAGCTT
Organism: Prochlorococcus marinus CUG1415; assembly: GCF_017696015.1. Taxonomy (NCBI): domain Bacteria; kingdom Bacillati; phylum Cyanobacteriota; class Cyanophyceae; order Synechococcales; family Prochlorococcaceae; genus Prochlorococcus; species Prochlorococcus marinus. Next base: position 413,175 of record NZ_JAAORL010000001.1, on the reverse strand, counting down.
CCATTTTACCTCTTATGGCTGAAACAAAATTATTACCCAAAATCGGTAGTAAAATCAAAATTAACATTAACAAAGTAAAAGATAGACTACCTGCTAAATTAATTGATCAAATATCCTCTAATCCTAAAGCTGTAATAACAGGCTATAAGATGACAGACGGCAGGAGTATTGGAATCACCGCAAAATTTCAAAATGGTTCACAAAACTGGTTTTTCCCAGAAGAAATTGAGAAAGGTTAAAGAGTAAAGTGAATGATCCCAAACAACTATTAGGCATTAAGGGTGCCTCTGAAACTTCAAGTATATGGAAACTTCGTATACAGTTAATGAAGCCAATTACGTGGATCCCTTTAATATGGGGTGTTATTTGTGGAGCAGCTGCAAGTGGAAATTTTAAATGGACATTTAGTAATGTTTTAGCTTCACTTGCATGCATGTTAATGAGTGGGCCTCTTCTAGCAGGTTATACACAAACCATAAATGATTTTTTTGATAAAGAAATTGATGCAATCAACGAACCAAATAGACCTATTCCTTCTGGGAAAATTTCAATTAAAGATGTAAAAATCCAAATCTGGGTATTACTTATTGCAGGCCTAATAGTTGCTTTTCTATTAGATTTATATGCTAAACATAACTTTCCCTCCGTCTTACTTTTAGCATTAGGAGGATCTTTTGTTAGTTATATATATTCTGCTCCACCTCTTAAATTAAAACAAAATGGTTGGCTTGGAAATTATGCATTAGGCGCATCATATATAGCTTTACCTTGGTGGGCAGGACAAGCCTTGTTTGGGAAATTAACTATTGTGACGGCATTACTAACTCTTGCTTATAGCCTCTCTGGGCTTGGTATTGCTGTTATTAATGATTTCAAAAGCGTTGAAGGAGACTCAAAGTTAGGATTGAATTCTTTACCCGTAGTATTTGGAATTAAAAATGCAAGCAGAATCAGTGCAGGGCTCATTGACATTTTTCAATTAGCAATGGTTGTAGTATTAGTCATTATTGGTCAACATTTAGCCTCTGTGATTTTGGTTTTATTGGTAATTCCACAAATTACATTTCAAGATATGTGGTTACTAAGAGATCCTCTAAAGTTTGATGTCAAATATCAAGCAAGTGCCCAACCCTTTCTTATAACTGGAATGTTAGTTACAGCTTTAGCAATAGGACATAGTTTTTTAGTTGCTTAAGGTGCAAAAGATTAAATCCAAATCTTTTGTTTTAATAATTCCTATATTAATATTTTCTGGAATATTTTTTTATTTTTATAATCTAATATTTACTACATTAAAATTTGACATATCTAAAAATAAAAGTTCTCGCGCAACCAAATATTCTTATGTAATATCATCTTCTGATAATAAGATACTGAGCAAATTAAGCCGCAAATTTGAAATAGACAATAGTAAAAATAAAATTCCATATTTTCTTAAAAATTCTTTTATATCTTCGGAGGATAAAAGATTTTATAAACATAATGGAATAGATTTAAAAAGTATTTCACGTGCCCTTTTTCAAAATATTAGAAGTGGTTATGTTAAGGAAGGAGGAAGTACGATTACGCAACAAGTTGCTAGATTACTTTTTCTAAATAATGATTTAAGTTTCCAAAGAAAAATCAAAGAAATACTTATATCACTCATACTTGAATTTAGATATGACAAAAATCAAATTTTGAAATTATATTTAAATAATATTTATTTAGGATCAGGAGCTTATGGGGTTAACGAGGCTTCTCAAGTTTATTTTGGAAAACTAATAGAAGAATTGACATTATCAGAGATCGCTTTAATTGCAGGATTGGCTCCAGCTCCATCAATTTATTCACCTTATCAAAATATAGAACTAGCTATTAAAAATAGAAATAAAGTTCTTGAATCAATGTATGTTGATGGATATATTTCTCTTGCAAATAAGAATAAGGCTATTAAAGAGAAAATAAACTTAAATTATCAAAAAGCTGATAATTTTTTAGATGATAAATTACTAATAAATTTTATTCTTGAGGCAACAAATAAAAGAATTAAAAATAAAAGTGATTATAAGTTTTTAAGGATTAAATCTTCTATCAATAAAGATTGGCAAGAAAAGGCCCAAGAAATTTCAAGATATGCTGGGCCTAAAGAACTTGAGTTTGCTCTGTTATCAATCGAATCAAACACAGGACTAATCAGGACAATGGTAACCAGCAGAAATCCATCAATTAATGAATATAATAGAGTGATTTCATCTGTAAGACCTTTAGGTTCTACTTTTAAAATAATTCCTTATGCTGCTGCATTAATAGAGGGGATAAAATTAAGCGATAAATTTGAGGACTTACCAAGATGCTGGGAAAGTTATTGCCCAAAAAATTTTGCAGAAGAGTATAGAGGTTCTATATCTTTGATTGAATCATTTAAAATTTCATCCAATATTGTTCCAATATCAATAACAAAAAAAGTCGGCTTAAGAAATATTATTAATCTAGCGAATTCATTTGGTTTAGGTTATGAACAAGAGTTTAAGGAATTCCCATCATTAGCTATTGGTTCTTACGGAGATACTCTTTTAAACATTACAAATGCATATTCTGCAATAAATAATAGTGGGAAGATTCAAAGCCCTAGCATCTTAGAAAAAATAGAATCATTTAATAATCAATCCATTTGGAAGAAAAAATTTTCTTCAAAGAAAATATTAGATTTAAAAGTAAACAAAAAAATAAATAAGCTTCTTGAAAAATCTGTAAAAGAAGGCACCTCGAAAGCAGCCTCTATAAAAGGAAAGAAAATTTATGGGAAAACAGGAACATCTGATGGGAATAAAGATCTTTGGTTTATTGGTTCACTTTATAACCTTACAACAGGAATTTGGATAGGTTATGACGATAACAAGGAATCCGAATTATCTAGTGGGAATGCAGCTTATTTATGGAGGAAATTTATAGCTGAAATTTATAAAATCCCAGTTAAAAATTAAATGATATTTTTAAGATTTATAAGAAATTGTTGCAGCATAAAATCCATCACCAGGATATTCTAAACTAGGTAAAATTTGTTTCTGGCTAACCAATTTTAAACCTTTGTTTTTTTCAATAAATCGTTCAATTAATAGATTATTTTCATCAGGACAAATAGTACAAGTTGAATAAACTAAAGTTCCATCTTTTTTCAAAAGAGGAACAATACTCTCTAATAGTTTTTCCTGCAATAAAGTTAAGGATATTATTTTTTCTTTACTTAAAGACCATCTAGAATCTGGATTCCTGGAAAGAGTTCCAATCCCAGAACAGGGAGCATCTAACAAAATCTTATCAAAATAAGATATGAATTTTGGATGTAATTCAATCAAACTTGTTGCATCAGCCTTGAGGGTCTTTACAGATTTTAAATTTAACCTTTCTAAATTTGATTGAAGTATTTTCAATCTTTTTTCTGATCTATCTACAGCTAGTATTTCAGCATTATCATTTGCTAATTCTGCCAAGTGAGTAGATTTACTTCCTGGAGCTGCACAAGCATCTAAAATCTTTTCACCTTCTTTTGGATTTAATAGAGGTGCTACCCACTGAGAAGATCTATCTTGAATTGTCCAAAGCCCATCACTATACCCTGGTAAGTTTTTAATAGATCTTGGATTAGATTTTAAAGTAATTCCATTATTTAAATCTTTAATAATTTCAGCATCAATTTTATTTTCATAAAGTACTTTCAAAAATTTATCTAAATCAGTTTTTAGTGAATTAATTCTCAAATCAATTGAAGGTTTTTTATTAAATGACTTAATTATATTTTCACCCTCGCTATTGCCTAACCATTTATAAAGATCATTTACAAGCCATAATGGCAATGACTCAATATATGAAATTCTTTCTTTTCTATCAGAAGATAATTTTGGAAAAATTTGATTTTTTAATTTTCTAGATGCATTTCTCAATATCGCATTCACAGTGCCTGCTAAACCATTTAAATCTGTTTTTTTAGCTACTTCTACAGTGGTAGAAATAGCTGCTGGAAAAGGAATTTTGTCCATTTTTAATAATTGATATAAACCTATATGTAAAAGCCATCTTAATTTTGGAGGCTGCTTTTTATGAGTAATTTTTGATGTATGATCCAACCAAAGATCTAGAAATTTTCTGTACCTTATACATCCAAAAGATAATTCAGTAATAAAAGCAATATCAAGAGGATTAAATTGATAATTTTTTAAAACCTTTTCAAGGGCATGATCAGAAAAATCACCTGAACTAACTTTTAATAAAATTTCCCAAGCTGCTTTTCTTTGTAAATATCCAATACTCAAAATATAATTTATTTTTAAAGATAACTTTAATATACAAAATATTTTAAAATTTAAACTACTTTTTCAATTGAAGAATTGAACCAAATAAAACCTAAGATAGAGATGAGTGTCAGATTAAATCCTAAAAAAAGAAAGATATTTAGAGAATGGATTCTTTCTCGAAAAAATAATTTTTTCTCTTCTTGATACTTCATTAATAAAATAAAAACTTAATCAGGAATTTAAACGGCAACCTATATTTATACATCCTGCATCAAGCATTCTTCCTAATTTAATGGCTATAGATTCCTCTAACCTTGTGAAATTAGATTGATGGGTAGTTATCCAATCTAATTCAGAAAAAGTGATGATACCAGTTAAATTACTTTTCAAGAAGAGGGTTCCAATATTCATTGCTGGACTTAGACTTTAATTAAAATAACATCAAATTGTAATATTTCGTAATAATATAATATTCTCTTAATTTTTCAAAATCAGCTAAAGATTATTTATCTTAAATTATTGAATATCTCTTAAAAATTTATCGGCCGTTCTAAAATGATTATTTAATTTTTCCTCTGACATTTTGTCAAGATTTCTTGTTAACATTGCCAGCCTATATTGCTTTCTAAAAAAGCTTTCATTATCTTTAATAAATTTCCAAAATAAGCCATCCCATATTTCACACCACGGGCCACTTTTAAAATTTGACATTTTTTTTACATAATTAGAGCTTGATATATATGGTTTAGTTGAGAAAATACCTCCATCACTAAACTGGCTCATTCCATAAACATTTGGAACCATCACCCAATCATAAGAATCAATAAACATTTCCATAAACCATTTATAAACTTGGTTGGGGTGAATTCTACATAGAAGCATAAAGTTGCCAATAATCATTAGCCTCTCAATATGATGACAATAACCAAATTTGATAATATTTTTTATAACAATGTCTACTGGTTCAATTCCTGTATTTCCTTTATAAAAAGATTCTGGAATTGGCTTATTTTCAAAATTCCAAAAATTACTATTTCGCATCTTTGTTCCATACTTCTTATAGACAAGACAAATAAATTCTCTCCATCCAATAATTTGACGAATAAACCCCTCTAAAGAGTTAATTGGAACATTATTATTTTTGGCATAAAGTAATGCTTTATTTACTACTTGATCTGGTGTTAATAAGCCGCTATTTAAAAGGGGAGAAAGTAAACTGTGCCATAAAAAAGAATTTTCTTTAGAAATAGCATCTTCATAATCTCCAAATAAGAAAAATCTATGTTTAAAAAAATCATCTAACCATTCATCTGCCTCATCAAAATTAGTTGGATATAAAAAGTTATTACTTTCTCCAATAAACTCAATATCAAAGTTAGCTAATGACTTTTCGGCATGAACTACAAAGTTATTTTTTGGTAATTTAAGTGTATCAGGTATGCTTATTTTTTTTGGTAATTTTTTTCTATTCATTTCATCGAAACTCCACTTACCTCCCTCAGGTGTATCATCCGAATTCACTAATATCTTGTGGCTCTTTCTTTGATTCTCATAAAATCGGGCCATAAGAGGTTTTTTTGTATTTAATGCAAATAACTCTTTTAATTCTTCACTACTCATAAACATTGGAGAGGGCAGAACATTTAAAGCTAAATTATTGCTTCCAACAAATTTATTGATCCTTTTCATTATTAAGAAATCATGAGGGTCTATAAGATTTATTGCCTGATATTTATCTTTAATAAATTCTGATAAATAGTCAACTGTAGACATATCATTCTTGTTTTCGAAATATAAAACTTTAAAGCCAGATTTTTCTAAATATTTTTTATAAGCAAGCATAGATGCCCTATGAAAAACCAACTTGTTTTTATGGTTAATTAATTTATGAAATTTATCATTCCCAAAAAATAATGAGTCTTCCAAAATTAAAATTTCACAATTTATTTTTAAAATTGGGCTTTCTCTAAAAAGTTGATTCGGGAAGATAATTGATATTCTTCTCATCTTTGAGACTTCCAGTTACTGCATCTTTTTGAACAGTAGATAACATCATCCCAACAGTTTTTCCATTTTTTACGCCACTCGAATGGCCTATTGCAAACAGGACAAATTTTAGTAGAAAGATTTTTCAAAATTTATAATTTTCTCTTATGAGTAGATTTGAACCTAGTTGAATCTTTAAGCGCCAAATGTTTTGTATTTCTTCCTGTAACTCTCTGTCTCCAGACTTTAAATGATTTAGGTTTAAGATTTTGACGCATAATTTTGATCGCATCTTCCTCTTTTAAACCAAATTGATACTCAATGGCTTCAAAGGGTGTTCTATCTTCCCAACACATTTCTATTATTCTGTCTATTTCGATATTTTCCATATTTATTGTTCACATTTAGAGGTGCAAAGTTTTTTAATCTTGGATCGACCTGTAATTTGAAGTCTATATTGTGCCCAATATCTGTAAACCAGCCTTAATAATGGAGATAAGAGCTTAATCTTTAAAGGATAATAAACCCAACCTAAACCAATTAATTCATAAGAATATGCAAGTACATCTAATCCTCTAATAATTTCACCATTTTCTATAATCCCATGCAGGTTTGACATGGCTTCTGAATATGAAATGTTATTAAAAAGATTTTGATCATAATCTTTACTGTTTATATCTACAAATGAAATTTGATTTAATATATCTCTTTTTTTTAGAAAATTTGTTTCTCTCAAGCAAAGTGGACAACCACCATCGAATAAAAAAATTAATTTATTTTTCATATTTTTATACAAATATAGAATTTAAATAAATTTTTTGTGGGAGATAAAAAAATAAAATTATCTCATTCGAATAAGCTTTTTACCTTACAAGCTTTATAAAGCCTTAATAATTACCAGTTCTAATTTAATTAAATTGTATTATCTTAATTATTAATAAGCCATTGATTAAGGGATACATCAATGGTTTAAAACTATTTTTGATTATTCATCTAAAAGATGAACTCCTTCTCCTACATCAGGAGTGAATTTACAATATTTTTCAAAAACGATTCCAACTCCTCTCATTTTTTCTCCTAATTCATCTTTAAATTTATTCCATTCTTCAGATTCTCGCTCAGGCAAATTCCATCCTTGTTTTTCTACCATGCTAGTGATAACTGTATAGTCCCATTCTATGTATGCCATTGAGTTAATTCATACTACTCAAATATTATAAACCAAGAGATTTAATAGGTAATCAATATTTTTTGAATATAATTTAAAAAGTGTGAAAAATTATAAATGTCAATTTTGCCAAGAAGATTCGAGCGAATCAAAAGTGTTTTAGATTGCAGAATGAAAAACTTGACTGTTTTAGTTGAGAATGTAAATAAACCTCATAATCTATCAGCAATATTAAGAACCTGTGATGCAGCTGGGGTTTTCGAAGCAAATTTTATTAGCAAAACGAATGCCGTTAAGACTTTTAATAGTACTGCTCAAGGAAGTCAAAAATGGGTCAAACTAAATAATCATGAAAACACTATCACGGCAATCTCTGATTTAAAGAATAAAGGTTTTAAATTATATGGAACGACTCTTAATAGTGAATCAGTAGATTATAGAAATTTTGATTATACACAAAATACATGTTTTGTTTTAGGAGCAGAAAAATGGGGATTAAGTAATGAACTTATATCAATGGTTGATCAATCAATTTACATACCTATGAGAGGTATGGTTCAATCCCTGAATGTTTCAGTTGCGGCTTCCATATTATTATTTGAAGCTATACGCCAAAGAAAAAATAAAGGTATATTGCCCGCGAATGGAGAAGGTTTAAATATAGATGAATATCAAAAAACACTTTTTGAATGGTGTCACCCAGAATTAGCTGCGATGTATAAAAAATCAGCTAAAGAATATCCAAAGTTGAATGATCAAGGAGAAATTGATCCTATTACAGATAACTAAATTTATTCAGAAATTTGACTATCAAAAATTTCTTCAAGATCCTCTCCTATAAAAGAAAGACCTAAAACTAAAAAAAACATTGCCAAACCTGGAAACAAAGCCGTCCACCATATACCTGTAGGTAAAGCAGCAAGAGCAAGATTTAAATCACTGCCCCACTCTGGGACATCTGCAGGAACACCAAGACCTAAAAATCCTAAACTTCCTAATACCAAAACAGCATCCGCAGCATTTAGGGTAAGCAGAATAGGCAAAGGTGTTATTACATTTGGGAGAATATATTTAAAAATAATCTTTTTAACATCAGCTCCTGAAACTTGAGCTGCCTCGACGTAAGTTTCGGATTTAACCAATATTGTCTGATTTCTGATTAATCTAAAATATTGAGGCGAATAAACAATACACAATGCCAAAGCTGCGTTAAGGATACCCTTACCCAAGACAAAAGCCACAACAACTGAAAGCAAAATTACAGGTATTGAAAAAATAGTATCCATTATTAGTGATAAGCATTTATCAAAAAAACCACCAAAATATCCACTTAATAATCCTAATGGCAAACCCAAACTTAATGAAAAAAGAATAGATAAGAACACAACTTCTATGGCTAAGGATGATCCTTGCAAAGTTCTTAAGCAAACATCTCTTCCTAATCTATCTGTGCCACAGAAATGATTAAGCGAAGGAGGTGCAAAGATATCATTGCTTAATATTGAAAATGAATAACCAAAAAAATTATTGGCCTCTAAAAATTTCATTATTAAAACAACAAGAAGATAAAAAAGTACAATTAGAAATCCAGCTTTTCTGATATTTGTGCCGACACGATTAAATGAGTTAATATCCAAAATCTTTTTTACAGATATGACTGAAATATACCCAATTCTTTAAAAAAAAAATAGCTATTAATTTTAAATTTTAAAAAATTACTGGTTTAATTTTAGGACTGCCATAAAAGCTTCTTGGGGGACTTCAACTTTACCCATTGCCTTCATCCTCTTTTTACCTTTAGCTTGTTTCTTTAAAAGTTTCTTTTTCCTAGAAATATCTCCTCCATAACATTTAGATAAAACATCTTTTCGTAAAGCACTTATACTTTCACTTGCAATAATCCTGCTCCCGATTGATGCTTGAATAGGTATTTTAAATTGTTGTTTTGGAATAAGTTCTTTTAATTTCTCAACTAAACTTCTGCCAATTCCATAAGCCTTATCTTTATGAACAATAGAAGTTAATGGATCTGCTCTTTCTGAATTTATTAGGACATCTAATCTGACAAGGTCATTCTTTCTATAGCCAATCAAATGATATTCCATTGATGCATAACCTTGGGTCCTACTTTTCATTTGATCAAAGAAATCTGTAACTACTTCTGCTAATGGAATTTCATAAATCAAAGTAACTCGATCTGTTGTTATGTATTTCATATCTATAAATACTCCCCTTCTTTCCTGACATAAACCCATTAATGTTCCATTAAATTCATTGGGAGCATAAATTTCCATTTTCACATAAGGCTCTTCTATAGATTCTCTAAGTTGTGGATCAGGAATTGTAGAAGGATTATCAATAAAGATATGTTCCTGCTGATTTAAATTAACCTTATAGATAACTGATGGTGCCGTTACGATTAGATCCAAATCATATTCTCTTTCTAATCTTTCTTGAACAATCTCCATATGAAGAAGTCCTAGGAATCCGCACCTAAATCCGAAGCCCATTGCACTACTGGTTTCGGGCTCATATTTTAAAGCTGCATCAGATAATTGTAATTTTTCAAGAGATACTCTTAAATCTGGAAATTGATCAGCATCAGTCGGGAATAAGCCACAAAAAACCATAGGGTTTGCTGTCTTATAACCAGGCAAAGGATCATTTGCAGGTGAATTTAAAAGAGTAATCGTATCTCCCACTCTCGCATCAGCAACTGATTTTATAGAAGCAGCTAAATAACCAACTTCTCCTGCATGTAATTCATCAACTTGCTGCTGATCAGGTGCCATTATTCCTATTTCATCCAGTTCATAATTTTTTTGACTCGCCATTAATAATATCTTTTCTCTCTTATTAAGAGACCCAGATATCACTCTGAAATAAACAATAACTCCTCTGTAAGGATCATAATAAGAATCAAAAATGAGTGCCTTTGTAGGTAGTTTAATTTCATCTTGAGGAGGAGGTACTCTTCTTACAATTGCTTCCAAAATATCTTTAATACCAACTCCAGTTTTTGCTGAACAATTTATTGCATTAGATGTATCAAGCCCAATAATTTCTTCTATTTCTTTTTTTATTTTTTCAGCATCAGCACCTGGTAAATCAACTTTATTTAAAACAGGAATTATTTCAAGATTATTTTCTAAGGCAAGATAAACATTAGCTAAGGTTTGAGCTTCTACTCCTTGACTTGCATCAACAACTAGTAAAGCACCTTCACACGCCTGAAGAGATCTACTAACCTCATAAGAAAAATCGACATGACCTGGTGTATCTATTAAGTTCAAAACATATTCTTGAGAATCTTCAGCTTTATATTTCATCCTAGCTGCCTGTAATTTGATAGTAATTCCTCTCTCTCTTTCTAGATCCATACTGTCCAAAAATTGTTCTTGCATATCCCTTTGCTGAACAGTACCAGTATCTTGGAGCAACCTATCAGCAAGGGTAGATTTACCATGGTCAATATGAGCAATTATGCAGAAATTTCTTATTTTTGAAACAGATATATCAGTCATTTAGAAAGAAAAAATCTCCTCTTATTACATCTTGATTAATATTAGCTAATTAGAATTATGGATGGAAACCAAAAATCGAATTATTTCTTTTTTTGATGTCTTTTATGAAGTTACTGTCATTTTCAAAGGCCGATAGTTCTGGATAAATTAAGTCATTTATTTTTTTCTTAAGATTATGCTTGTCGTTTAAAAATAAAACAGATTTTTCTAGAACCTCAACCATAATTGAAACCGCAGTACTTGCTCCGGGAGAAGCTCCTAGCAAAGCAGATAATGATCCATCAGATGAATTCACAATCTCTGTTCCAAATTTCAAAGAACCTCCTCCTTCAGTTTTTTTAATTATTTGGACTCTTTGACCAGCATTCTTTAAGTACCAATCAGAGGGATTAGCTGATGGCATCATATTCTTTAAATTCTCAACTCTTGAGTTATGGTTCTTTAATGATTGTGATATTAGGTAATTAATTAAATCATTGTTCTTGAAACCAACGTCTAACATAGAAAATATATTATTCTTTTTAATTGAACTAAATAAGTCAAAGTATGAACTTTGCTTTAAAAATTTTGTTGTAAATCCAGCAAAAGGTCCATATAAAAGAAGTTTTTTATTATCAATCCATCTAGTATCTAAATGAGGCACAGACATTGGTGGCGATCCAATATCAGCCTTACCATAAACTTTTGAGTTATGTTTTTCTGTTAGATCTTTTTTCTCGCAAATAAGCCATTTCCCACTAACAGGAAATCCACCATAAATCTTTGCTTCTGGAATTTTTGATTTTTGCAAATAATTAATTGTCTTTCCACCAGCACCAAGAAAAACATAGCCAGTTCTAATGGAAGTTTTTCTACCTTCTGAACTAATTTCTAGTTCCCATTTTTTTTTATCAATTTTCTTTAAATCTACTAATTCTGTTTTGTATCTAATTTCAACATTTTTGTTTAAAGAAACTAATGACAAATACTCTTTAGTCAAAGCCTCAAAATTAATATCAGTTCCTCTTCCTATTCTGGTAGCAGCAATTTTAGTAAATGGATTCCTATCTTTTGTTATTAGAGGAGCCCATGATGTAATTTCATCAAAAGATGTAGAAAATTCCATATCGATAAATTCAGGATTTTCAGTCATTTTCTGAAATCTTTTTTTTAAAAAAGAAATATTATCCTGACCAGAAACAAAGCTAATGTGAGGAATAAATTTTAAAAACTTTTTAATATCAATTTTCCCTGCTTCATACAATGAGGCCCACAAAGACATTGATCTTTCAAAAGAACGATTTATTGAGAGCGCTTTATCTATTTTTATATTTGCTTTTTCATCTAAAGGGGTATAATTTAATTCGCAATTAGCAGCATGTCCTGTACCTGCATTATTAAAAGCGCCAGTACTTTCACTTCCTGGATCATTTAGTTTTTCTATAATAAGAAACCTTACATCTGGTAAAACTTCTGAAATTAGGAGAGCTAAAGTACTGCTCATTATACCTGCTCCTACTAAGACTGCATCAAAGTAGCTATTGTCATTAGTAGGGTTTTTAAATGAAGTCACAACAGAAAATTATCTTTTTTGCAATTAATCAAATTTCTTTCTAGGCTTATTATAAAGTTAATCCAAAATTATGAGTACTGAAACACTCTCGCTGACAAATGAAAATGTAGAAAAAGTCCTTGACGAGCTCAGACCGTTTTTAATATCTGATGGAGGTAATGTAGAAATTGCAGAAATAGATGGTCCAATTGTCAAAGTCAGACTTCAAGGGGCATGTGGCAGTTGCCCAAGTAGTACTATGACTCTAAAAATGGGTATTGAAAGAAAGTTAAAAGAAATGATTCCTGAAATAAGCGAAGTTGTCCAGGTTTTATAAAAATTTTTAACTGAAAAATATATTACTTAGTTTTTAGTTCCTTCAACAAAGCTGATTCCATATTAAGGCAATCAATTGGAAGTCCTTGCCCAATAGCGATTAAAATAGGTGCAAGAATTCCTAGAGTAAAAACTAAATTTGATTGGCTTACATCATATTTACTCAAAGTAAAAGTTATCAAATAAATAATTGAAAAATAGGCATGTAGGGAAAAAAATTCTTTTGGCTTCAAGACTGGCCACCTTAAAGTATTTCCCAAGAAATATAAAAAACCTTTCATAAAAGAATAGTTACATGAAGATTAAACCAAATATAAACATAATCCTTTTTCTAGACTATTTATAAAAAAATTTACCTAAGATAATAATTAAAAAACTATTAAATCTTCGTTTCTATTTGTAAAAACTAGACATAGATTAAATAATAAGCTTATAATAATTTTGTAGCAATAGCTACTTTTTCGTTCACTCTCACTTGAGGGCGCAGTTCGAGTCATACCATGGAACGGGGGATGGCCGTGTTGTCAAATCGAATATGACTACTTTAACTTACAGAGGTAAAAACTACGTTCAAAACAAACAAGCAGCTAAAAAGCAACTTGTTGAACTTACCTACAGAAGAAACGTATACACCAACAGAATGGATGACGCTTCTTCAAGTAATGAAAAAGCAGAATTAAATTACAGAGGTGTAAATTACACTAAATAATTTAATTTAACAAATTAGAAGCCCCTTATTCAGGGGCTTTTTTTTCGCTATATTTACCGAGAGTCATCTAAACACATGTCCGAAAATTGCTGTAATACAAATCCATCGACTGAAGCACTTAATAATTTCGATCATAAAGATGCGATTCAAGAAAGATATGGTTCAGCCGCATTAGAAAAAGAGAGTTGTCTTTGTACACCAGTTGGATTTAATCCCATTTTACTTGAAGCAATTCCTCAAGAGGTTATAGAAAGGGACTATGGATGTGGTGATCCAACAAAATATGTTCAAAAAAATGATATCGTCTTAGATCTTGGAAGTGGTAGCGGCAAAAATGCTTTTATTTGTGCCCAAATTGTTGGTAAAGAAGGGAAAGTTATTGGAGTTGATCAGAATACTGACATGCTTTCATTATCAAGATCAGCCTCTAAAGAAGTTACAAAGAATATAGGTTTCAAAAATACAGAATTTCTAGAAGGATCAATTGAAAAACTCGATGAATTAGATAAAAATTTAAATCCATTAATCGCCGACAAATCAGTTGATATTATTTTAAGTAATTGTGTTTTAAACTTGGTAATTCCAGAATCTAGAAAGAAGCTTCTAAGAAATATAAAAAGAGTTTTAAACGATAATGGAAGAATTGCAATTAGCGATATTGTCTCTAACAAAAAAGTTCCTTTAAGATTACAAAATGATCATGATCTATGGACAGGATGTATTAGTGGAGCATGGTATGAGCCAGAATTTATTAGTGATTTTAAAGAACTAGGTTTTAAAAATTTAAAATTTGCAGAAAGGAGTGATGAACCTTGGAAAGTTATTGAAGATATTGAATTTAGAACAGTAACTTTAGTAGGCAATATTTAAAGAAAATTCAATAGTTTAATAATCTAATTTAAATTTTCCATGAGAAATAATCTAAGAGATCAAATCCCAGCATTAAAAAATAAATGTTATTTCAACTATGGGGGGCAAGGACCATTACCAAAATCTTCTCTAGAAGCAATAGTTAAAAATTGGGAAATTATCCAAGATTTAGGACCATTTACCAATGATATGTGGCCTTTTATTTACAAAGAAATATTGACCACAAAAAGAATCATTGCGCAAAAATTAGGTATAAATTCAAAGAATATAGCTTTAACGGAAAATATCTCTTCTGGTATGATTTTGCCTTTTTGGGGAATAAAAGTAGAAGAGGGAGAAGAGCTGTTAATAAGTGACTGTGAACATCCTGGAGTAGTAGCTGCAAGTCGAGAATTTTGCAGAAGAAATAAATTAATATTCAAAATTTTGCCAATCCAAAAAATTAAAAATTTAAACGATGAAAATGTAATCTTAGAGATGTTAAAAAATCTAAATAGTAAGACTAAGATCCTAATTATTTCTCATATTTTATGGAACTTTGGATATAAAATTCCTTTAAAACAAATTTCTATCGAATTAAAAAACAATCGAGAAAATTCTTATCTACTTGTTGATGGGGCTCAAACCTTTGGGCACATAAAAATTGAAGAAGAAGTTTTTTATTCTGATTTATATTCAATAACTTCTCATAAATGGGCATGTGGTCCAGAAGGGCTTGGAGCCATTTATGTCTCAGATAGATTTATTCATGAAACAGATCCAACAATAATTGGTTGGAAATCATTAAAAAAAGAACAAGGCATCTATGAGACTTCAGATAATCTTTTTCATGATGATGCAAGGAAATTTGAAATAGCTACCTCTTGTATTCCTTTACTTGCTGGGCTCCGGAATTCTTTAGATCTTTTGGATAAAGACTGCCATGAAAAAGAAAAAAACAAAAATATCAAACAATTAAGTGGAAAACTTTGGGATGAATTAAATCAATCAAAGGGAGTTGAATTAGTTTTAGAAAAAAAATATTTAAATGGGATTGTTAGTTTTAATATCGAAAATATTAAAGATAAGGATAAATTTGTAAAGAAACTTGGAGAAAAGAAAATTTGGATTAGAGTTTTAGAAGATCCAAAATGGTTTAGAGCATGCATACATCAAATGACTACAGAAGCTGAGATTGATTTACTTGCTAGAGAAATAAAAAAATTATTGACTTAAAGATCTTTTGATATAAAAAAAATTTATTTTACCAAGGTATCTCCGAGTTGTCCCATGCAATAAATTTTCCTGTAGATTCTGGTGATTGATTTTTAATAATATTGATCAAGAATTGGGAGGATTTTTCTTTACTAAATAATTTATGTTCTGGAACAAATTTATGAAAAGGTCTAGATAAATCAGTATCTACTGTTCCTGGATGAAGCAATGTGATAGCAGCCTTTGGGAAACGTCTAGCCCATTCAATACTTAAAGATTTAAAAAACTGATTTTGCGCAGATTTTGCAGCTCTATATGAATACCAACCTCCAGTTTGATTATCTCCAATGCTACCAACTCTTGCACTTATACTTGCAAAATTAAAATCAAAATCTTTTGGTATAAATTCTTCAATCGCTTTAGCTAATAAAATAGGAGAAAAGGCATTTATTGAAAAACTTTCCATAATATTTTTTTTATCAAGATGTTGTAATCTTTTTTCTGGTTGAAGAGAATCACTATGAAGTCTACCTGTAGCATTAACAACTAGCCTTAATTTTGAAGGATGATTTGATATTTTATTTTTCAACTGCAAAAGGGATTGAGAATCCTCTATGTCTAATTCCCAAAAAGGATTAAATTCACTTTTTCTTCCACACAAAACAACATCTAAATCTTTTTCACTTTCATTCAGATCTTTAGCTAGTTGTGTTCCAATTCCACCTGCGCCTACAACTAAGGCTAAGCCTTTCATTTTTTTAAAAATAATTCCATTGATTCTAAGAAACTTTTCTTGTGATTTGCGTAAAGATGTTTCCTATTTGATTAGGAAATTTTATTGAGATTTATTTTTTTCTTTTAATAATTTATAAGCTATTTTTCTATCATCAAAATTAATAACTTTATCATTGAGAATTTGGTAGTCTTCATGTCCTTTTCCTGCAATTAAAACAATATCTTTTTTATTGGCAAATTTAATAGATTCATTTATTGCTTTAAATCTATCAATTTCAATTGTTATTTTTTCTCTTTTTTTTATACCCATCAAAATATCATTTACTATCTTTTGGGGTTCTTCTGATCTTGGATTATCTGAAGTTATAAAAAGTTGATCAGAAAACTCTTCAGCTATTGATCCCATTAAAGGCCTTTTACCAAGATCTCGATCTCCTCCACAGCCAAAAACAGTAATGAGTTTCCCCTTACAAAGTTTTTTAATTGATTGCAAAACTTTTTTCAATCCATCAGGCGTGTGGGCATAATCAACAATTACTGTTGGAAGTGATCTTGAAACGTCATCATTTTCAATTTCTATTTTCTCCATTCGCCCAGGAGCGCCAGGGAAAGATCGTATTAACTTTGATAGATCTTTTAAAGAAAAATTAAGTTTATACAAAATTGTTATTGCTTGAATCGCATTCATTAAATTAAATTCACCAACAAGTGGAACAAAAAGTTGAATTCTTTCCTTGGGTGTATGAAAAATGCAGGTTGAGCCATTTTCAGTAAATTTTTTATCTGTTACGAAAAAAAAATCATCATTTTCAAATTCACTTTCAGTAATCTTTGTAGACACTAATGAAGATCTTTTTTCAAGATCAGACGATAATTTAGATATCCAATGGTCATCGTGATTTAATACAGAAATTCCATCCTTTTCTATTAAATAAGGTGGGAAAAATAATTTTCTTTTTGTTTGAAAATAAGATTCCATATCTGAGTGATAATCAAGATGATCTTGAGTTAAATTAGTAAAAATAGCCGCCTCAAATTCGCAGCCTGATATCCTGTTTTGGGCAATAGAATGAGAACTTACCTCTAATATCGCGAATTCAGATTCTGCCTCAACAGCAGCATTTAATTTCTTTTGAAGTTTATCAGCGAAATCAGTTGTATGAGAAGCCACCTCAGAGAAGCCAGGCCATCTATTGAACAAGGTTCCAAATAATGCAGTCTTTTTTCCTAATTTTGTTAAAAGATATTCCAATAAAAAAGTAATTGTCGTTTTTCCATTTGTACCCGTAACACCAATAAGTTTTAGTTTTCTTGAGGGCCTATTCCAAAACTCAGCGACTATTTGACCAAAAATATAATCTAAATTATCCTCTATAACCAAAACCCTATCTCGGTAAATAGATCCAATATTCTGTTTTGCCGCAGATCCAATAATGGCAGCCTCTGCACCATTCTCAATTGCCTCAATACAATATTTTCCTCCATCAACATTTAAACCAGGGATACCTAAAAATAAAGTTCCTTTTTGTACTTCTTTAGAGTTAAAAGAAATATTATTGATTTCTTGATCGATTAGATCTAATGAAGGGATGATCCCTACCAAATCTAAAAGTTTATGTAAATTTATAGATCGCATATAACAAAAATTATTTCTTGATAATGGTATTAATATTTTTTTGAAACCAATTCTTTAATTGATCATCTTTTAATCTTGGGGAAATACGAGGCAATTCTATAATGTCCTTGGACCTAAGTCCTTCAACAGCAATAACAGGCACTTCATAATCATATTTTTTATATTTATCTTGATATAAATCAAACCTATCAATATCAATTTCTTTAAGCTCTTCTAGATTAGGGAATAACTCATTAAGATTTATTTTTGCCAGTTTGTTTTTTAGTGAATCACAAAGGCAACATCCCTGCCTAACAAAAATAAATATTTTCATTCATTTAATCAGGCACAGGGTCACATCCGCAGGGAGTTAAAGGATGACATCTGCTTAATCTTCTTAAAGTTAACCAACCTCCCTTCCAAGGTCCATGTCTAGTAATTGCCTCGTATCCATAAGAACTACAACTTGGAATAAATCTACATCTTGGTCCGAAAAAAGGAGAAAACCACTTTTGATAAAACGAAATCATAAAAAGAAGTATATAAGTAATTGATTTATTAATAGTTTTGAACACTTTAATGATGTAAAATGATATTTCAGTAGTAATTTAGTTTAATTGAATTTAATCAATTATCCAATTTATTGCAAATTTCTATTTAATTTAAATTATGTCAAGATACCGCGGCCCCAGATTAAGGGTTACGCGTCGCTTGGGAGAACTACCAGGTCTCACTAGGAAAGCTTCAAAGAAGTCAAATCCTCCAGGTCAGCACGGCCAAGCCCGTCGCAAGCGATCAGAATATGCAATTCGTCTAGAAGAAAAGCAAAAACTTAGGTTTAATTATGGAGTTTCTGAAAAACAACTAGTGCGTTATGTAAAAAAAGCCAGAGCTCAGGATGGATCTACAGGAACAAACCTACTAAGACTTTTAGAAAATAGACTAGATAATATTTGTTTTAGATTAGGTTTTGCAGGTACTATTCCAGGCTCAAGACAATTAGTAAATCATGGCCATGTAACTGTTAATGGGAAGGTCCTTGATATTGCTGGTTATCAATGTAAATCAGGCGATGTAATCGGAATTAAAGAAAACAAAGCAAGCAAAAAAGTTGTTGAAGGTAATATAGAATTCCCTGGTTTAGCAAATGTCCCCCCTCATCTTGATTTAGATAAACCTAAATTAACAGGAAAAATAAATGGGAAATGCGATAGAGAGTGGGTAGCTCTTGAAATAAACGAACTACTAGTTGTTGAATATTATTCAAGAAAAGTTTAATACTACTTTTCTTTGGATTATTAATTCTCTCACTTTTTAAAAGAGAGATTTAATTTAATTCTTATTTTTAAAAATAATGGGAAATAAGGAAAATAATATAGAAAAGCCAGGTTTTAAGACCTTATCTATTCACCATGGGGAAACATTTGCAGAAGAAACTGGATGCGTTATGCCTCCTATTTTTTCTACATCTACTTTCAAACATGGAAATAAAGATAATTTCGACTACACCAGATCAGGTAATCCAAACTTTAGAATTCTAGAAAACATCCTTAAATCAATAGAAGATTCTAAATACTGTACAGTTTTTGGATCTGGAATTAGCGCGGTAACTGCAATTTCATCAACACTAAAATCAGGTGACAAGATACTCTGCGAGTCAAATCTCTATGGTTGTACAGTGAGGATGTTCGAAAAAATTTTCAAGAAATTTGGACTAGAAGTTTTATACACAGATTTTACAAACGAAAATAATATCAAAAAGATTTCAAACTTCGAGCCAACCTTGATATGGCTAGAAAGTCCTACTAATCCACTTTTGAAGGTACTTGATATTAAGGCGATTTGTGATGAAGCGAATAAACTCGAAATACCAGTAGTTGTAGACAACACATTTTCTACAGCGCTTATTCAAAAACCATTGGACCTTGGTGCAACGCTATCGGTTGTAAGCACCACAAAATTCATTAATGGACATAGTGACGCACTTGGAGGAGCAGTACTGACAAATAATGAGGAATGGAATAGTAAGATGCTTTTCTCTCAAAAAGCTCTCGGGCTTCAACCATCTCCTTTTGATAGTTGGCTAATTACGCGAGGAGTAAAAACTCTTCCTTTAAGAATCGAACAACAAACTAAAAGTGCAGAATTTATTTCTGAAGAATTAGGTAAACATAAAATAATAAGTAAAGTAATTTACCCTTTTAATCAAGAACATCCGCAATTTAATTTAGCAAAATCGCAAATGAAATCTGGAGGTTCAATGATCACCCTAAAATTAAATTTAAAAAAAGAGGATACTTTTAAATTTTGCAAATCTCTCAAATATTTCTCTCTAGCAGAAAGCCTTGGAGGAGTTGAAAGTTTAATTTGTCACCCTGCAACGATGACTCATGCTTCTGTTGATGACAAAACAAAAAATCTACTAGGGATAGATGATGCTCTTGTCAGATTATCAATTGGATGTGAAGATACAAACGATTTAATCTCGGACATTTTATTTGCTTTAAATAAATTCTGAAAATTGAGAGATTTACTTAAAAAACCTATATGGAAAAATTTAGAGTTGGGATATGCAATTCCTGATAGTATTCATGCCGTTTCTGTAGCATTACCAACTTGGAATGATGTAATAAATTATGAGGAAAAAGATCAAGAATGCATGAATTTATTGAAGTCCATTTACCCACGATTCGGGCTAAACCCCATAGTGAAAAGATTATGCGAAAAAGTAAAAAAGCAAAATTACTACAACAATAAAAGTATCTGGCCATATCCGAATGAACGCATAGCTTTTAAAGCTAAAAAATACATTGATAGAAATACTTCTGAACAATTCTCGTTAATAGAAAAAAGAGATAATTTAGCTTTCTTAATAACTGAAAAAGAAGGAGGTATTTATGCAAAATATTTTTGGCAACATACTGGTCTTGGTCTATCTTCAAGAGCTGCCGCTATAGAACTAGGACTTGAAGATTGCCCTCCAAAATCTTACGTAAATGAATGTTCTCAAAGAATAAAAAATAGAATTTCTAAATCTACAAAAATTAACTCTAATGATATTCACTTAACTTCATCTGGAATGTCTGCATTGCATACATCATTGGAAATCATATATAAATTATTTCCAGCTAAACCAACACTCCAAGTTGGTTTTCCATATGTAGATGTACTTAAATTACCAATGAAAATCTTTCACGGAGCAAAGTTAATTACAGAAGAAAATTGCGCGGATATTGAATTAGAAATCAAAAGAATAGATCCATCAGCATTAATTATTGAACTTCCAAGTAATCCAATGCTCAAATGTGTAAACATTAAAAAAATTTCAAAAATTGCAAAAAAGCTAAATATTCCTTTAATTATTGACGATACAATTGGTTCGAATTTAAATATAAATTCCATAGAACATGCAGATATAGTTTTTACTTCACTTACAAAAATTTTTTCAGGTAGTGGTGATATTCTTGCCGGATCATTAATACTAAATCCAAAAAGCAAATGGATTGATCAGTTTAGATATGCATTAAACGAGATTAATATTCCAATACTTTCCGATGGAGATATAGTTTATCTAGAGAAAGTTAGTAGAGATGTAAATCAAAGAGTTTTTGAACAAAATAAAGCATGTTTAGAATTAAAAAAAAGATTAGAGACACATAGCGAGATTAAAAATATTTTCCATCCTGAAAATTGTCCAAATTTTAATTCTTTACTTAATTCTGATGGAGGATATGGCTGCTTATTATCGTTTGAATTAAATGGAGGATTGAACAAAGCTAAAAAATTTTATGATTCTCTAAAAGTATCTAAAGGACCTAGTTTAGGTACAAAATTTACTCTCGTTTGTCCTTATGTTTTACTAGCTCATTATGACGAGTTGGATTGGGCTGAAAGTTTTGGTATACCCTCGCACCTTATTAGAGTATCAGTTGGATTAGAAGACCAAGATCAATTATGGAAAACCTTTTCTGAAGCACTAAATAATTTCTAAATTCCTAGTATTTACCGTATAGAAACTTATATACTCTTTTTCTAAATAATAGTTAGTATTAATATATATTTTCTCAATATATAAATGGCAAAAATTTATGAGGACAACAGTTTTGCTATCGGAAACACTCCATTAGTAAAATTAAAATCAGTTACTAAAAACGCGAAAGCTACTGTACTTGCAAAAATTGAAGGTAGAAACCCCGCTTATAGTGTCAAATGTAGGATCGGCGCAAACATGATCTGGGATGCCGAGAAAAGTGGGAAACTTACAAAAGACAAAACTATTGTTGAGCCAACTTCTGGAAATACAGGAATTGCTCTAGCTTTTACTGCTTCAGCAAGAGGTTATAAACTGATCCTTACAATGCCAGAATCCATGTCAATTGAAAGAAGAAGGGTTATGGCAGTGTTGGGTGCTGAAATTGTTTTAACAGAGGCATCTAAAGGTATGCCTGGAGCAATTGCTAAGGCAAAAGAAATTGCAGAAAGTAATCCTTCTCAATATTTCATGCCAGGTCAATTTGATAATCCAGCAAACCCTGAAATTCATTTCAAAACTACTGGACCAGAAATCTGGGATGATTGCGATGGTGAAATTGATGTCCTAGTTGCAGGGGTTGGAACTGGTGGCACAATTACAGGAGTTTCAAGATACATTAAGCAAGAGAAGGGCAAGAATATTACTTCTGTAGCTGTAGAACCATCACATAGTCCTGTTATTACGCAGACAATGAATGGAGAAGAGGTTAAATCCGGACCACATAAAATTCAAGGAATTGGAGCAGGATTTATTCCTAAGAACCTTGACTTATCAATTGTTGACAAGGTTGAACAAGTAACAAATGACGAATCTATAGAGATGGCTCTTAGACTAGCTAAAGAGGAAGGCCTATTAGTAGGAATATCTTGTGGAGCTGCTGCTGCTGCTGCTGTTAGATTAGCTGAACAAGATGAATATGCTGGGAAGACAATTGTAGTTGTTCTACCTGATTTAGCTGAGAGGTATTTATCATCAATTATGTTTACTGAAGTTCCAAGCGGAATCATTCAAGAACCAGTCAAAGCCTAAATCTATTTTTTATCCAGTAGTGAATCTGGTGAAATATACATCGCATCGCCATAAGAGAAAAATCTAAATTTTTCTTTTATGGCTTTCTTATACAAATCTAATAATCTTTCTCTACCAATCATTGCACTTACTAAAAGTAATAATGAACTTTTAGGAAGATGAAAATTAGTTAATAATCCATCAACTACCTTAAATTTATAACCTGGCTTAATTACTAAATCTACGTATTTAGCTATGGGAATAAAGTCATTAATTTCGTAAGAATAACAACTTTCAAGAGCTCTTACGCTTGTTGTACCAATAGCAATTATTCTTCTATCTGTTTTCTTTACTCTTTTTATTTCCTCCACTACTTCCTTATTAACACTTACCCATTCTTTATGAAGTTTTAAGTTACTTAGATCTTCTTGATCAATTGGTTTGAATGTTCCATAGCCCACGTGCAAAGTTATCGGTATAATTATTACTCCCTTTTTTTTTAGATTGGAAATAAGACTTTTGCTTAAGTGTAAACCAGCAGTTGGCGCAGCAACGGCCCCTGGATTAGTTGCATACTCAGTTTGATAACTATTCTCATGAAAAGATTCTTCTTCAGTATTTTTTATATAAGGCGGGAGAGGGATTTCCCCGTATTTATCAAGAAGGTCATTCATTGAATTGAGATCAGTTATATTTTCAGGAAATTTAATAAATCTCCCTCCAGTTTCTTCATCAACCCCATCAACCATCAAATTAATATCTTCTGCAAAAGGAGATTTTAATATTATTTTTCTATTTATTTTTAACTTTTTCGCCGGCTTTGCCAAACATAACCAAACACATTCATGGGATCTTTCTAAGACTAATAATTCGACTAACGTCCCATTTTCCAATTCAACCTTTAACCTAGCTTTCATTACCTTAGTATTGTTAACAACTACAAGATCGCCTTCTCTAAATTCATCTAAAAGATTCTTGGTAAATTTATTAGTTGAGCAGTCTTCTTCTAAAACACTATTTCTAACTATCATCAATCTTGATTCATGCCTAATTGCAGAAGGTTTACTAGCAATTAATGAAGGATCAAGTAAATAATCATAAGATTCAAGCCTATAATCTCTTTCTTCTTTATTAATTTGAGAAATCAATTAAATTTATGATACGAGTGTCTCTGGCTCATTTTCAATCAGGTTAGCCAAGTCTTTCAAGAATGAAGCTCCATCAGCTCCATAGATCACTCTATGATCAGCTGTTAGATTTACTTGCATTATTTTTTTAACAGATATTGAACCATCACTATTAGCAACAACGGTTGGTTTCGATGATGCTATGGCTAAAATAGCACCGGTACCTGGAGGAAGAATTGCGTCAAATCTATCAACTCCAAACATCCCAAGGTTAGATAAAGTGAAGGTTCCCGTTGAGTATTCATCAGGTTCTAGTTGTTTTGATCTTGATCTTTTTACGAGATCTTTCCATTCCCTAGATAATTCAAATAAATCAGTATTGCATGGTTCTTTTAAAACTGGAGTTATTAGTCCACCATCTTCCATCGCAACAGCAACAGCAATATTTATATTTTCTGGATAAGAAATTCCATTTTCTGAGAAACTGGAGTTTACTTGAGGATGTTTCTTTAGTGTCTTTGCAACTGCTTTAACTAGTAAAGCAGTCATAGTCACTCCGTTCTGTTTTACTTTTTTATAGAAATTATCTAATTTATCTGTGTTAATGGAGTAACCTACCCTAAAACATGGCACATCTAAACTAGATTCCATATTTTTATTTACCGCTTTTTGAAGAGTATTAAATTGAACTGTTTCTCCGGGATTACCAAAACTATTTCCTGAAGCTTCGGGTTTACTTTCAACTCCCAAATTTGAACCAGGAATCGATGCAGGAGAACCACCTTCGCCTATCCATGGAATAGAGACTGGTTGGCCATTAGCTTTTAAAATATCATCTGCTTGAATTCTTCCATGAGGTCCTGATCCATGAACCTTTGCTAAATCAACACCCATTTGAGAGGCAAGTTTTTTAGCTCTTGGAGATGCAATCACCCTCGAAGAAACATTATTTGTAGCGGCATTAATTTGATCGCTATTAAAAGATGGGGCTTCCTTTTCACTCTTTAATACGACTTCTTGTGTTTCTTTTTTTATATTTTCAGTCTGGGCTACTGGTTTTTCTTCAGTTTTATTGCTTACCAATTCAAGTTGATCCGAACTAGAAACTTCGGGTTGATTTCCTTTATTTTGTTCTTGAACAGAAGCTATCTCATCCTCATTTTCTACAATAAGACCGATAGTTTCTCCTACTGGTGCAGTGCTGCCAGCAGGCATTAAAACAGCTGCAAGATATCCATCTTGAAAAGATTCAACATCCATATCTGCCTTATCAGATTCAACAACCAAGACAGATTCACCTCTTTCAACTTTATCTCCTGGATTTTTCAACCATTCCACAATCTTGCCCTCCGTCATAGTAGAACTCAAGGCAGGCATGAATATTTCGTGAGACATAAGAAAATTGTTATTGCATAAGTTTCAAGGGATTTCTACCAAACTTCCTAAAGTTTTTATGGTTAAGAACCCTTTAAACTCTTGTTTTAATTATACGAAATCATGTTCACAGTGGGAACTCTTAAAACTTAAGAAAGTAATAATTTAGATCGATTAGAAATTAAAACTTTTCGAAATTAAGATTTATTTATATTTATCAAAAATACTTAATCTTCTCTTTAATTATTATCTATAGATTGAATAACTCCATCTTTAACCGTAATCGAGACTTGCATTTTTTCAATAAGATTGTCTCCCACAGTGACATCACAGAAACTATCCACTTGCCCTTGATCAACAATTTCGTCCATTTTTAATTCGCGAACTTGACTCTGTTGTTGTAGTAGATTTCTTTTTTGTTCTTCAATTTCATTTCGTTTTGCTGCGACTTGTTGTTGAACCTGACTAACCTGTTCTTGAACCCTTGGATCTAGAGGATTAACCGATTGGGATCTAATATTATTTACTATTTGCTGCCCCTCTTGCTCCAGTTGCGATAATTGCTGGTCAATGTTTGAAATTGCTTTACTTAATTCTTTTTCAGCATCTTCCTTCCAAGTTGGTGTAACTACAGCTTTAATAGCTATTGAGCGCTTAATAGATATTGAGTTTTTTGTTTCCATAAAAAATTAAATTACCTTTTTAATATAGATAGAACAAATCAAATTTTCTTACTAAATTTG
Organism: Prochlorococcus marinus CUG1415; assembly: GCF_017696015.1. Taxonomy (NCBI): domain Bacteria; kingdom Bacillati; phylum Cyanobacteriota; class Cyanophyceae; order Synechococcales; family Prochlorococcaceae; genus Prochlorococcus; species Prochlorococcus marinus. The sequence continues at coordinate 386,948 of NZ_JAAORL010000001.1, read as the reverse complement.
TTTTCATACATATTTTCTATTTGTAATGAATACTTTTTTTCTATTTCTTTTCTTTTTTGTTTAAGAGTTTGTGTTAACAACCCATTTTCTAGAGTAAAAGCATCAACAAAATAACAATCTAATATTTGTTCTTCTGATCTTGCTCCTAATCGACTTTTAAGCATATTATTAATTTTTGATTTAAAAAATGTACCAATATTCTTATTCAGGTTTAATTTTGAAAGGTCTTCTTCCAAAAACTTGCTTCTAACCAATTCGACATTAGGAACTACAAGGGCTGTTAAACATTTCTTATCTTGTCCTACTAGTTGAATCTGATTAATAAATTCAGAACTAAGGATTTCAGTCTCTAGCGGATTCGGTTCTATATTTTCACCACTTGATAGCACTATCGTATCCTTGGCTCTTCCTGTTATAAAAAGAGAACCATTTGGTATTAGAAAACCTAAATCACCAGTATCAAACCAACCATCCTTGGATAAAACATCTTTTGTAGCTATTTCATTATTAAGATAACCTTTCATTACTTGCGGCCCCCTAACAAGAATTTTTCCGACTTCTCTGAACTTCAGAATCTTTTTTTTATCATCATTCACTATTTTGATTTCAGTAAATGCTAGAGGCTGACCAGATGATCCTCTAACATTTAATTCTCTTCTTCTACAAGTTAATACTGGACTAGTTTCTGTGAGTCCATATCCCACCAAAACATCTACACCTAAAGATTCAAAAAAAAGATCTACATGTTCTGGCAATGCACCTCCACCGTTAATGGGAAATTTCAGTTTTTCTCCGCATAGTTGTCTAAGAATATTCGGCCATAAAAAAATAGTAGACAATTTATGTAAAGGATATCGGCTAATAACAGAACCCAGTAAGGGGATTTTTGATTTAAAAGTTATTTGATTTATATCTATATTTCTTATCTTTCTAAGACTTCTTTTGAAAACCGAACTATTACTTATCAAAAACTTAATAAGTTTTTGCTTTTTGGGAGGCATTTTTTTCAAAGCCTGAAAAAAACCATCATGTATTGCTTCCCATAGTCTCGGTACAGTAGCCATGACAACAGGTTTTATTTGTGTAATATCATCTTTCAGAAATTTTGGGATTGTATAGTATTGAGAACAACCACATGAGAAAAAGAAGTATTCAGCGCTCCTCTCATAAGAATGCCAGATAGGTAGCACACTTAATACAGAAGTACCAGGCTCTGGATCAGCGATATAGGCTAAGTTAATTATTTGATGCAAAAGGTTTGCATGTGTTAAGGGAACACCTTTAGGTTTTCCAGTTGTCCCAGAAGTGTAAAGAATAGTAGCAACGTCATCAATTCTTGGATTACATTTTTCAATAATATTATTCCGAGAATTTTCTTTTTCTCCTGCACTTATAAATTCACTCCAACTTATTAAACTTTCAAATTTTTCATCTTCTAAATTAATTATGAATCTCAGTCTCTTTTTTAATTCTTCTTTGTGACTTAATTTTAACCAAGTCTCCTTAGATTGAACTATTAGCCCTACTGAATTAGAATGCTCAATAATATAGTCCAGTTCTACTGAAGGAGAATTAATACCTCTGACTGCATTTATAGCTCCTAAACGCATTAATCCTTGATCTGCTATGAGCCATCTTGGAGAATTTTCAGAGATTAAAGTAACTACATCACCTTTGACTAACCCATAATTTTTAAAAGAAAAAGATACTTTTGTTATTAAATCAGCTAACTCAGAATAAGAGAATTTTTCTTTATATTTCCCTCTTAAATCACAAACAGCTAAAGTATCGCCACATTTAAATTTCAAATTCTCCCAAATTTGATCTATGTGATTAAGATTCTTAATATAATCTCTATTTTTAGCAAATTTATAGTTTACAGAAAGTGGTTTGGCTGAATGCCAATACGCTAAATCACCCATATCAAATTGATTTTGGAATTTTAATTTCTATTTTGATACAAAATCAAAATTAAATTCTTCCTGAATGATTTTTTTAACAATTCTCTTGACTTCTTTGATATTTAAATTTTTGTTGAAATCAATCATATTTGCCATTAGACAATCTTTAATTCCGCAAGGAATAATTTTATTAAAATTTTCTAATTCGCAGTCAAAATTAATTGCAAATCCATTTATCGTAATCCATCGTTTACACCCAATCCCAATTGAAGCAATTTTCTTATTTCCTGTCCAAACACCAGTCAAACCATTTTTCAAGTGACATTCTATATTATAAGTTCCAAGAATTTTTATAATAATTTTTTCAATTTTTCTTAAATACCAATTCAAATCTTTATTAAAATTTTTCAAATCTAAAACTAAGTAAGTTACTAATTGTCCAGGCATATGACAAGTAACCTCACCGCCTCTATCAATTTTAAAAACATCATATTTTTCATCATTCAAAGAAAATAGTAAATTATCGTAATTAGATCCTCTACCTAAGGTATAACAAAGCTGGTGCTCCCCTATCCAAATAAAATCAGGTTTAGAGTTATCTAAAATCAATGCCTGCTGATATTCTTTTTGTAATTTATAAACATCATTGAAAAAAGAAATTTTATCAGGTTGTTTAATTATTGCTGTTCTATTAAGCATATTTAAGTAGATTTAGAAAGTAAGTAAATATTTTTAGATTTGTTATGAAAATTTTAATCCATGGAAAGAATCTTGAGCTCACTGGAGCCTTAAAAGAATATACTGAGGCAAAGATAGAAAAAGCAACGCATCATTATAAGGATATCGTTAAAGAAGCTGATATACACCTTTCAATAGAAAAGAACCCAAGAGTCTCATTCCAAACTGCAGAAGTTACTATTTTTGCCAATGGCACTGTAATTAGAGCGGAAGAAAAAACTGAAAATCTATACTCAAGCATTGATTTAGTTTCAAATAAACTTTGTAGAAAATTACGTAAATATAAAGAAAGAAATAATAAAACAACTCATAATAATCATTCTAAAAATAATGAGTCTTTCCCTAATGAAAGTGCCGAATCAAGCTTTATAGATAAAGCTTTATTCCAAGAAGGAAGAGAAGCAAGTCTGCCTGAGCCATCTATAAAAAATAAGTACTTTGAAATGAATCCAATTTCATCAGAAGAAGCAAGAAAACAATTAGATCTAATTGATCATAGTTTTTATGTTTTTCGAAATAAGAAAAATAATGAAATTCAAGTTATATATAAAAGGAATCATGGAGGTTATGGCTTGATTCAATCTAAATAACTTTTAAATGCCAAATATTGAATATGAATTAAACGAGAAAATTCATGCAATTATTATTAACCCCTATCTAACCTGGGAAGATTTCTGTGCGAATTGCGATTTAATAAAAAAATATAATATCAAGAATATTTCTACTTCACTGAATTTTTTAGCTGATTTTAAAAACCGTTTGAGCAATTACAGCCCAAACATAAACGCACTCATTTCTTACCCTTTAGCAGATTTACCAGTTTCATTTATTGACGAATTAGTCTGTTTCGCAAAAGATAAAGGTGCAAACGGAATTGAATATATCCCAAACTTTATCAATTTATCAAAGAGAAATTTAGAAATTTTTGCTGCTGAAATTGAGCAAGTTAAGTTATCTGGATTACCAGTTTCAATAATCATAAATAAATCAAAACTACAAGAAGAAGTTTTGTACAATGCGATAGAGATATGTTTGGAATTAGGAATAAAAAATTTTCAATTTGGGGACGGGTTTGGTCCCCCAATTACATCGAATGATATACCCGAAATATTAAAAATAATAAGCAACCAAAATCAAATTAAAATTGTAGGTGGCATAAAAAATCTCACTCAAGTTATTGATTTGTTGGATGCTGGAATAAATTGCATAGGCACTTCTAAGTTTTATGAAATTTTTCAAGAAGTAAAAATTATTTAAATGTCTGGTTCTGGTGAGTGCAGATTAGAAGGCCTCTGTATTAAAGCTTCTCCATTAGGCGAAAATGATAGGTTAATAACTATTCTTACTGACGAGCAAGGAATAGTTAGATTAGCTGTACCTGGGGCAAGACGGCCAAAAAGTAGTCTGGCAGCAGCAACGCCACTAACATATTTAAGTTTGCAGATTTTTGGGAAAAGAAATCTTAAATCCGTCAGACAAATTAAAATATTAAAAAGCTATTCTGGTCTAGGAAAAAATATTGAATGTCTTGCAGCCGCGCAAGCAATAACCGAATTAACATTTTTGTTAGTGGGTAATAATGACAGGCAACAAAACTATTTGTCCTGCGTTCTTGCCCATTTAGATAGGATTTATTTATATGAAGTTTCTAAAGAAGAAGACATTAAAATGCTCTCAATAAGTATTCAATCTTTAATCCATTTATTGGCAATTGGGGGGATTAATTTGCCTATTCATCATTGCTGTAAAACAGGAGAGCCTATTATTCCGCCTTTAGGGAACTGGGAATGGAGTTGTTATTATTTACCAAATGAGGGGTTTTCATCCATCGAAGATCCTCAAAGTAAACTAAAGATTAATGCATCTGAAGTAGCTTTATTGCAGAGACTTCTCTTCCCCGAATTACCTATAAAATCCAACGGAGAATTATTAGGACCTAAAAAAGTTTGGCTAAAAATATTATTTATTATTGAAACTTGGGTCTCTACTCAATTAGAAAAAGATCTATCTTCACTAAAAATGTTAAGGGAATTATATAGTTAGTATTTACATGGACCATTAACAAATTTCAAAATTATGATCTTGGGTACTTTTACTGTTAACTTTATAAATAGTTCATTCAATTAATGTGATTCATATTGCTTGGTTGGGTAAAAAATCTCCTTTTTGTGGAAACGTAACTTATTGCAATTCAACCACTGAGGAATTGAAGGCCAGAGGTCATAAAATTAGTTTTATTCATTTCGATAATCCCTCTAGTACTAATTCATCAAAACCATTATTTCTAGCAAATGATCCTGATGTAAGTCTTCCTTATTTAATTAAGTCCCAAGTTTATACTATCCCCTCTCTAAGAGCAGAAAAAGAACTAAGACTATCATTAGAAAGATTAAAACCAGATATCGTACACGCTAGTCTAACTTTATCCCCATTGGACTTTAGACTTCCAGAACTTTGTAATGAAATTAATGTCCCACTTATAGGAACATTTCACCCGGCATTTGATGCTAATAATCGAAATTTAACTGCAAGTACTCAACAACTAACATATCAACTTTATGCTCCCTCTTTAGCTAAGTTCGATAAAATAATCGTTTTTTCAGAACCTCAAAAAAATGTTCTAGTAAAATTAGGAGTGCCTAAAGAAAAGCAAATAATTATTCCAAACGGAGTGGATGAAAATATTTGGCAACCTTTTCGAGAAAGAAATAAAAAATATGATCAAGTAAAAAATAAATTAGGAAATGAAAGAATTTTTTTATATATGGGTAGGATTGCTAATGAGAAAAATATCGAAGCACTATTACGTTCTTGGCGCCAAACAAAAAACAATAATTGTAAATTAGTTATTGTTGGAGATGGACCAATGAAGCCAACACTTGAAAATAGTTTTTCTAACCTTAGTAAAGAGAAATTAATTTGGTGGGGTTCGGAAGTAGATTTAGAAACCAGGATCGCGATAATGCAGATAGCAGAAGTATTTTTCTTACCAAGCTTAGTAGAAGGTTTATCATTATCACTTTTAGAGGCAATGTCTACTGGGACTGCATGCATAGCTACAGATGCTGGAGCTGATGGTGAAGTTTTAGATGATGGAGCAGGAATAGTAATTTCAACTGATAATGTGGCTACGCAACTAAAAACTATAATTCCAATTCTGGTAGAACATCCTTCATTTACAAAATATCTCGCGGGAAAAGCTAGAGATCGAATACTTGAAAGGTATACAATTACTAAAAATATAGAGTCGCTTGAGAAAGTTTATATAGATTTAAAAAATAATCTCAAAAACTAACTAAACTCTTTACTTCGATTACTAGCTGAAATTATTGATTCAATTAATGCTGACCTTACACTCTTTTTTTCTAATACTCTTAAAGCAGAAATAGTTGTTCCCCCTGGAGAGGTTACCAAATTTTTCAGCTCGGAAGTAGTTAATTTTTTTTCTTTTATTAAACTGATAGTTCCAAGTATCATCTCCATAACAAGTTCTTCTGAAAGTATTTTTGGTAATCCACCGCTCAACCCGCCATCACTTAATGCTTCTATAATTAAAGAAACAATTGCAGGGCCTGAAGAAGTTAATGCTAAAAATATATCAAGGTAATCTTCAGTAAATTCGTAGACCTTACTTGTATTTTCAAATAATTTTTTTGTAATTTTTTTCTGATATTTTGTAAGATTTTCACACCAAGCAATTCCTGTTAAACCCTTTCCAACAGTTATTGGAATATTTGTAACAACTCTCACACATTTATGATTAGGAAATTTATTAGTAAGTCTATTTATGGAGACTCCCGCAAGAATTGAAACTAATAAATTGTCCTTGATTTTTATATTATCGGGCTCAAATATATCTATAAGATGCTGAGGTTTTACCGAAAGAAGTTTAACTTGACAATCCCAAATTATTTTTGACTCTTTAGAACTAGATTCATAGACGTTTATATTATGCTTATAATTTTGTTTTATATTTTCTAAACTTTTTCGTGATTTTACAACACAATAAACATCATTTGGCTGAATGAATTTTTTATCTAATAAAGGAGTTATTATAGCATTTGCAATATTTCCAAAACCAATAATCGCAATTTTATCAGTCACAGATTAATCATGAATTAGCACTTAATTTAGAATCACCCCATGCTGGTTCAGGAGTAGTGTTTTTCCCAAAACTATATTGTGGTGTATTTTCTGTAGAACCGGAAGAAGGAGTAGCTTCTTCTGGGGAAGAACTAGTTACACTTACACAACTTGGAGCAAAAAGAAAAATACTTTCGCCGACTCTCTCTTGATGTCCATCAATTGCATATGTCCCCCCAGCAACAAAATCAACCGCTCTTTGGGCTTGATCAGGATCCATCATAGTTAAATTAAGAATTACAGTTTTTCTCTCTCTTAATGCTTGTATGGCTTGAGGCATCTCATCAAAACTTCTTGGTTCAATCAAACTTACTTCTGAGGATGAATTCGAGATCCCAGGCATTCCAACTACTTTTGATGATCTGTTGTTATTCATAAAATCGAATGGATTTGAATTTGCAAGGGCATTTGGATTTTTTTTGAAATCATTAATATCATTTAATTCATCCTCTGATGCATAATCAAACTCATCAAAATCATCATCGAGATACTCATCTCCTGCAACAACTGCCTTTAATCTAGAAATAAGTGACACCTTTTAAATCCTCTTGAAATTGATTACTAAGGTTTAAGAACCTTAAGTAATAGATTCATTTTTTAAATGAATAAACTACCTATACTTAAATAACGTTACTTGTACTTTACTGCAAGTTTATAGATAAGATTTTTATAAAAAAATAACTAATTAGAATCTATCTCCAAAAATCAAAGATCCTAATCTTAACCAAGTTGATCCAGCATCAACAGCTTCCTCCCAATCCCCAGACATACCCATTGAACAATCTGGAAGTTGGAGTGAATCAGCGAGGGAACGACATTTTTTAAACAATTCTAAATTTTCTTTAGAGCTAAGTCCTTTAGGATTAATAGTCATCAAACCGGATAATGTGATATTTTTCAATTCTTGAATTTCTCTCCATTTCAATATTAAAAGTTCAGGATTAAGGCCTCCTTTATTAGGGTCATCACTAAACTTAACCTGCAACATTATGAATGGATTTTTATTCTCTTCAAATGAAATATTAGAAATCTTTTGCAACTTTTCAAATGAATCTACTGAATGAATGTATTTAAAATTTTGCACTATCTTTCTTATTTTATTATTTTGTATTCGTCCAATAAAGTGCCATTTTATTTGTTTAAGTTCTTTTAGGATTAATTGCTTCTCAAAAGCCTCTTGAAACTTACTCTCACCAAAATCATTCTGACCCATATTTTGAATAGTCTTGATTTCTTGACTTTTAAATCCTTTACTTACAGCAAGGATATTTACATTTGATGGGATTTTATTTTTGATTTTTAAAAAATTTGCAGGATTCACCTTTTATATAAAAGTTTGTGTGAATAAATTCTCCCATTTCGGTAGATCTTCAGATCCTGTTCTTCTAGCTCTTTGAAGGTTTAATTCTGCCTGATTACGAGCATCTAAATAAGGTATTACTTCAAACAAAACTTCTCTCTGTCTAATTTCCACGGAAAAAAACATTTTTTGGGCATATAAAGTTGCATAGATATCTCTCCCATCATTCCCAGGAGATACTTGGTATAACATTCCAAATGTTGGGTGGTTTAAATAATGCTCTGAACTCAAATTAAAATATTGTATTATTTATAATGCACCATACAGTTTTCTAAGAAAAATTGCTATGCAAATAAAACATATCGATAATGTATTGGCAATTACATTTAGAGATTTCGAAGGGTAAAAAGTTTTAAATCTATTGGTTGTTATATTAATTTTTTCCTTAGAGAGCAATGATTCTGCTCCTTGATCAATTCTCAGAAATATATTCTTAAATAACCTTTCCACTAAAATCAAAAAAATATTAAAGGCTTTCTTGAATCCTAAATTTCGAAAATTTATTGATCTAACTGACACTGATTTAATTATATTTTGCAATTCTTCTTGTACTAAAGGAATAAAACGTAATGCAATTAATAACTGAAAAAGCCACTTACTAATTGGTAATCCAATTTTTCTTAATGGATAGAGAAACCAACCTAATCCCCATACAATGTCTTCTTGTAATGTAGTTAAAAGCATCAAATTAACACTATGAATAAAAGTAAATATCAAAGTGGAAGTTTTTATACCTAGTTCCAAGGCTTTTCTTGATAAATTATAAGGACCAAAATTTATAAACCATATCTTCTGCGAAGGAATTTGCAAAATATTCCATTTTTTATAGCTTTCCAGTACCACTTGCAACTCGTTGGGATTTCTTAAGTAGCTATCAAGAGATTGAAAATCAGAAGATGCGAGTATTGATATACATCCAATTAATAACGATAAGCATGAGAGAACACATAATGATCGCCACCATACTCTTGGTGGCAATAAACTTAGAAAAGTGATTAATAGTAAACAACCCACTAAAAACAATCTCCATATTGGACCTGCCCAAATTGGAGTAATTAGGAATATCATTACAATAATTATTTTTAATCTACTATCTATAATTCTTAGCCAACTTTTATTGCCATAAACGTATTGACCAATAGAAAATTTGGTAAGTAAATTCATTAATCTTTCTGAATTAACTCAATATTGTCCCTTTCAACGTCCTTATTTAATGCTCTTTGCTGTTTTCCTCTCCAAAGCAAAAGGAGAGGTGTTCCTTCAAATCCTAAATTTAATCTAATTTGTTTTTCAATATATCTTCTATAAGTTATTCCAAATAATTTAGGATCATTTACAAAAAGACTAAAAGTGGGAGGTTTATTCTTTACTTGAGTACCGTAATAAAGCCTACCTTGCTTGCCGCTTCTTTTAGTTGGAGGACTTTTCCAACTGACAGATTCTTTAAGCACTTCATTAAACACAGATGTTGTAACTCTCCTTCTATGTTGATTTACAGCATTAAGAGCATGCTCAAAAATATTATCAACTCTTTGTCCGGTTAGGGCAGATATAAAAATCATTTTTGACCAGTGTAAAAAATAAAGTTTAGATCTAAGTTCTTTTTCTACTTGATAAATTGTTGAACTATTTTTTTCTACAAGATCCCATTTATTAACGACAATTATACATGCTCTGCCTTGTTCTTCTATTCGCCCTGCCAACTTCTGGTCTTGGTCAGTTACTCCATCTATAGCATCTATAACTAATACACAAACATCACTTCTATCAATAGATTTAAAAGCTCTATTAATACCAAAGAATTCAGTACCGTATTTAACATTTTTCTTTCTTCTAATCCCTGCAGTATCAACAATTTTCCATTGGTTATCACCTTTTTTAATAAGCGTATCTATTGAATCAGTTGTCGTTCCACTAATATCACTAACTATTGCTCTTTTTTCTCCAGCAATTGAATTTAACAAACTAGATTTACCAACATTTGGCCTTCCAATTATTGACATCATTATCTTTTCTTCTTCATCCTGAATATTATTTTCAGGAAGTTCGCCAATAACGAGATCTAAAAGATCGCCAGTACCTGAACCATGAATAGCGGAAACAGGGCAAGGTTCGCCTAATCCTAATTTCCAGAACTCTGAAGCTAAAGAGATTCCAAGAGTAGTCGATTCACATTTATTAACAGCAACAATTGTTTTACAGCTTGAGTTTCTTAACCACTTTGCTATTGACAAATCACCATCAGTAATACCTTGGTTTCCATCTACAACAAGTAAAGCGAGTGCGGCCTCCTCTAAAGCTAAAAAAACTTGTGTTCTTATCTCTGGGAGAAATTCACTTTCATCATCAAAAACTAAACCTCCAGTATCCACTATTTTAAATTCCTTACCTCCCCATGACGCATTTTGATAAGTTCTATCTCTAGTAACACCAGGTTTATCAAATACTATTGCATCATTACTTTGGCAAAGACGATTTACCAAGGTGGATTTCCCAACGTTAGGTCTTCCGATAATTGCTATTGTAGGAAGAATCAATTCTTCTCTCCAAAGAAAGTAGTATCCATTACAACTATAACCTTAATAGAATCATTTACCTTACTCAAAAAATTTATTTAATTTCTGGATCACCAAAATGTCCTTTTACTGGATTAACAGGCGGTGGAATCGGACTTGGAATAACATCATTATCAGTTGAAAAACAATTATTTTCAATAGTCCAATAAATCAACCAATTTACTGCAGTAGCTCTTCTAGTTCTTCTTGGATAAAGTTCGTTAATCTTATAACCTTTAAAATTAAGAAAATTTTTCAATCCCTGTTTATGCTCCTTTGGAATTGATCGTGTCAAATGAACTGATGCTATTCGCTCTGAAATAATTTGAGGAGCCTTTACAAATTTTTCTGACCAATAAGCAGGCGTTAATGCACTCGGAACCCAATCATTTATAGGTAGTTCTTGAGTATAAAACAGTCTTTCCCAAATCAATTCACAAACAAAAACATCACTCACCTTATCTTCAAGAACTAAAAATAATAGTTCCTTACATATTGGCCATGTAAATTGATTTTCTTCAAAATTTTCTTTTTTATACATTAATCGAACCTTATCAAAATCAAAGAGAAATAAGGCATAACATCCTCTTTATATTGTGATGCATATTGAATAATTTGATTAGGCATGCCAACATTTAAAGCAATTAATGATGTATTGATAATATCTTCTTTTTTTAAGGTTTCTCTGACTAACTTCCATCTTTTCCCAACTTTCATAATTGCCAAAACGATTTTATTCCCTCTGCTTTCTATTATTAAAGAGGTTAATTCTAAATTAGAAGATGGGCATTCTTTGATTATCAAGGTCTCACCTTTTTTAACTAAATCAAACTCATTCAAAGCTGCTGCTGCTGAAATAGAAGAAATACCAGGTATGGTTTTGGTAATAATTTCAGGATAATTATTTTTTATTATCCTCAGAATATTAGAAGAGCTTGCAAATAGCGAAGTATCTCCAAGACAAAGTAAAACAACTGATTCACCATTTTGTATAAATTTTACAATTTTTTCTACAGCATTAAACCATATTTCATCAGGTTCAAAATCCTTCCTAGCCATTGGGAAAATGATAGGTACATTTTTTTTGAATTTGGTATATTTCTTGACTATTTGGGCAGAACAACTCTTTTTATTATCATCTGATATGGGGGAAACGATAACTTTCGCTTTTTTGATTGCATCTAAAGCAGCAATTGTTAAAAGTGAGGGATCTCCAGGCCCAACCCCAACAATAGTTAATGATGGCAAATCACTTTTAAAACCTTTAAATATTTTAAAAAACTCTTTTATTATCATGCTTATATAAGAAAAGTATTTCTAGCTATGGACCCTTGGCATAAGACAACGCTCAGCGAGTATCTCTGACTCCAATTTAGACAATTCCTCTAACCTTTTATAAATTAGATTTTTAGAGAATTTAGTTTGCGCTAGTTTCCAATAAATTCCAAAGTGTCTTGCCTCACTCTCAAGCAAAGATTTATAAAGATTTCTAAAAGATTCTTCTCCAGAATTAAGAGCAAGCAAGCTTAATCTTTCATGACTTCTTGCTTCTATCAGTCCTGCGATTAAGAAACTATCAAGCATTCTGTTGGGTTCATCCTTTCTTATATTCTTAGCCAGTTCTGCTCCATATGGAGGCGGTTTTAAAGCCTTAAGATAATATCCAAGATCCTTTAAAAAATAAAGTATTTTTTCAAAATGCTCTAATTCCTCTCTCGCAATTGGACTTAAAACTTCTGCCAAATTTGGTTCTGATGGATATCTGAACATCAATTGAACAGCTACTCCTGCTGCTTTTCTTTCACAATGAGCATGATCAATAAGAATATCTATTGGATTAGATAATGCAAGTTTGATCCAATCATCTGAGGTTAATGAGGATAAATATTTAATATGAGAAGGAGGCCTTTTAAAATCGACTAGCATTTAATCTTTTCTAGTTAAATACTCAATAATTCCATCAAGAGCTAGGCTATAACTATTTATACCGAATCCACTAATTATGCCTATAGCTTTATCTGTAAGAAAAGATTCTTTACGAAATTCTTCTCTACTAAAAATATTTGAAATATGTAATTCTACAAATGGAATTTTTGATCCAATTAAGGCATCTCGAATGGAAATCGAGGTATGAGTAAAAGCACCTGCATTTATGAGAATACCTTGAATACTTTTAACTGAATCTTGAATTTTATCTACTATTTCACCTTCATGATTACTTTGAAAACAATCAAGATTAATACTTTTTTCTTGGGCAGCTTTAGTTAAATCTTTTTCAATATCATTTAATGTTTTATTACCATATATTTCTGGTTCTCTAGTTCCTAATAGATTTAAGTTTGGTCCATTTATCAATAAAATATTCATCAGCAATAAAGTCTTTTCTTCTAAATGCTATCTAGAAAGAAACAAAAAAACCAAAACATTTTCACACAAAGTGACCATTAACTGATAAGTTCAATTAGTGGGGGTCGGTGCCCGAGTGGTTAAAGGGGGCGGACTGTAAATCCGCTGGCTCTGCCTACGTTGGTTCAAATCCAACCCGGCCCACTTTAAATTGCCCTTGTAGCTCAGCGGTAGAGCACTCCCTTGGTAAGGGAGAGGTCTCGGGTTCAAGTCCCGACGAGGGCACTCGCGGGATAGCTTGGTATCAGTGAGATTACCACTATCGCAGAAAGAAATCATTCAGAAGTGGACGTCCGTTTTGGGGTCCACTTTTCTGTTTTAAAGGCAGATATCTGGAGGTGCATCACACAAACGATGACACCGAAATGGCAACAATCAGAAGAAGCGGCAGCGGCTGGCAGGTCCTTATCAGAAGGAAGAATTATGTCGGTCCAAGGTCCAGAACTTTTCTTTCCAGAGATCTTGCAAAATCCTGGGCAGATGCAGTCGAAGAGAGGACAAAAAAAGTTTTTCCGAATATCCCTATCACCCTGGGAGAGGCAATCAATGACTATATAAATGGTCCGCTGCTGCTGCACCGCAGTGCGGAGAATGAGAAATATCCTCTCAGGGTGACGGCAGAAAGCTGGCTTGGAGATGTTCCACTAAGTGATCTGCAGATAAAGCACTTTGCAGTCTGGCGAGATGAACGATTACTTAAGGTGAAACCCAACACAGTGATGAGAGAACTGAGGATATTAAGAGTACTGATCGATTGGGCAAAGGATGAAAGAGGCGTGGAAATAAAAGATAACCCCGCAAGGAATCTGAGAGTAAGAGGGACCGGAGATGCAAGAGCTCCTTTTTTCACTGATCAAGACGAGAGAAGACTTTTATATGAGCTGTCTCAGATATCCAATAAAAATCATCTGAGACTCACAAAGCTAGCTCTGACAACTGGGTTCCGCCGCTCAGAACTATTGAGCCTGACATGGAGGAATATAGATCTGAAAAAAAAATTACTCTATATATATAGAAAGAATTGTGCCGCCATAGATAATTCAACCGGACTGAAGCTTGTTCCTATGCCGGAAAAGGCGCTAAAGATTCTTGAGGAATTACAGGTAAGAGATGGGAAAGTTATAGAACTATCAAAAGGTGCTGCGAGAAATGGATTCGATAAAGCCCGAAAAAAAGCCGGACTTGAAACTCTCAGATTTCATGATCTAAGACATATAGCCATAAGCAGAATGTGGCGTTCAGGAATGAATGCTTTGGAGATAAGTGCATGCAGTGGTCACAGAGATATAAAAATGCTGATGCGCTACAGCCACTTTCAACTTTCCATATAAATCAGCAGTGCCCCATAGGGGGGTTATTGCAAGTGATGGAGCGTATAAAACCTGTAAAGAAATTTATGATTAATTTTTAGAATATGGCTTCTAAATGTTGCAATTCTCTGGCCTTGAGATGACAATCTGATCGTGGCATCTATCATTTATTAACGCTTTATATAGTGTCTGAAGGGGAATTGAAAACAGCAAAGACACAACTGAAATGGATTGGGACACCATCGCTTGGACAGGGTAGATCCAGTGGTGGTAATGCCGCAAGTGAAATTTTTGAAGCAGGTGGATCACAGAGAAAAAGATCACTGCTGGAAACACTTGTCAGAGAAATCTGTCAGAACAGTCTCGATCAGAGAAGGGATAAAAAGGTGAAAATATTTTTTGATCTGATTGTGCTGAAGGGAGAGAAAAAAGAGAAATTTCTTAAATCAATCAACAGTGAAACTCTTATCCCTCACCTTTCATCAGTGAAAGGTTCAAGTGGAACTGCCCTCACCCTGAAGGCCGGACTTGAATCCATGAAATCATCTGACCTGGTGTGTCTGAAAATCAGTGATTACGGAACTGATGGACTGACAGGTGATGACTGGGACGAGAAAGGAAATTTCCGTAAGCTCTGTGTGCAGAATTTTTCAACCGGAAAAGAGTCCGGATTAGGAGGAAGCTTTGGGCTGGGAAAGGCAGTCAGCTGGATGCATTCAAGAATATTCACTGTTCTTTTCTCATCAAGAATTGAAGGCAGAAAGAAATTAAGAATTTTTGGAAGAAGCGAAATTCCCGCTCATGAAATGGACGGGAAATCATGGCTTGATGGTGCCTACATGGGATCTGAAAGTGAAAAAGATGGAATTCCTATTGCAGAATCCACCTGGATGAAAGAAAGAGATGCAGAAAAAATTCTTCTCAATCGTGATAATGAAACTGAGTGCGGAACAACTATCCTCATCCCAACTTTTCATGAACCTGATCGCGATGATACCGGTTCATCAGGGATAAGAGATCCCGAGGAGCTCTGCAGAGATTTCACAAAGGCTGCATCAAAATGGTTCTGGCCTGCAATCAGCTGGGAAAGACTTGATTTCAAAGCAAGGGTATTTCGGGAAGAGGGGAAATCAGCTGAATACATATCTGAAGCGCGTGCTGATGAAATATGGTCTCCATTCGTTGAGTGCGGAAGAGTCGAACCTTTCGAAGGTGCAAAATCATTATTCCCAGGCGAAAGTTCCTCAATTGATGTTGAGTTTCCCATACCTAGAAGAGTGGAACCCTCAGACAATCCTGAACTTCTTCATGATGAGCTCAAAAGTACTGTCAGACTTGGAGTTTCAAGAGTCTCTTCGAAAGAGGAATGTCTACCATGCCGTTCAACCATTGCTCTTATAAGGGGTTCTGGAATGGTTATAGATTATGCCGAAGGTACAAAATTAAGTGATGGAGGTTCCTATTGTGCAGCTGCATTTGTAGGTACATCCTTGAATGAGATTGCCGCATCTGACAAGACAGAGTTGAGCAGGGGAAATAACGCATTCGCTGAAGAGTATTTCCGTGCAGGTGAACCAGTGACTCATGATGACTGGCTGCCTACAACAAGAAGACTTAGAGAAAGTTATGCATGGAGAGGTCATGCCAGCAGACTTAGAGGAATAAGATATGAACTAAGGCAGATCCTCATTCAGAACTTACTGACTTCATTTATTGCTCCTCCTGATGAAGGACCAGAAATGCTTAAAAGAATGATTAATCTTGGCAGAGGAATTAAAGAAAAGAAAAGTCTATCCAAGACAAAAAGTTCCGCACTTGAAGTTGTTATAGATAGAGATCAATGCTCCTTCATTAAAAAAGCCAATGGATGGAGAATAGCCGGCGAATTAGTACGATCAGGTGAATCAAACAGAACTGCAAAAGTACATTTATCTTTCCAGAGCATTGCAGACAGTGGCCAGGGAGAAATGTGGGGAATAAGTGATATGCGACTTATGGGAAGTGAACAATATATTTCATATGACGACTCTGATTCAAGAAGATTTGTATTCTCTGCTGAAAACCAATTTTCATCAGTTCCTTTTGAGTGCATAGTCAAACCTCCATCAGGAGTAAACCCTGAAATTGCTGGCTTCAGGAAGGTGGGTTAATTATGCATTTTGTCCCCTGGAAAACAATAGATCTTGATGGAGCATTTCGAATAACAGCTCCAGACAGTATTTCTGAAGAGGTGATTCAGGAAGTAAGCAATGGAATTACTTTCAAGTTCAATGGCAAACTTGAAAAGACAAAACTTGAAATACTTCTAACTGCACCATTTGAATGGGAAGAAACACTTCATTCCACAGAAAGAGAAAATCCTCCTGCTAAATTCATATGTCGTCTTATAAGCAGATCAACAGGTAGAAGAGAAATAATTGATTTAGAGGATGGTGGTGATGGATTCTTTTTTTCCGAGACTTCCTATATACCTTTTTTAAATGGAGAAGAAGTCAGAGCAGAAGCTCTGCTTGTAAGAACAGAACAATTTGCCGGAGAAAAATCAAGGAGCGGCTATGCCACAGAAATGGGGCAGATAATTGGGAGGAGTCTTATTCACACCATTCGTTTTGCAACCGCCGAAGCTAATAACGACTCCATCTTCAACATAAAGTGGCAATCCTTTCCCCCTGAAAGTAAAGATCAGTTATGGAGATTAATCCCAAGTGAACCTCCAGTAATTGAAATGAATGCAGATGTGACTGGATCATTGAAAAAACTTCTGATGAGTAAGGCCTTGAGGAAAGATATCAATTCTCTTCAGAGAGATATCATCTTCACCGCAATTTGTTCCTCTGTTTGGACCATGCTTATTTCGATTTCGATGAACTCCATCCAGAATATGTTGAATACAAACAGTGACCTGAGCAGTGAAGAAATTGTTGAGCAATTGCCGCCATCACAACTTCAGACTCTATCTCTATTTTCCAAGAATCTTCTTGAAACTAATATTTCCCCACATGAGGCGGTTGTTGCTCTTGCTAATGAACTTAGATCACCCGAATCTTTTCAGAAGTTTATTCTAAAAATGAGTTCAATAATCCAGCAGGAAACAAAGATTCTGGAATTGGCCGAAATAATGGCAAGAGGGTGCAGTTTTGAATCAGATATTCCCATTGACCTTGAAAAAGAGGAAGTTGCATGAGCGAAAAACTCTTCAGATTAAAATCACCTCTAATAAGTAATGGACTTATTTCTGCTTTAAGAAATCCGGATTCTGTAAGTGTAGAGGAAGTGAATTGCACGGTTGATCTTACGAATCTCTCAACACTTATAGATCAACTTATTCTCGAAAAAGTAATTGGTGCAAACCTAGATGCAAGATTAGTTGAGTGTGTTCATACAACATTCAAATCTCTGCCTTCTCATATTCTTACTGATATGAGGATGTGGCACTGGCTATGCGTAATAAGATATCCAAATATTCCGTGGCTTAGATGGAGAGGTAATATTCCGGTTGATCCGGAAGATGGATTTACTGTTGGAACAGGAAAGAAACATGTTCCATCACTTAGATTTCTTGGGACATCATCAATAAATGGACATGGCAGAAATACTTTCTCGAGACTTTTTTTTGCCGCCGACAGGATGATGGAGAATGATCATTCTGACTATTCCCTGGTCAAAAAATTATTTACCAGTCAGGAACTTCATCTTGGTTTGAGTGATCGAGAATTTGGCCTGATCCCAAAGATAAATAGAATACTTACTGAAAAGCTAGTTGAATTACCAGACAGCAAAGTAAGAATTGCAATAAGAAAACTAAATTCCCTTGGAGGTTCAATATGTCTTGATCTTTTAAGTGAAGAACAACTCCAGCAGTTAATTGATGCTCAGAGTGAAGAGGTCGCATGATTCATAAAAATGCAGTAGGGAAAAGTGATCCACATAGATTAAGTCCTGTAAGAGGGCCTTCATCAGAACTTGAGGCCCATGTAGATTCATGCAGTTTTGATGAACTTCCAGAATATGCAGCAAAAGTTCGATCTATAAAAAAAGAACCTTATTTTGCTGTTGACCTTTTTTCAGGAGCAGGAGGGTTAAGTTTAGGACTAAAAAAAGCAAATTTTGATGTAATACTGGCTTGCGATA
The DNA here is from genome assembly GCF_017696015.1 of Prochlorococcus marinus CUG1415. Classification (NCBI taxonomy): domain Bacteria; kingdom Bacillati; phylum Cyanobacteriota; class Cyanophyceae; order Synechococcales; family Prochlorococcaceae; genus Prochlorococcus; species Prochlorococcus marinus. The sequence continues at coordinate 368,404 of NZ_JAAORL010000001.1, read as the reverse complement.
TCAGAAACGATTCAATAATGACTCACAGACATCACTTTGGTGGATGTTCATATGAATGTGATTTAAGCAAAAGAAAAGTTATTAATGAAATTTCAGAACAACTTAATAAGTGTGGAGAAATATCACTTATCGCAGGTGGACCACCATGCCAGCCTTTCTCCCGAAATATCAAATGGAGAAAACATAACGAAGAAGTTTCTTCTCAACATCAGGAACTGAATGAAGATAGAAGAGAATTATGGGAATCATTTATTTCGATAGTGGAGCAGGTTAAACCAAAAGCTTTTCTAATGGAGAATGTTACTGATATTGCGCAGACAGGTGAGCAGGAAATATATAGATCAATAATTAATAGAGCTGAAAAAGCTGGATATCGTATAAATCCCAAATTAATTTATGCATGGCAGTATGGAGTACCTCAGCTCAGGCCAAGATTATTTATTTCAGGAACAAAGATAAATGAATGCGCTCCAATGATTTGGCCAGAACCTGAATGTCCTTCAATCGAAAAAGCAGTTACATTAGACCAAGCGATTTCAGATCTTCCTCCACTTAAAGGAGGATGGGATGAAAAGTGGAATGAAAAATATAGCTATGAAGGACCCATAACTCCGTATCAAACATTAATGAGGGAATGGTTGAATATTGATGACGAGATAATTCATGATCATCTGATAAGAAGAGTCAGAGAAGATGATCTTGAGACATTTAAATTAATGCGATCAACCGGGGTTAAATATTCTCAATTATCGGAAGAACAAAGAAGATATTCAGTTACGAGTAGAGCTTTCAGAGAAGGTAAAAAAGTAAAGGAAAATCAGAAAATGAGTTTTGGTGATAAATACAATATTCTCAAACCTAATGAACCATGTCTGACAATAACCGCTCATATGTCAAAAGATGGTTACTGGTATATTCACCCTCACCAGAATAGAACTCTTTCCGTCAGAGAAGCCGCGAGAGTTCAATCTTTTCCTGATGGTTTCAATTTTTATGGAGGGCCTTCACATAGATTCCACCAAATTGGAGAAGCCGTTGCACCGCTTGTTGCATATGCAATCGGCAAATCATTAATGAAATCGATTAAAAATCAGAACGAATTTACTCAACCTGATTTAGTTCCCAAACTTAGATTTAATCTTATTAACTGGTATGAATCAAACAAAAAAGAAGTTGAACTTATATGGACAAAAAAAAGGGAAGGCAGAAAAATAATTCCAAGCAATATAAGGGCATGGAATGCATGTCTTGGAAATTTACTACCCGAGACTTTCAAAAAAAATACTAAAGAAAAAAATAAACCTGCAAGCTTAGGAGATAAAGATCTTGAAAAAAGGAAAAAAGATACCTACCAAAGATTAAAAAACTATTGGCCTACTCCTGAGATTTTTCTGCAAGATAAAGTTAGAAAAATGAAAATAAAAAGTTTTAGTCTTGAAAAATATATCCCTTCACTAGAACTAATTGCTGAAGAACTTATAAAAGATGAAATTGACTGGAGTGAAATCACAAGAAAAGAATATGATTTGTTTTCCAGGAATTCGGTAAGAGGCGCATTAGCTACAGTTGGATTAACCACAGAAATAAAACAATCAATATTTATTAGCAGAATTATTTCTCAGATCATGGATATTGATCATGAAATTCTAAAATTCAGCAATATTAATAGAGATATACATATAGGCCATTTACTAGAGACAGATAAGGAGGGGACAGGCTATTGCTCATTGCTGGCTCTATCGAAGGAAGAAGATACAGAAGAAATTATCAAACATAAATTAAAGGGATTTCTTAAGGGAAGCGATAATAAAGCTGCCTGACAATTTATTTATCCGTACATATTGCATATGTACGGTATAAACGAATTACTTGACAAATATATTTGATGTATATATAGTCAATAGTAAGTTTATCTGGTGTCCTGATGACTTCTATACGCAGTCTGAGAGCTATAGCACCCTTGATATGGGGTAAAGCAGGGCAGGTTTTGTTTGTTTTTCCTGAGTGAGCACCAGATTTACTCTCATTTATTCTTTCTATTTTTCAATTATGACTTCTAAATCTATTCCTCAAGACTTAAATTCGGTCGAATCCAGAAGAGATATTTTCTGTAGATTGGCTACCAGCCGCGTAGAAAAAGTCGCATATGCTCTGGATATCCTCTCAAAACTTTCATCAAGAAGGTCAGACTACACAGAGGAAGATATTAAAAATATCAAAAAATTCCTTCAATCTGAACTTGATAAAGCACTTGCAGCTTTTACCCCTGCAAATGAGACGGCAAAAAAGACTTTTGTTTTGAAAGCCTAAATCTCATATATTGCATTTAATTTTTAATGCAATAATTAAATTCTCATAAACAGGAAAAGTAATTGGCTACAAAAAATAACTCTGAACACTTTATTGAATTGGCTAATAAGAGAGTTCCAAAAGCTCTCAAATATTTAGACCTAGTTGGAAATCTTGCAAACAAAAGCAACTATTCCTACACAGAGCAACAATCGCAACAAATTAAAAAAGCTCTTAAAGATAAAGTTAACGAGATTTGTAGAAAATTTGATTCCGGTACTAACAGCGATTCTTCATTCAAACTCAAATAATGTATCAAACTGACTCTAAAAGTAATGAATGGTTTTTCCCTCCGCTATTTGGAGGAGAAAGACAGGGTTTAAATTTGGGAAGTGTAGACTTATTCAAAAAGGTAGATAATTTAGGCAGAGAAAGTGCACAAAACTGCATTAATGCAACTAATTCTTCTGAAGCGACAGTAAAAGTAACCTACAAATTAGAAACTATTGATTCAAAGTATTTCCCTGGCAGAGATGATTATTTATACAGATTAACTTCTGCAAAAAAATATTTTGAAAATTCAGGCGATGGTACTTGGACTAGTAACGAAATAAACCGACTGGCAGAATCAATCAAAATGCTTGAATCTCCTACTATTAAGGTTTTAGTAATAAGCGATTACAACACCACAGGATTATATGGGTCAGAAACTCATAAGATGAGTCCCTACTTTAGATTTTTTAAATCAACTGGATTTAGTGCTCATCAAGGTTCTCTTGCTGGAACCTATGGTCATGGGAAAAATGCCTTAATTAATTTTTCAAAACTCAGAGCAATATCTGTTTATTCAAAACATATTTCTCATCCAGAAAATCAAAGTATGCAAACAAGAGACCTTTATGTAGGACGGTCTAATCTTTGTACACATATTAAAGATGATTTAGAAACTCAAGGAACCGGATATTTTGGAATAACAAGCTCTTCAAAAAATGATTGGCAATCTTTCAGAGGTGATCAAATAAAAAATGTAGAAATCCCATTTGAGAGAAATGAACTTGGAACAGATATATATGTATGGGGATTTCCTGAATCAGACGAATGGGATTTAAAACTATCTATGGGATTAAGTTATGCGTTTTTTCAGGCAATTAAAGAACAGAAAATTGAATTTAGAATCATTGAAAATAACCAACTTAAGTGTTATTTATCTTCTGAAACCATAGAAGAGCAACTTGCTTATTTAGAGCATAACTGTAAAGCCAGATTAGGAGAAAGAGATTGGAAGTTTAATAATGCAAGTCTCATAAAAGGTTTTCTAAAATGTAGTGGCGAGGGTAAAAATATTAAAAATATAACTAAAGAAATTAAAGACCTCGGTTTGGTGAATTTAGATATATATTTCGATAAAAATGATGCGACATTAAAAAATAAATACTGCATCATGAGAAAACCTCTGATGACAATACAGAGTTTTGCAAAAAAGTGTGGTACTCCATATCAAGCTGTTTGTAAGGTTCTTAGTGATGAAGGCAATATATTATTGTCTGAATGCGAGGATCCCACTCATACAGAAATAAATGCGGAGAATGTAGAAGTTGCCAGAGAATACGATCGTAAGAAATATGCAACTGCTATTAGAAATTTAAAGATGTTTATTAATAAAGAGATAAGTGAATTAGATCCAAAAATTGAGACCTTCAAAGAAATTCCCGGGGCGAATGAATATTTACCCGGAGATCCTTTAAGCAATGATACTGAGACTTTTTATGATGGAACAGATTTAGATCAAGGTAATGATCAAGAACAAGAAACTTTTGAAATGAGGCTCAAAAAAGATATAAAAGTCTTTGACCCGAAAGCCCCAAGGCCTAAAAATCCGAAATCTAGAGTTGTTAGAAGAAAACCATCTTCAAAAGGAAATACAGGAGGTAATACAGGAAACTTAGGCGGCCAGGGTACTTCAAATGGAGGGAAAGGTCATGGAGCTGGAAATACTGGAGGCAATGCAAAGGAGGACGAACATGGGAAACAAAATTCAAACATTCCTTCTGAAGATCTTCAAATTATTCGTACAAGGATGGATGGGAATCCAAAAATTAGCAAAATAAATATAAAAGCACTTAAAAACGTTGAAGGTAACCTAAGACTTGGCTTTACTCTTACAGAAAATGGGGAAAGTTTTTTCCCAATAAAAAAATTCAAACTTCTTAATTCTACAAAATCCAATTCGTCAGTAGATGAGCTACTTTTTAAAGACTTAAAACTTGATAAGAATGATGATTTTTATTTAGAGGTAGAATTCCCGACTTCATCTAATTTGACTATTGGGGCATATTAATGATTAGTAGAGTTTCTTATCCAAACCCTGTTTTAGGTAATCCAGGCGATTATGAAAAAGAGGCATTATTTACTTTTAAATCCTTTACTTGGTTTATTGAAAATGATGGTGTTTCACTTGAGGTACCCTTACCAAGCATTAATGATCAAAAATTAAATGGCTATTTTCAAAATAATGAAGCTTCTCTCTACTTAAAAATAATTAGCCCATCATCATATTTCTCAAAAATAATTGAATTAAGATATGACGAATTCATTGAAGGAATTTTCAAAATCACATTCCCAATTGGAGAATTAAATAAAAAAATCTTTTTTTCTTTTTATCTAGCTACTAATCAAACTCTTACAGTTGAACCCGAACTTTTATCAACAAATTTCCCATCAAGTTTTCCCGCTCTCAAGAGCGATATTATTGCTAAAAGCCCACAGTGGAGCGAATTAATTGATCATGAATGGGATCCAAAAAAAAGCAACTCTGTAAGTTTTATGGCAGTAACATTTCATATTGATGAGAAAGAAAAGGAAACTTCTGTTGATTTTGGAAGAGATAGAATTATGATTCAACTTCCCAAAAGTTCATATGATGAATATATTCATTTTGGAGAAAGTAAAGCAGACATAATCCATAGTGGAATTGTTTTTCCAGTTCTTATACAGGCTGTGAATTACGTAATCAATTCAGAAAATAATTCAAGTGATGAATTCTCAGAAAAAACATGGTTTCAAAGACTTAATCAACTAATCTTTGATCAATCTCAAGAACTAGAAAATTTAACACCTCTTGAAATAGCTCAGAAGATTCTTAAAGATCCTATGAAGAGAGGTATTTCCTATCTAACTATTAGTGATAAAGATGCTGAATCGGAGGAGGATTATTAATGGAAAATTTAAAAGTTATAAGAACATCAAAACAAGAATCTTTAACAAGGGAAGTTGAATTATTTAAAGATGAAAAACAACTTGCCCAAAATTATATTAATTCTGAAGGATTTATTTTTGAAGAAGCAGATTTAATTCCTACTAATTTAAACTTAGATATTGAAGAAATAAATTCAAAATTAAATCCCAAATCCGATTCAGAAAGTTCAATAATTATTTATGAATCCCTTAAAAACCTGAATTTAATTAATGCTTCAGATAAAAGGCTATGGACTACTTTATGTCATAAACAATTCATGAATTATGTTCAAAATAGATGGCCATTAAAAGATACTCCTAGGAGTATTATTCTTTCAAGATGGTTATTTAATGGAACCGATCGGACCGCTTTTACAAGAAATGCAATATCAAGATTATGGTGGGCTGGACATCTAACAGCAGAGCCGTGGAAAAAAGAACCTTCTCTAGAGTTTTTAAAGAATGATGACCCTTACAAGTACACCAGAATCATGACAGATGTTGCACAACTTTGGTTTGATATTACTGAAAGAGAATGGGGTGGCAATCTAATTTATAGAATTTGTTTTTTAGAAACTTTTGATAGAATTTCAAAATCTAAAAATGTTAGTGCAACTTTTTTAAGCAGAGAGTTATCCAAAATTTTTACTGGTGTATTAGTAGCAGATGTTGTTCTAGTTGCACATAAAGAACCTCAAGCTCTTATCGAATATGTGGAAGAATTAACAAGCTATTTAGAAATATAAATATCGAAATTAAAAAATTTTTTTTTAATAGTTTTTTATTAGTTTTTTAATTTTAAATTCCCAAAACTTTTTTTCTCAAGATTTTATATTCTTCACTGGATATTAAACCTTTATTTTCTAAAGAAGATAATTTAATTAATTCTGCCTCTATGTAACTCTCAGAGTTAGATGAAATGTAAGAATTATTTTTATCTTTAGATAATGAAGAATCTTCGAAATTATTCTTATTTTCTGAATTGAATTTTTGATCTAAATGAGAGATGTAAAAATCTATAGATTTTCTAATAATACTTGAAATTGATAATCCTGGTCTACTTATTTTTTTTAATTTTGAATATTGACTGTTATAAACTTGGATACTTATCCTATGAAGATTATCTTCAAGATTGAAGTAATTATTATTATTTGATTCGTCCATCATTTTTTATTTAATCATGTAGTTAATTCTAATCAAATTTTAAATTTCTTTTCAGATATTATTTTTTTTTGACTAAATAAAATCAATTAATTTTTCTCTTAAATTATCTACTTTTTTTGTTTCACATTCCCAAATAACGACAGATTTCCAACCTATATTTTTTATTTTTTCCTGAATTTCTAAATCTCTTTTTACATTTACTTTAAATTTATTTTTCCAGAATTCTTGTCTTGTTTTTGGGGTAGAAGCATACTTACAATTTTCATGCCTATGCCAAAAACATCCGTGTACAAAGATAACTGTTTTATATTTTGGGAGGACAATATCAGGAGATCCTGGTAAACCTTTTGAATGAAGTCTGAATCTATATCCCATTGAATGAAGAATCTTTCTTACCTTAATTTCAGGCTTTGTATTCTTCGATTTAATTGCAGACATATTCCTTGATCTCTGCTCACTTACCTTATATATTTCTTCACTACTCATCTAACCAATCAGTTTTAAACAATATACTCTCCATCACCCTAAAGGCACCTATATACAGTACGTGCATTATGTGTTTACACACATACCCACGTATCAGATATAAGTGGTTTAGTTGTAGTTGAGAGTGGTTTATTTTCAGTACTTACAATGATGATGTACACACATCCAGTAAGTAGTCCCCTCTAAATTTCTTGTCTTTTACCCCTCCTTCCCGTGTATTATGGAGGGGTTTCGTAATCCATTGCAATCACTGGGATCTGAGATATGATAAAAATCCTTATATTTAGAATTTATGACAATAAAAATCTTTCTAATACCCCTATTATTAGTCTTCTCACAAATACCTTTGAAGGCTCATGATCACACCTTTGAAAGCTGGAATGCTAAACAATGGGAAGACTATCCTTTTGAATGTGTAGAGACAGGAGCTACACCAGAATATACAAGGTGCTACGCAGAGAAAGCAAATAAAAGAGACTGGGATTTAAGGCAAGAATTGAATGACGATAAACTTTGGAAAGACTGGATGAGTGCAAGACGCAGGATATGTCATCACTACAAGTCAAAACATTTTGGGCAGGGAACAGTTAAACCCTTAATGGTAATTTCATGTGAAATGAGACTAAATACCGAAGCCACTAGATACTGTATTAATGGTGAAGATAAGCAATGCGGATAAAAACAATCTTATAATTTTAGATAGCTCGTCTTAAGTAATGTCACTATCGTCATACCGGATGCACAGAATTTATCTTGCAGCGACCATGAATTATGGTCTCGGTTCTGATGATCCAGAGGAGTTGGCCTACTACAACAAAATCAGAAAAGAGATGGATGATATGAAAAAAGAACCAGTTAAAAAAGGGATACCCCTAAATTGGGATACCCCCGAAGGAATCGATAAATGAACCTGAATACTTTTTTATTAATTGATGGGAGTCTGATGCTTATTGGTCTGCCCTTATTAATGATTCTCAAGGGCAGAAAGAAGACTCCCTAAGTCATCACTTAACCGCGAAAGTCACTCCCATAACGGCAGTAATATCTTTCTTGATAGTTGAAGTGTCATAAGAACCCCAGCTGCTTACCTTCGTGGAATTAGGAACAGTTATCTGAAAAACTCCGGTATTCACTCTCTTTAAACCACCTACTTCAGAGCCTGCCTCTAGAGCGATAGCTTCAGCCCTGACTCTTGCATCCTTTGCTGCCTTAGCAAGCATGTCAACTCGTTTATCAGCCAGCTTTGAATAGGTGAATTCAGGACGGCTTGGTTTCACCCTTACCCCTTTCCCAAGCAATTCTGATATCTGACTGTGAGTCTTCTGGATCTTATAAACATCCCTACTTTCAATCTCAATATTCTGATAAGTAATCCATTCAGTTCTAATGATTTCATTAGTCTTGGGATTCCTGGTTTTATATTCACTGATACTCGCAGGTCCAAGATAAACATCCTGCTTTACACCATCCTCAATTCCATTGGCTTTAAGGAATTCCATTGTCTTATTAATGGACTCCTTGTGCTTGGTAAATGAGTCAATCTGAGTTTTACCTGAGGTCTTTACCTGGACTGACCATTTTGCAATATCACTCTCAAAACTTTCAGTACTTGCACCTGTAACAGTGATAGTATTCTCAACCGTTCTGAACCCTCTCACAAGGACCGTGGAGGCGCCTATAAAACCTCCGATAGATAATACAGCCATTGCGAAAACAAGTGGCGGAGTGCGGCGTATAACACCCAGAGAATCGCCCGGCAGCGACCTGAGTCTCTTAATAATTTTCATTGTCTATCAGTATGTGTGTAGGAGCTTTTTAACAGCTGAACCGAAAGAAAAATTATTAGAAAATCCCTGACTTTTATTCTTTCGTTTCTATCTGGCCATTAATGGAAACATCTAAGTTAGATGTGCCAATTTTGGAGTCGGTTACTAATATTGCCAAACGAAATAATGAAGCGCAAGAAGTATATTTGTATTATGAGAAAAGTTATTTAGAACTAAACAAAGCATTCAAAATAGACAATCTTGACCAGCAAAACTATGGAACTATTTACAAGAGAAACTATTGGTAATTACACGAGAGATCCTTACGAAAAAAATGATCATAAATACTCCAAAGAGATGCAAGAAGTAAGAAAAGAATTACGCAAGCTAGATCAAGAGACAAAAAAAGATGGGGGTGTTGTTGATTGGAATTATATGCTCAATGACATGATGTAATGGGGAAAAGAGGTAAGCCAAAAAGAATAATTAGATGCGGGAAACCAAAAGCTTGCCCTGAATGCGGGCAAAAGCAACTACTTGAAGTTGTCTATGGTATGCCAAGCGAAGAAGTAGTGGATAATATTGCCGAATATGATATTAGAGGTTGCTGCATGGGACCTTTTCGAGAAGTAAAAATAAAGGATAAAAGCGGTAATGTTTATATTTGCCAAGTACCTAAAGCTAACTGGGTTTGTTCAAACAAAGATTGTCGACTAGAAATTTATTGGAGAAAGGATTGCGAACTTACTTCACCAAAAGATGAAGCATATAATTTTTATGGAAATAAGTGGGATACAAATGATTTTGAAAATCAAAACGAAAAGTTTTTAAAATTAAGGAGCAAAGTACATAGAAAATTTAGATCATAAAAACAGAAATCTTTTCTTTTAAACATGGAATATTTTTTTATGGATATAACTTTTTAATAGCTTCTTCTTGTTCTTTTTTTTTGATTTCTTCAGCATCATAAACAGGACAAGTATTCTGATTAAGTGATGAGAAAAAAGCACTCTTTTTAAAACGTTTGATTATAGGAGTCAATAGTAAAAGTTTCACTTTTTATATTTGCTAAATTGCTCAAACATACTTAAATATTGCAGAGGAAAGACGCTGGTTAAATTTTCTATTCTCTCTTCATCCAATACAACACCCTCCGGCAATTTCTTTACTAACTTTGGGATAGCTTTTTTTGTCTCTTCTCTGCAAAAATTAATTCTGTAAGTGGCTTCTTTTTTAATATTATTTTTAATTAATCCATCTTTTTCAAGCATTGATTTTAAATCAAGATTATTTCCTTTTAGAAGAGCAATTAAAACATTATCTGCAATTTTTAAAGCTTCCGCCGGTTCTTTATCTTTGTTTATTCCAAATACCCAGGTACAGGCACCAACACCCAATGCTCTTGCTATACAATCATCATTTCCAATCTCATCACAGGGTAATCTAAAAGACTCTTCAATTTTTTTTAGATCATATCCATTCTCACCTTCTGGGAAGCCGGCTTGAGCGTAGAAAGGAAACAAAAATATTATTGTGACTAGAAGTAAGCGTCTCATATTAAAAATAGAACTTTATCAAATTATTATCTCTAGTTTTCCTTTTTTGAAGACGTCTAATGGAGCAATAGCACAACCGTAAGTAGTCATTTCTTTAAACATCCAATTTGCTGCTTCTTTATGTAAAAATGGTTGAGGTTGTTCAGATTTTACAGAACAACAGTACCAAGGATTTAATTCCCAGAGATTATCTCTACTCCACATTATTGAGAAGAGAGAATATGAATAATGTGGATGTGGTTCCGGGAATGAGCAAACATAAAAATTTATTTTTTTTGTAGAGTATTCTTTGTACACAAAAGTTGCAACTTTGATGGTATCTGGAGGTAAGGAACTCTCTAGATTATTAAAGTCAGTTGATTCACAGAAATCTTCTTTTGGTCTTTCTCTCTCGCCTAAAATGCCGAACGCCGTACCAAAAGCGGTTACCTCATCATGCCAATATTCTTCTATTCGATAAGTTTCTTTTCCCATTAATCAAAAATTAAACTAAAAAAAAGAATATTTCATGACTCTTATTTTAGTTCTGATATCAAATAAAAAAATACTTAAAAGAAAAGTTGAAGTAGGTGAGAAATATTCAAATTATTAGTTCTAATTTGCCTTCTATAAAATAATCTACTTCTGCGAAACCAGAGCCTTTGGTAGTCATTCTTTTCAACATCCAATTTGCTGCTTCTTTATGTAAAGGTGGTTGAGGTTTTTCAGATATTACGGAACAACAGTACTCAGGTATTTTTTCCCAGTGACTCCATTCTTTATTCCACCAGATAGAAAAGAGTGAATAAACTTCCATATGAGATTCTTTCCATTGTGTTTCTGTAAAAGATGCGACATAAAAATATGCTTTTTTTGGGGAGTACTTTTCATAAAAAAAAGTTGCCACTGGAATTGTATCTTCAGGGTTCCAACTCTCTAACTTATATCGGTCAGATGAATACATCTCATCTGAATTGTGAGCCAGGCTACCTTTGGGATGCATCGCTCCAGCAAAAGCTACTGCCTCATCATGAAAGTAATCTTTTATTTGATAAGCTTCTTCTCCCATCAAAAAAACATAAAAAAAGAGGGTTTTATCCCTCTTAGTTTAGATCGACTGTCAATCAATAAGATTATCCCATAGCAGTAATATCGTCTGCAAAAAGTGGACTGAAGATAAGTTACAGCACTCCCTAGAAATAATTTGACAGCCACAGGCAGGCCGTCTAAATTTATTCTGCACACTTCAGAATCATTGTGCTGCAGGCAGTCTTGATTGGTCCAACCCGGCCCACTTTAAAATTGCCCTTGTAGCTCAGCGGTAGAGCACTCCCTTGGTAAGGGAGAGGTCTCGGGTTCAAGTCCCTACGAGGGCATAGCCCAAAGCCTAACTACCGCAAAGATTTTAAAGAATTTAGAGAGTAGAAATTATACATCCTCCAACCATCCATAACGGGATCATCATGGGATACAGACTCTGGAGATGACCCATATTGGGATTAAACCCCTCATTTGAGAAGTAGTTAATCTATCAAAACACTTGATATAGATTTTTTTATGATTTTGCATAATCAAAAAAATTACGAAACCTAATTATTCAAAAGTACTCCTTTGATCCTTTGAATATAACCAATAAAATCAATTTATAAGTAAGATGGCGGAACGTATTTAAGAGGGAATATTGCACTATTTAAGTACTGATATTTAGCTTGTACATGTATCAAGCGCTTCCCCTAAGGCAAAGTTACTTCAATGATATCGTCAAGATTCAAGGCGTTAAATCTTGGAGATTTAGTCATCTTAAACGTATTGAGTTAACAAGTGTTTAAGACATGACACAATCTTCTATATTTTTTGAAAATTAATCTGAAAGCTTGTACCATTCAGACTCAAGATTGGAGCCAGATTCTTTATCACAGCTTCCACCTAATGAATCAACAATTGTACAAGTGTTGTGAACGGCTACTGAAACCGTATTACCATCCATCATCAATCCATCAACGAATATTTGATCAGAAGCTAAAGGAACAGAACTTTGCCTACTTAAGTTCTTTAATAACTTAGACGCTGGTATTTGTTCTGGAAATATTGCCTTAACATTTTCTTCCTCTAGCATATTCAAAGTTGAACTAATGTTTTCAGGTCTTAAGCTTGATGAATCTCCAAGGAAGTCTAGTAAACTAACTGTCTCAAAACCAAAAGCATCACCGTAGTATTCCATTGCTTTGTGTTTAGAGACAATTACTCTGTTTTCCTCTGGAATAGAGCTTACTTGTTTGACGATCCAACTATCTAAGCCTTCTAAGAGTGAATCAGCTTTTTCGAATCTTTCATTAATTAGTTTTCTGTCCCCTCTATTAAAAACTGAAATATCTTTCTTTAAGTTTTTACTTATAACATCTCCCATTTTTATGATGTTA